>NZ_AP022564.1:1217649-1522062 GCF_010727125.1 Mycolicibacter terrae | reverse complement strand
CCCGGGTCAGGTAGCGGGCCTTGAGCGCGGCGATCTGCAGCGCGACCGCGTGGGCGGCCTCGGTGCTGTCGCCGGAGTACTCGACCAGCACACCGACCGCCGGCGGGAGGTCCGATGCCCGCTTGTGCAGGTAGGTCTCCACGGTGCCGCCGAAGTAGGCGACACGGCGCAACTCGAGCTTCTCGCCGATCTTGGCCGACAGGGCCTCGATGGCCTCGGCGACCGTCCGGTCCCCCGCCTGGGCGGCTTTGAGCGTCTCGACATCGTCGGTCTTGGCGGCCGCGGCGGCGGTGACCACCTCCTCGGCGAGCGCCTGGAACTCGGCGTTCTTGGCGACGAAGTCCGTCTCGGAGTTCAGCTCGATCAGTGCGCCGTCCTTGGCGGCAACCAGGCCTTCGGCGGTGGCGCGCTCGGCGCGCTTGCCGACGTCCTTGGCGCCCTTGATTCGCAGCAATTCGACGGACTTGTCGAAATCGCCGTCACTGTCGGCCAGCGCGTTCTTGCAGTCCATCATGCCTGCGCCGGTGAGCTCCCGAAGCCGCTTGACGTCGGCAGCGGTGTAGTTCGCCACTGTTGTGTGCCTTTCCTACGATGCGTCGGTGGTGGTGTCGGTGCCGGCGGCGGGCTCAGGTGCCGAGGCGGTGGCGGTCGTGGTTGCCGAGGCCAGCAGCTCCTGCTCCCATTCGGCCAGCGGCTCGGCCGCTGCGGGGTCGGCTTTGCCCTCGCCGTTGCCCTGACCGGCCCGCGCCTGCAGGCCCTCGGCCACCGCGGAGGCGATCACCTTGGTCAGCAGGGCCGCCGAGCGGATCGCGTCGTCATTGCCCGGGATCGGGTAGTCGACCAGGTCCGGGTCGCAGTTGGTGTCCAGGATCGCGATCACCGGGATGCCCAACTTGCGGGCCTCGCCGACGGCGATGTGCTCCTTGTTGGTGTCGACGACCCAGACGGCCGACGGCACTTTGGCCATGTCCCGGATCCCGCCGAGGCTGCGCTCCAGCTTGTTCTTCTCCCGGGTCAGACCCAGGATCTCCTTCTTGGTGCGCCCCTCGAAGCCGCCGGTCTGCTCCATGGCCTCGAGCTCCTTGAGCCGCTGCAGCCGCTTGTGCACGGTGGAGAAGTTGGTCAGCATGCCGCCCAGCCAGCGCTGGTTGACATAGGGCATCCCGACCCGGGTGGCCTCGGCCGCGACCGATTCCTGCGCCTGCTTCTTGGTGCCGACGAACAGCACGGTGCCGCCGTGCGCGACGGTCTCCTTGACGAATTCGTACGCCTTGTCGATGAACGTCAGCGTCTGCTGCAGGTCGATGATGTAGATGCCGTTGCGGTCGGTGAAGATGAACCGCTTCATCTTGGGGTTCCAGCGACGGGTCTGATGCCCGAAGTGGGTGCCGCTGTCGAGCAGCTGTTTCATGGTTACAACAGCCATGAGTACAGGGTTCCTTTGTGTCGGTTGTCGCCCGGCGACGGGTGAGGCCGGGCCCTGGTGCCTGCTGAGATGCCGGACCCCTGTCGGGGACCGCCGGCATCCGGTTGTGCTGCAGACACGCGAAGTCAGTCCACTAAGCCGCGAAGCAGCGGACCGCGCATGTGAGTTTACACGCCGCGAACAGGTGCTTTGTCCACAGCGGTGACTGGCCGATCACCGGGCCGCCGGGGTGAACTGTTCGGATGCGGCGGACGGCGTTGTTGCTGGTCGTGAGCCTGCTGCTGGCCACGCCGGCCCGCAGCGACTCGGTGCGGCTGGACTGGCCGCTACGGCCGCGGCCGGTGGTGGTCCGGGCGTTCGACGCGCCGCGACCGGATTGGCAGCGCGGGCACCGCGGGGTGGATCTCGCCGGTGCCGCGGGCCAGCCGGTCTATGCCGCCGGTAGCGCGACCGTGGTGTTCGCCGGGCTCTCCGGTGGAGTGCCGGTGGTGTCGCTGGCCCACCCCGGCGGGCTGCGCACCAGCTATCAGCCGGTCTCGTCGTCGGTGCGGCCCGGCCGGCCGGTGACGGCGACGACGGTGATCGGGGTGCTGAACCCCGGACATCCGGGCTGCGGCGGCGCCGCCTGTCTGCACTGGGGCGCGATGTGGGGCCCGGCTTCGCACGCCGATTACGTCGACCCGCTGGGGTTGTTGGCCTCGACGCCGATCCGGCTCAAGCCGAGCGGCTAGGCCCGGGGGTGGGCCCGCTCATGCACGGCCCGAAGCCGGGCGACCGTGACGTGCGTGTAGAGCTGGGTGGTGGCCAGGCTGGAGTGGCCGAGCAGTTCCTGCACGATGCGCAGGTCCGCACCGCCCTCCAACAGATGGGTGGCCGCGGTGTGGCGCAACCCGTGCGGCCCCATATCGGGGGCACCACCGACCGCGGCGACGGTCTGGTGCACGACGGTACGGGCCTGCCGCGGGTCCAGGCGCCCGCCGCGCGCGCCGAGCAGCAGGGCGGGGCCGGACTCCGCAGTCGCCAACGGGGGGCGCCCGCGGGCCAGCCAGGCCTGCAGCGCCTCGGCGGCCGGCTCGCCGAATGGCACCGTCCGCTGCTTGTTGCCCTTGCCGAGCACCCGCAGCAGCCGACGCGATGGGTCGACGTCGTCGACGTCCAGTCCGCACAACTCGCTGACCCGCACGGCGGTGGCATAGAGCAGCTCGGCGATCAGCCGATCTCGCAATGCGAGCGGATCATTTTGCTGCGCACCAGATTTCGCTGCGGTCATCGCGGCGTGCGCCTGGTCGGTACGCAGTACCGCAGGCAGGGTCCTTCGGGCCTTGGGCAGCGCAAGACGCACCCCGGGATCTGAGGCCAGCAGGCCGCGCCGCGCCGCCCAGGCGGTGAAGGTCTTGACCGTCGACGTGCGCCGCGCCAGCGTGCTGCGGGCCGCGCCGGCGCCGGCCTGCTCGGCAAGCCAGCTGCGCAGCAGCGGCAGGCTCAGACCGTCGATACCGCTGTGCCCGCGTTCGGCGAGGAACACGAACAGCGAGCGCAGGTCGCCGAGATAGGCACGCCGGGTGTGTTCGGAACGTCCCCGCTCCAAGGCCAGATGCTCGTCGAACTCCTCGAGAATCGCGTCCACCAGCTCACGGTGGCAGAAGCCGTTCAAGCGTTCAGGTGACGCGCCGCAGCGTGTCCGGGGTGAGATCAACCCGTGACGGATAGCCGTCGACCGCCATGATCAGGTCGGCTTCGGCCAGCAGGGAGCGCAGCACGTGCACGATCCCGGCGGTCCCACCCAGCGCCAGCCCGTAGGCGTACGGCCGGCCGATTCCCACCGCGGTCGCGCCCAATGCGAGGGCCTTGATGATGTCGGCTCCGGTGCGGATGCCCGAATCGAACAGCACCGGCAGCCCGTCGGCGGCCGCCACGATGTCCGGCAGGAAGTCCAGCGCCGGCAGCCCACCGTTGGCCTGGCGCCCGCCGTGCGTGGAGCAGTAGATGCCGTCCACGCCGCCGTCTTTGGCGCGCCGGGCGTCGTCGGGGTGGCAGATCCCCTTGACGATCAGCGGCAGATCGGTCAACGACCGCAGCCACGGCAGGTCGTCCCAGGTCAGCGGGTTGCCGAAGGTTTGCACCCAGGACAGCACGGCGGCCTGCGGATTCTCCTCGGGTGGTTGGGCCAGCCCCGCGCGGAACACCGGGTCGGAAAAGTAGTTGGCCAGGCAGTGCCCGCGCAATTGAGGGAAGTTCGACATCGCCAGGTCGCGGGGCCGCCAGCCCGGAACCCAGGTGTCCAGGGTCACGACGATGGCCTGGTATCCGGCCGCCTCGGCGCGGCGCACCAGGCTGGCGGCCAACTCCCGGTCCTTGGGCGTATACAGCTGGAAAATCCCTGGGGTGTCGCCGAATTCGGCGGCGACATCCTCCAGCGGATCGGCGGTCAGGGTGGACACCATCATCGGAACGCCGGTGGCCGCCGCGGCCCGGGCGCTGGCCAGGTCGCCGTGGCCGTCCTGGGCGCAGATACCGATGACACCGATCGGCGCCATGAAGATCGGGGAGGGCAGACGCAACCCGAACATCTCGATGGACATGTCGCGCTCGACGGCGCCGACGAACATCCGTGGAATGAGCCCCCACCGGTCGAACGCCGTGACGTTGGCCCGCTGGGTGCGCTCGTCGCCGGCGCCTCCGGCCACATACGACCACACCGACGGGGAAAGCGCGGCAGCGGCTTTGGCCTCCAACTCGGTGTAGGTCATCGGCAGCCCGGGCACCACCCCGGCCAGGCCCTGCAGGTAGATCTCGAACTGGTAATCCCCGAACGCCATGCCGCTAGCCTGCCGCAGCTTCGGCGGCGGCGAGCTCTTTCTTCCATTGCCGGAACGTCTCTTCGGTGCGACCGCGACGCCAGTAACCGGAGATCGACGCCCATTTGGCGTCCACCCCGCGCTCCTTGCGGATATAAGGCCGCAGATTGTGCATGACGGCCTGCGCTTCGCCGTGGATGAACACCTGAACCTGGCCGGGCAGCCACAGGGTGGTGGTGACCGCCTCGATGAGCGGGGCGTTGTCACCGGCCCGGTCCTGCCCCACCAGATCGGCACGCCCGCCGCGGTGCAGCCAGTTCAGCTGTACCCCCTGCGGCGCGGTCAGCTCTATCTCGTCTTCCGGGCCGGCGACCTCGATGAACGCCTTGCCCACCGCGTCGGCCGGCAGTGCCTCCAAGGCGGCCGCGATCGCCGGCAGCGCGCTCTCGTCACCGGCCAGCAGATGCCAGTCGGCGGCGGGGTCGGGAGCGTAGGCGCCGTTGGGGCCCATCAGATAGACCGGCTGACCGGGCTGGGCGCCGGTGGCCCACGGACCGACGACACCGTGGTCGCCGTGCACCGCGACGTCGATGGCGATCTCACGGGCGACCGGATCGGCGCGCCGCACCGTCAGGGTGCGGATCACCGGACGGTCCTCCTCGGGCAGCTCGTCGAAGCTGTCCAGCGTCAACGGTTGCGGTAACGCCGCCACCGCGGGGCCGTCGCAGCGCACGAAGACGACTTTGACGTAGGAGTCGGTGAATTCGCGCGGGCGGAAGGTGTCGTATCCGGTACCACCCAGCACCACCCGCACCATATGGTCCGAGAGTTTCTCGGTGCGGACCACTGCGAAGGTGTGAACCGGTCTTCCTGCCACGTTGCCTCCCCATCTTGGCTGACCCCGCCGACTATACGAGCTACCGGTTGCTCCGGACTATCGCCCAGCTGCCGTCGCGGCGCTCGACCAAGCCCGCCACCTCCAGCATCGCCAGCGGCCCGAACACCTGTGCCGGGGCCAGCCCGGACGCGACCGCGACCTGATCGACGGTCGCCACGCCGCGGCCCGGCAGGGCCTCGTAGACCTGGCGTTCGGCGGGGCCGAGCCCGTCCAGCGGGGTCACCGGCCGTGGCGGATCGGCCGCCAGCTCCCCGATCCGTCCGGCCAACTCGATCACCTCGTCGGCCCGGGTGACCAGTTCGGCGCCCCCGCGCAGCAACACGTGGCAGCCGGCCGACGCCGCACTCGTCACCGGCCCGGGAACCGCGGCCACCGGCCGGCCCAGCGCCCGCGCCCACGCGGCGGTGTTGGCCGCGCCGCTGCGCAGTCCGGCCTCCACCACGACCGTCGCGCCGGCCAGCGCCGCCACCAGCCGGTTGCGGGTCAGAAACCGGTGCCGGACCGGGCGGACCCCGGGCGGATATTCGGTGACCAGCAGCCCGTGCCCGCCGATACGGTGCAGCAGAGCGGAATGTCCTGCGGGATAACATATGTCGATTCCCCCGGCCAGTACCGCCACCGTTGTGCCGTCCGCGGCGAGTGCGGCTCGGTGCGCTGCACCGTCGATTCCGTAGGCGCCGCCGGATACCACCGCCACGTCGCGTTCCACCAGCCCGGCGGCCAGGTCGGCGGCCACCAGCTCGCCGTAGGCGGTCGCGGCCCGGGTCCCGACGATGGCGCTGGCGCGTTCGGCGGCCTCATCGAGGGCCACCGGCCCCATCGCCCACAGCACCAGCGGTGCGCGGCAGTCCGGCTTCTTGGCGGCCGCCGCACCGCCGAACGACGCGAACGCCAGCATCGGCCATTCCCCGTCGTCGGGAGTGACCAGTCGGCCACCGCGGCGGGCCAGCAGCTCCAGGTCGTCGCCGGCACAGTCGATCTCCCGTCTGGCCTCGGTGTACCTGGCCAGCTCCGGTTCGACGGCGCCGCACCGAATCCGCTCCGCCGCCTCGACCGGGCCGGCCCGCGCGACCAGTGCGGCCAGATCCGGGCGCGGCGGTTCGGCCACCCGGGACAAGTACGCCCAGGCCGACAGCGTGGTGCGGTCGGCGCTCATCGGGCCACCCCCGGCTGACGGAAGCTCAGCGCCGCAGCGACTTCGTCCAGACCGGGTGAGCTCCGGCCCGCCAGGTCGCTCAGCGTCCAGGCCACCCGCAGAGTGCGGTTGGCGCCGCGGATCGACAGCAGGCCACGGTCCAGCGCGGTGCGCAGCGGGGCCATCGCGGCGACGCCGAGACGGAACTTGCGGCGCAGCAACGCTCCACTGACCTCGGCGTTGGTGTGAAAGCCATGTGGTTCCCAGCGTTTCGCCGCCGCGGCGCGGGCGTCCGCCACCCGGGCCCGCACCACGGCGGTCGACTCCCCGTCGGTGGCGGAGAACGCGCCGGCCCGCACCGGATGCATTTCCACCCGCAGATCCACCCGGTCCAGCAGCGGCCCCGACAGCCGGCCCAGGTAACGCCGCTTCTCCATCGGCTTGCAGGTGCAGTCCCGCGGGTCGGCCGGTGCGCACGGGCAGGGGTTGGCCGCCATGACCAGCTGGAACCGGGCCGGGTAGCAGGCGACCCCGTCGCGCCGGGCCAGCCGGATCTCGCCGTCCTCCAACGGTGTTCGCAACGCCTCCAAGGCGCTGACGCGGATCTCGGCGCACTCGTCGAGGAACAGCACCCCGCGGTGCGCGCGGCTCACCGCTCCGGGCCGCGCCATGCCGGAGCCGCCACCGACCAGCGCCGCGACGCTGGAGCTGTGGTGCGGTGCGATGAACGGCGGACGGGTGATCAACGGTGCGCTGCCGGACAGCAGCCCGGCGACCGAGTGAATCGCGGTGACCTCCAGCGACTCACTTTCGGTCAGCGGTGGTAGCAGCCCCGGAAGACGTTGCGCCAGCATGGTTTTGCCGACACCCGGCGGGCCGGTCAGCATCAGGTGGTGTGACCCGGCAGCGGCCACCTCGACAGCGAACCGGGCTTGGGCCTGACCGACCACCTCGGCCAGGTCCTCGGCCGGTTCCACGGTCGGCGGCACCGTGATGATCCGCTCCTGCAGCCGGGCTGAGCCCTCCAGCCAGTCGTACAGCTGACTCAGCGTCGCCACCCCGTAGACATCGATGCCCTCCACCAGGCTGGCTTCGGCGAGGTTGTCCACCGGTATCACCGCCCGCGCCCAGCCGTCGTTCTTGGCGGCCAACACCGCTGGCAACACCCCGTGCACCGGCCGTACCCGCCCGTCCAGCGCCAACTCGCCGAGCAGCACCGACTTCTCCAGCCGCGACCAAGGCGTGTCGCGATCCGCCGAGAGCACGGCCGCGGCGAGGGCGATGTCGTAGACCGACCCCATCTTCGGCAGCGTCGCCGGGGACAGCGCCAAGGTCAGCCGGGCCTGCGGCCACCGCTGCGCACTGTTGGTGATCGCGGCCCGCACCCGATCCCGCGATTCCTGTAATGCGGCGTCGGCCAGGCCGACCAGATGCACCCCCGGCAGTCCCGAGGCGATGTCGGCCTCGATCTCCACGATCAGACCATCCAGGCCACGCATGGCGACCGAGTAGGCCCGCCCCAAAGACATCAGCCCACCCCCTGCAGGTGGGTTATCTCCGGAGTGCGGCACCGCCGGATCCGCACCCCGATCACGTCCACGCGGATTTCATCCCAGTGGGTTTGCCGGCCGGCGAGCCACACTCCGGCCAGCCTGCGCAGCCGGCGCACCTTCTCCGGCGGCACCGCGTACGCCAGCCCGCCGAACCCGTCACCGGTGCGTGTTTTCACCTCGACGAACACCACGGCACGCGCGGCCGGATCGGCGGCTATCACGTCCAGTTCGCCGTACCGGCAGCGCCAGTTGCGGGCCAGGATCGTCCACCCCTGCCCGATCAGGTGGTCGGCGGCCAGCTGTTCGCCCAGCGCCCCCAGCTCGGCGCGCGTCATGGTTGTCATGCCGGTCAGGTTCGGTCATCGCACCGACGGCGTTGAACCGCGCCGCACCGAAAACCGCTGCAGCACGGTGAGTTGTCCACAGCGGCGACTTCATCCACAGCCGCCGGGGAACCGACGATCAGCCGGCGTGTGCGCCCGGAGCCCGAACCACCAGCGGCACACCGGGGAAGTACGCCGCCATCTCGGTACGCGCCCGGCGCAGCGCGGCGGTGCCGTAGCCCTTCTTGCGATGCTCGGGATGGATCCAGATCCGCACGTTGACCTCGCCGTGGTTCAGGTCGCCGAAGACCATGCCGACCTTGTGCGCACCGTCGATGGCGACAAACCATGCAGCATCTTCGTCGTCGACTCGCGACAGACCGGAATGGATCTCGTCGTCGAGGCCGCCCGCCGGCCCGCCGGACCCGTCGCCGCTGGCCCCGACGTCGGAGGTGCGCAGCGCGAAGATATCGCGATCCGGGTCACCGGCGAACGGGCGCAGCAACAACGTCTCGCCGGAGCTTGCCGGGCGATCACCGAGGGTGAACGTCAGCTCGTTGTTCAGGTCTTCGAGCTCCGCGGCGATCCTGCTCCGGGAGTCCTTGGTCAGCTGATCCAGCGACATCCCGATCACCGCTTCGCAGCCGGCCGGCGAGGTGCCCAGCAGGTTCGCGATCGCGTGCACGGCAGACCCGCGGTCGTCGGATTCCACGATCACGTCGAGCACCTCGTGACGACGTTCCATGGCTTTGAGCAGGGCATCGGTGATCTCCCGACGGGACACGGCACGGTCGACAGCGGTCATGCCTGCCAGCCTAGACCGGCACCGGCGGTTCAGCGAGGCTCGACGAAGGAGAGCCGAAGCTGGGACCGGCGCATCAACCAAGCGGTTCAGCGAGGCTCGACGAACCAGAGGCGAAGCTGGGACCGGCGCATGAGCTCGACGGCGACGCCGGGGTGCTATTCGGGCAGCCGCAGCTCGGGCTTTTCGACCTCTTCGATGTTGACGTCTTTGAACGTGACCACCCGTACCTGCTTGACGAACCGCGCCGGCCGGTACATGTCCCACACCCACGCGTCGGCGAGCCGCAGCTCGAAATACACCTCGCCGTCGGCGTTGCGCGGCACCATCTCCACGCTGTTGGCCAGGTAGAACCGCCGCTCGGTTTCCACGACGTAACTGAACTGCCCCACGATGTCCTTGTATTCGCGGTACAGCGAGAGTTCCATCTCGGTTTCGTACTTCTCGAGATCTTCGGCACTCATCTGCTCAGTTGTCCTTCTGCTCGGTTCGTCGTCCCCATTGTCCCCGTAACCGGGGCGGCCGCCGCGGCCGGCACCGCCACGCTGCGCACGTTGATGAACGAGTAGCGGTGCTGGCCGCAGGGCCCCAGCGCGGCCAGCGCCGCGGTGTGCGCGGCGGTGGAGTAGCCCTTGTGCTCGGCGAAGCCGTAGCCGGGGTCATCCAGCGCGACCATGTAGCGGTCCCGGGTGACCTTGGCCAGCACGCTCGCCGCGGCGATGCAGGCCGCCGCGCCGTCGCCGCCGACCACCGGGAGCGACGGCATCGGCAGCCCCGGCACCCGGAATCCGTCGCAGAGCACGTAGCCGGGCCGCAGCGCCAGCCCGGCCACCGCGCGCCGCATGCCTTCGATGTTGGCGGCGTGCACCCCGCGCACGTCGACGTCGGCCGGCGAGATGAACACCACGTGATAGGCCAGCGCATGCCGGCGGATCACCGGAAACAGCTGTTCGCGGGCGTTGGCGGTGAGCTTCTTGGAGTCGTCGAGCGCCGCCAGCGCGGCGGGACGGCCCGGGCCGAGCACACAGGCGGCCACCACCAGCGGTCCGGCGCAGGCGCCGCGCCCCACCTCGTCGACCCCGGCCACCGGGCCCAGCCCACTGCGGTAGAGCGCCGACTCCAGGGTGCGCAGGCCCGGTGAGCGGCGGATCACCGGTCGCGGCGGCCAGGCCCTGGCCATCGCCTACGGCCCCTGCTGCGGGTTGATCGCTCTCACCGGCCCCCACCGCGACGGCGGCCATGCGATGAACCGGGTCTTTCCGATCACATTGCTCACCGGCACCGTGCCGGCGTCGACGTTCTCGCCGGTGCACAGGGTCCGGCGCTGCAGATCGGGTTGGATGGCCACGGTGTCGCAGTGTGCGCGGGAGTCCGACGAGTGGGTTCGGTTGTCGCCCATCACCCACAGCCGGCCGTCCGGTACGGTCACCGGACCGAACTCGGGGCCCAGGCAGGGGTAGACCATCGGGTCGACCATCAGGGTGGCCGGATTCAGGTAGGGCTCGTCGAGTGTCTTGCCGTCGACGGTCAGGCCGGTGTCGTTGCGGCACTGCACGGTCTGACCGCCGACCGCGATCACCCGCTTGACGAGATCGTTCTCGTCGGGCGGCACGAATCCGATGAAGGACAGGGCGTTCTGCACCCAGCGCACCGCGGTGGTGTCGGACCGGATTGACTTGTAACCCACGTTCCACGACGGCGGTCCACGGAAGACGACGACGTCTCCGGGACGCGGGGAGGTGAACCGGTAGGTGACCTTGTCGACCATGATCCGGTCGCCGACGCAGCCGTGGCAGCCGTGCAGCGTCGGCTCCATCGATTCCGACGGAATGAGATACGGGCGCGCCACAAACGTCAACACCAGGTAGTACAGCACCAGCGCGATCGCCACCAGCACCACCGACTCACGCAGCGTGCTGTGCTTGCGGTCCTCGGGGGCGGGCGTCTCCGAGGCGGCGGCCTCGGGCTGATCGGCCTCGGGCTGGTCGGCCTCGGCAGAGTTCTCGGGTGACGAGCCCGCGGTTTCGGTCACGAGATCAGGGTAGTGACCGCGCCAGCGGCGCCGTAGACCGACCGGAGCAAATCCGGTGCGGACGCGCGCGTCAGCGCTTCTCCTTGATCTTGGCCTTCTTGCCGCGCAGTTCGCGCAGGTAGTACAGCTTGGCCCGGCGGACGTCACCGCGGACCACGACGTCGATGTGGTCGACGTTGGGCGAGTGCACCGGGAAGGTGCGCTCCACGCCGACGCCGTAGCTCTCCTTGCGGACGGTGAACGTCTCGCGGACGCCGCCACCCTGCCGGCGGATGACCACGCCCTTGAACACCTGGATGCGCTCCTTGGTGCCCTCGATCACCTTCACGTGCACGTTGACGGTGTCGCCGGGGGCGAAGGCCGGGATGTCGTCGCGCAGCGACGCCTTGTCGACGATGTCCAGCGTGTTCATTGCGGAAACACTTCCTCGCGGGTCGCGGCTGCCGACCGGGCCGCACGCCGGTGCGTGCAGACGGTAACCGAGCCGATGGGTTCGGGCATATTGTCGCATCGTGCGGTGCCCGAGACGCCCGGGCCCCCGCTGCAGAATCAACTGCCGGGCGACAACTGCTCAATTGTGCCAGATGCGGCGCTACCAGTGAAATCGTGCAAATCGCCGCTGGTCGTTACCGCCGGAACGGCCTTCACCGTGATAAGTCTGAATGGAGAGGCGAACTGCGCGATCCGGGTGTGCACGCGGTAATCTATCCGACGGGCCGATGGCAGCAAGTGTGGCGAGCCCGTAGACGTCGGTTACGCGACTGATACCTGTTGAGGAGGCCTACCAGCCGTGCGGCCATCGATGCTCCTGCTGACCATCGTCATGGTGATCTCGACGGTGGTGTTCGGCTGCGATGAGAAGGTCTATGGCGCCGCCGCCACGCGACCCCCGCAGTACCGGGCGCCCGAGGTGGCACCGGTAGCCACCGCGATCGAAGCACCCCGAGCACCCGCCATTCCGCCGGTCGCCGTGGTCGACGGACTGGCCGCACGCATGCAGGACGCCACCGAGGAAGCGGCCAAGGCCGGCGCCACCATCTCGGTGGCCGTGCTGGACCGCATCTCACACCAGCTGGTCACCAACGGCAACACCCGGTCCATCGCCACCGCCTCGGTGGCAAAGCTGTTCATCGCCGACGACCTGCTGGCCCACCAGCCCGAGGCCGCATTGTCGGCCGACGACCAGGCCGCTCTGGATGTCATGCTGCGTTCCTCGGACGACGGGGCCGCCGAGACGTTCTGGAGCCTGTACGGCGGCAACGCGATCATCACCCGGGTGGCGAGCCGCTACGGTCTGGCAGGCACCTCACCGCCTTCCAATGGCGCCTGGTGGAACACCATCAGCACCGCACCGGACCTGGCGCGCTACTACGACATGCTGCTCAACGGTTCCGGCGGCCTGCCGGCGGACCGGGTCAACATGATCGTCAACGACCTGTCGCAGTCGACCCCGACCGGCATCGACGGCTACCCGCAGCGGTTCGGGATTCCGGAGGGCTTGTACAACGAGCCGGTGGCCGTCAAGCAGGGCTGGATGTGCTGCATCGGCAACAACTGGATGCACCTGTCGACCGGCGTGGTCGGCGCTGACCGTCGCTACGTGGTGGTGATCGAGTCGCTGCAGCCCAGCGACGACGCCACCGCGCGTGCCACGATCACCCAAGCCGTCAAGACGATCTTCCCCGGCGGCCGGATCTAGTCAGGCCCGTCGCCGGCCAACAGGTCCGGTCGCCGTTCCCTGGTGCGTTGCAGCGCTGCCTGGTGTCGCCAGGTGTCGATCCGCGCGTGGTCGCCGGAGAGCAGCACCTCCGGGACGTCCAGTCCACGCCAACTCGGCGGTCGGGTGTAGCTCGGCCCCTCCAGCAGTCCGTCGCGGTCAGGGGAATGCGAATCATCCTGGCGTGACACCGGATTGCCCAGCACCCCGGGCATCAGCCGAAGCACCGCCTCGAGCATCACCAGCACCGCGGACTCGCCGCCGGCCAGCACGTAGTCGCCGATCGAGACCTCTTCGACCCGCATCCGCCGGGCGGCGTCGTCGGCCACCCGTTGATCGATGCCTTCATAGCGGCCGCAGGCGAACACCAGGTGCCGTTCCTGACTCCAGCGCTGGGCGGTGGCCTGGTCGAACAGTGCACCCGCCGGCGTAGGTATGACCAGAACTGTTTGTTCCGAACAGATCTCGTCGAGTGCTTCGCCCCATACCGGCGCCCTCATCACCATCCCCGGACCACCGCCGTACGGGGTGTCGTCGACCGAACGGTGAACATCGTGTGTCCAGCGCCGCAGATCGTGAACGCCCAACTCGACCAGCCCGGACTCGATCGCCTTGCCCGGCAACGACTGCCGGATCGGGTCCAGGTAGCTGGGAAAGATCGTCACGACATCGATTCTCATGCCGCCGCTCACCCTTCCAGGTCAAGCAGACCATCGGGGGGATCGATCTCGACGACCTGGTCGGCCAGTGACACCGACGGAACGAACGCGGCGACGAACGGCACCAACAGCTCCCGGCCATCAGTCCGCTTGATCGCGAGCAACTCGCCGGCGGCGGTGTGCAGCACCTCGGTGACGGCGCCGATCTGCTCCCCCGCTTTGGTGCGAACGGTCAGGCCTTCCAGCTGGTGGTCGTAGTAGGTGTCCGCCTCGGTGATCGGCGGCAGGTCGGCGGAGTCGACGACGAAGACGGTGCCGCGCAACGCGTCGGCGCCGTCACGGTCAACGACCCCGGCCAGTCGCACCAGCAGGCGCGCGCCGTGCGGGCGCGCCGCTTCGACGACGTAGTCGCCCAGCGACTGACCCCTCTTCCGAGCGTGCAGGGACGCGCCCGGCGCGAACCGGAGTTCGGGGTCGTCGGTGCGGATGTCGACGACAAGCTCGCCGGTGATGCCGTGAGCTTTGACCACCCGCCCGACCGTAAGCTCCATGAGCCCGTCGGCTACCGGTCGGTGTCGACCACGTCCACGCGGATGCCGCGTCCACCGATACCGGCAACGAGGGTGCGCAACGCAGTGGCGGTGCGACCGCCGCGGCCGATCACCTTGCCCAGATCGTCGGGGTGGACGTGTACCTCGACGGTGCGCCCGCGCCGGTTGGTCACCATGTCGACCCGGACGTCATCCGGGTTGTCGACGATGCCGCGCACCAGATGCTCGACGGCATCTGCCACCACTGCACTCACGGCCGCGCTCAGCTCTCGGCGGCCGGCTCGGCGGCCTCGGCAGCAAGGGTCTCGGCCGGGGCGTCGTCCGCGGGGGCCTCGGCCTTGGCCTCGTCCTTCGCCTCTTCCTTGGCCTCGTCCTTGGCCTTCTTGGCCGGCGCCTTCTTCTTCTTGGCCGTGGTGGCCTCGGTGGTCGGGCCGCCCTCGGCCTCGGCCAGCGCGGCGTTGAACAGCTCCAGCTTGCTCGGCTTGGCCGGCTTGACCTTCAGCTTGCCCTCGGCGCCGGGCAGGCCCTTGAACTTCTGCCAATCACCGGTGATCTTCAGCAGTTTGAGCACCGGCTCGGTCGGCTGGGCCCCGACCGACAGCCAGTACTGGGCGCGCTCCGAGTCGATCTCGATCAGGCTGGGCTCTTCCTTGGGGTGGTAGCGCCCGATGACCTCGATGGAACGACCGTCGCGGCGGGTGCGCGCGTCGGCGACCGCGATGCGGTACTGCGGGTTGCGGATCTTGCCGAGCCGGGTGAGCTTGATCTTGACAGCCATGAATCACTCCTGAATAGCACGCTGCAATTCAGCGATACGGGCGGAGTTGCCCGCATCCGGTTTTGCCTCGCGTGTTGCGCCGCGTGACCGCACGCCCTCGAAGGGCACGGTCGCACGGTGGACAGCCGCCCATTGTGCCAGAACCGGCCCGCTCAGCAGAAATCGCGTCAGGGCAGCTTCTGGAAGCACTTGGTCTCGACGCGGCGGTTCATCCGCCAGCCCTCGGCGGTCCGGACGAACTCGTCGTCGTACCACAGGCCCAACAGCATGGTGGCGGGCTTCGCGGGGTCTTCGGTCCCGAACAGCATCGGGTTGAAGCAGAAGGTGCGCGCGGTCGCGGTGTCCCCTTCCACCCGGATCGACGGCAGGCCCAGCATGTGGGCGTAGCCGGCGAAGTTCGGCAGCACCTCCGCCAGCCACGCCTTCACCTGTGGATAGTCCCCGTCGATACCGCCCATCGCGCGATAGTCGATGTAGGCGTCGTCGGTGAAGACGGCGTCGAGGTCGTCGAAGTTGCGGGTGTCGATGGCGGTGGAGTAATCGACCAGCAGCTGCTGGATCTGCCACCGATCCGACATTTCGGCCTGGCTCAGCATTCCTCGATTGAACACTGCCGCGGTGGCGGGCGGTAAGGTAACCGGCCATGCGGAAACTTCTGGCCGCAATCGCGGCTGCGCTGACCGTACTTGCCACTACCGCGGTGACCGCTTCCGCCGATGTCGCCCAACCCCTGGGCTCAGCACCGGTACCGGCCGGCCCCGCCCCGAACTGGCTGATCGCCGACCTGGACTCCGGGCAGGTGCTCGCCGAGCAGAACGGGTACGCCGCCACCCCGCCGGCCAGCACGATCAAGGTGCTGCTCGCCCTGGTCGCGCTCGATGAGCTGAACCTCGACGACACCGTGGTCGCCAATCCGGCCGACACCGCGGTCGAATGCAATTGCGTCGGGATCAAGCCCGGCCACAGCTACACCGCGCGTCAGCTGCTCGAAGGCCTACTGCTGGTGTCGGGCAATGACGCCGCCAACGCGCTCGCGGACATGCTCGGCGGGCCGGAGGCGGCCGTGGCGAAGATGAACGCCAAGGCCGCCGCGGTCGGCGCGACCGACACGCACGCCAGCACACCGTCCGGACTGGACGGCCCGGGCGGCCCGGGTGCGACCACCCCGCACGACCTGGCGGCGATCTTCCGGGCGGCGATGGCCGACCCGGTGTTCGCGCAGATCACCGCGCAGCCGTCGGCGATGTTTCCCACCGAGTCCGGCGAGCACCCGATCGTCAACATGAACGAGCTGCTGGCCCGCTACCCGGGCGCGATTGGCGGCAAGACCGGCTTCACCGACGCCGCCCGCAAGACTTACGTCGGAGCGGCGGCCCGCGACGGCCGGCGACTGGTGGTCGCGATGATGTACGGGCTGATCCACGAAGGCGGCCCGACCTACTGGGATCAGGCCGCCGCGCTGCTGGACTGGGGCTTTGCGCAGGGGCCGACGTCCGGCGTCGGCAGCCTGTAGCTCCCGGCCTTCGGCCGCAGCGAGCAGACGCAGAATCGCGCCAACCTCTGGCTGACAGTGCGACTCTGCGTCTGCTGGGCGGAAAGGCGCTAGTACACCCGCCCGCGCAGCATCACCAGATCGGGGCAGCGCAGCACGTCCGGCCCGGTACGCGGATCCTCGGCGAAGCACAGCAGGTCGGCCGGGGCGCCGTGCTCCAGCCCGGGCGCGCCCAACCAGCGCCGGGCATCCCAGCAGGCCGCACCGAGCGCGTCGGTGGCGCTGAGCCCGACACCGGTCAGCGCGTGCACCTCGTCGGCAATCCGGCCGTGGGCGATCATGCCGCCGGCGTCGGTGCCGGCGTAGATCGGCACGCCGGCCTCCCGGACGGCGCCGATCCGCGACCGGCAGGTGGCGTGCAACGCGCGCATGTGCGCGGCGTAGGTCGGGTACTTGGCCGCCGAATCGGCGATCCCGGGAAAGTTCTCGATGTTGATCAGCGTCGGCACCAGCGCGGTGCCGTTGGCCAGCATCAGCGTGATGATGTCGTCGGTGATGCCGGTGCCGTGCTCGATGCAGTCGATGCCGGCGTTGATCAAGCCGGGCAGCGCGTCCTCGCCGAAGACGTGCGCGGTGACCCGAGCGCCGTTGGCGTGCGCGGCGTCGATGGCCGCGGCGAGCACCTCGTCGGACCACAGCGGCGCCAGGTCTCCGATCCCCCGGTCGATCCAGTCCCCGACCAGCTTGACCCAACCGTCTCCTCGACGAGCTTGGGCTGCAACAGTTTCCGGTAACCGACTCTCATCGTCGACGTCGAGTCCCAGCCCGGGGATGTAGCGCTTGGTGCGGGCCAGGTGCTGTCCGGCGCGGATGATGCGTGGCAGGTCGTCACGGTCGTCGAAGTCCCGGGTGTCGATCGGTGAGCCGGCGTCGCGGATCAGCAGCACCCCGGCGCGACGCTCGGTTTCGGCCTGGCGCAGCGCTTCGGCGGCGTCGACCGGGCCGCCGGGCCCGATCCCGACATGGCAGTGCGCATCGACCAGGCCGGGGATGATCCAGCCGTCGGCGAACACGGTCTGCGCACCGTCGAGCGGCTCGAGACTGATCCGGCCATCGACGATCCAGTACTCCACCGGAGTCTCATCGGGCAGCCCGCGGCCGCAGACGTGAAGCGCCAAGCTACTTCTGTCCCGGAAAGTTCAGCTTGGACAGGTCGAAATCGGCCAGCCCGGGGGGCAGCTCGTTGAGGCCCTCGGGCATCTGCGACAGGTCCGGGAAACCGGCCGGCATGGCACCGAACGGGCTGCGCACCTTCGGCGGGGTCGGGCCCCGCTTCTTGCCGCCCTTCTTGCCCTTGCTCTTCGCCGCTTTGCGGGTGGCGCTCTTGCGGCCCATGCCGGGCAGGCCCATGCCACCCATCATCGACGACATCATCTTGCGGGCCTCGAAGAACCGGTCGACGAGTTGGTTGACCTCCGACACGGCAACCCCGGAACCGTTGGCGATGCGCAGCCGACGCGAGGCGTTGATGATCTTCGGATCGGCCCGCTCGGCCGGGGTCATGCCGCGGATGATGGCCTGCAGCCGGTCCAGTTGACTGTCGTCGACGGCGGCCAGGGCGTCCTTCATCTGGCCGGCGCCGGGCAGCATGCCCAGCAGGTTGCCGATCGGTCCCATCTTGCGGATCGCCAGCATCTGCTCAAGGAAATCTTCGAGGGTGAGTTCGCCGGTGCCGATCTTGGCGGCCGCCTCCTCGGCCTTCTGCGCGTCGAAGACTTGCTCGGCCTGCTCGATCAGGCTCAGCACGTCGCCCATGCCCAGGATGCGACTGGCCATCCGGTCGGGATGGAAGACGTCGAAGTCCTCCAGCTTCTCGCCGGTGGAGGCGAACAGGATCGGGGCGCCGGTGACTTCACGTACCGAGAGCGCCGCACCTCCGCGGGCGTCGCCGTCGAGTTTGGTCAGCACCACACCGGTGAAGCCGACGCCCTCACGGAAGGCGTCGGCGGTGGTGACCGCGTCCTGGCCGATCATCGCGTCCAGCACGAACAGCACCTCGTCGGGCTGGACGGCGTCGCGGATGGCGGCGGCCTGGGCCATCATCTCTTCGTCGATGCCGAGCCGGCCGGCGGTGTCGACGACGACGACGTCGAAGTGTTTTGCGCGGGCCTCGGCCAGGCCCGCGGCGGCGACGGCGACCGGGTCACCGACGCTGATCTGGGCCTCGTGCGCCTGCGCGGATGTGCCCGGGTGCGGCGCGAACACGGCGACCCCGGCCCGTTCGCCGACGACCTGCAACTGGTTGACCGCGCCCGGGCGCTGCAGGTCGCAGGCCACCAGCAGCGGAGTGTGACCCTGACCGCGCAACCAGGTGGCCAGCTTGCCGGCCAGCGTGGTCTTACCCGCGCCCTGCAGACCGGCCAGCATGATGACCGTCGGCGGCGTCTTGGCGAACGCGAGGGTCCGGGTCTGTCCGCCGAGGATGCCGACGAGTTCCTCGTTGACGATCTTGACGACCTGCTGGGCCGGGTTGAGCGCACCGGAGACCTCGGCGCCCTTGGCGCGGTCCTTGATCCGGCCGATGAACTCCCGGACCACCGGCAGCGACACGTCGGCTTCCAGCAGTGCCAGCCGGATCTCCCGGGCGGTGGCGTCGATGTCGGCGTCGGTGAGCCGGCCCTTGCTGCGCAGCCCCTGCAGGGCCGAGGTCAACCGGTCGGAGAGCGATTCAAACACGCAGCCAGCCTATAGGTCGGGCCACTGTCGGGCAGTTGAAGGCGACCCCGGCCAGACCGCGCCCGGCCGCGGAGGCCACCGCCGCGGTATCGGCGGCGTCCGAATTGTGACCGCGGGGTTAGATAAATTGCACAGTTAATGCAGAGATTCCGGCCCGTTAAACAACGGTTTCAGACCTTTCACCGCCCGTCGTTTCTCGTTAAAGATTCGCACCCAGCCGCTAACTAACTGTTACCGAACGCTTTGGTCATTCCAATTCTGCAATGCTTCACGACATCGACAGCCAAGCCCATCGGATCACTGAATTTCTGGTTCGATTTCCCTCCGAGGAGGACACATGTCATTTGTGAAAACGCTCCCCGAAGCAATGACCTCGGCCGCGGGCCAGCTCGCGGGTATCGGCGAAGCGCTGGCCACCGAGAGCGGCGCGGCGCTGGCCCCGACCACCATGATCGCCCCGGCCGGCACCGACCCGGTATCCCAACTGCAGGCGGCCCTGTTCGCGACCTACGGCAACCTCTACCAGTCGATCAGCGACCAGGCGGCCGCCATTCACCAGCAACTTGTGCAAGTGCTCGGGCAGAACGCCGTCTCCTACTCCACCGCCGAGCAGACCAACCAGGCCACGGCGGCGCTCGACGCGGCGTTCCAGGGGTTCTTGACCGACATCCTCGGTGTGCCGACCGATGGTAGTTCTTCGCTGCTGTCCGGCAACGCCGCCAACATCGGCAACATCGGGATGGGTAACTGGGTCTCCGCCGGCTCGGCGCTGCTCGGCCTGGCCGGTGGCGGTCTTCTGGACTTTCCCGAGGAAGCCGCCGAGCTCGGCGGCCTGGCATCCGCCGAGACCGGCGCCGGCCTCGGCGGTGGAACGGTGCTGGCAGGGGCGGCGGGCGGGGCGCCGGTGGCGGGCGCTATGGCCCAGGCGTCGTCTGTCGGCAAGTTGTCGGTGCCGCCCAGTTGGGCCGGCGCGGGCCTGGCGGC
Organism: Mycolicibacter terrae; assembly: GCF_010727125.1. NCBI lineage: Bacteria > Bacillati > Actinomycetota > Actinomycetes > Mycobacteriales > Mycobacteriaceae > Mycobacterium > Mycobacterium terrae. The sequence goes on along the minus strand of NZ_AP022564.1, from coordinate 1,502,178 downwards.
CGACACCGCCCCCACCCGGCTGGTCGGCGCGGGCTGGAGCCCGGCGCACGCCGCCCCGGCCGCAGCCTTCGTGCCCGCCGGGATGCCGGCGATGGCCGCGGCCGCGCGCGGTGCCACCGGATTCGGCGCGCCGCGCTACGGCGCCAAACCGACCGTGATGCCCAAGCCGGCGGTCGTTTAGCGGCCGTCGCCCGGCAGGTTGTCACAAACCGGAATGTGAAACATCGGCTCAGAGGAAGGCGGGTTAGCGAAATGGCGTTCGATTTCGGAGCATTGCCCCCGGAGATCATCTCCGCGTGGATGTACAGCGGAGCCGGTTCCGGGCCGCTGATCTCGGCCGCGTCGGCCTGGAGCAGCCTGGCCATGGAGTTGGAAGCCGCGGAAGCCTCCGCTCAAGCGGTGGTCTCCGAGCTGTGCGGCGAACAGTGGACCGGGCCGGGGTCGGCGGCGATGGCCACCGCCGTAGCGCCGTATCTGGCCTGGCTGCACAGCACCTCGGCCGCCGCACAACAAGCCGGCTCGCAGGCGATGGCCTCGGCGGCCGCATTCGAGTCCGCTCGCGCGGGTACGGTGCCGCCGCCGGTGATCGCTGCCAACCGGGCCCAGTTGGCGGCACTCGTGGCCACGAATTTCCTGGGGCAGAACACCCCGGCAATCCTGGCCACCGAAGCCCACTACATGGCGATGTGGGTGCAGGACGCCCTGGCCATGTTCGGCTACAGCGGCTCGTCGGCAAGCGCGGCGGTGTTGTCCCCGATGACCCCGGCACCGCAGACCACCAACCCGGTCGGGTCGGCGGTCGCCAGCGCCGGTTCCGCCGACGGGCTCCAGCAGGGGCTGACCCAGACGCTGACCACCCTGCAGGGGGCGCTGCAATCGCTCACCTCACCGCTGACGGCGTCATCGTCGTCGGCAACGACGCTCATCGACGCGGTCGACCTCTTTCTCGGCACCCCATTGTTCGCGAATGCCATCAATGGCGGCGTGAACACTTCGGCGTGGTTTGTCTGTACCGCGATCCCGACCGCGCTGTCGCTGGGTCACACCCTGGCCCTGGCCGGCCCGGCCACCCTGGCATCGGACGTCGTCGGCGCCGAGGGTATCGCGGGCGGGTTCGCCCCGGCGGTACTGGCCGGAGCGGCGCAGCCGGCCGGTGCGGTGCCTTTCCGGGCTGCGCCGGTGCTGGGGGGACTGGGCCAGGCATCCATGATCGGCGGGTTGTCGGTGCCGGCCACCTGGTCGACGACCGGCGCCGCGGCGAGCACCGGGGCACTTACCGGCTCGGGCTGGACCGCGGCGGCCGAAGAGGGCGCGTCGATGCACGCGGTGCCGGCCGGGATGGGATCGATGGCCTCGTCCGGGCGGACCACCGGGTTGCCGCGCTACGGCGTCAAGCCGACGGTGATGCCCAAGCAGGTGTTCGTGTGAGAGCTGCCGGGGCGACCCCGTGCTCGCTGGTCACCACGGGCACCTCGCCGCCCAACTGGGGCTCAGGTGCGCGTACCGGCGGCCGCCGGCGATCCCCCGGACAGGTGCGGTAGCGGATACAGCCACAGTTGAGCCCGATGATGCAGGCCTGGGAGCCGACAGGAGCCGCGCTCGGCGGCGCCACGACGCTAGCTGGGGTGATCGACCCGGTGATGCCGACCGGCAAAGCCCCGACGCCGCTGACTCCGACCGCCACGGCGATACCGGCTCCGCCGAACAGTGCGGGCAATATCCTGGCGCAGCGTCTCATCACAATCCTGGCGTTTCGTCCGTGTTTCGCTCTGCGCACAGGTTACCCGCCTTGCCCCTGGCTTGCTGATCTCCCGCAGCTCGTCGGGCCTGGTAGGGCGGTAGATCGGCATGCTGCCGACTCGGCGCGACGTCGTCGTATCGCCGGATATACGCGGTGTGACCAGGGCACATGCCACGTGTGCCCGACTTCCGGGTCGCGCGTCGCGACGGCCTACACCGGCAGGCCGACGGGACGCCCGGTGCGGGCAAGTTGACTACCGTTCCGGAAACCACAGTCTTCTGTGCGCTGACCACCCGGCACTTTCCAGCCGTGCCGGACGCCGATTCAAGCGGCGCGTTATAAAACCACCGGCGGCAATACGACCTGCTCGTCTAAACGGCCGGATAAAGAATTGCGCCGTCACCCCCATGACGCTCGCGCTATTTACCGCTGCGACGATCAACCACGCGACAAAAAGCACATCCAGTTGCGCGGAATCGGCCGGCCACAATTCGAGACGCGACGCATCCGCGCCGGCAATCATAAAATGGCCGATTGGCTTCCTGGCCGACGCCACTGCGGCTGGGAAAATGTCTTCGCCCCCGTAATCACACCCCCGCCGCCTCGAATACGGCGTCCACGCGGCAGCTGACCGTGTCCGCTGCTGCCGACAGCCTGCGCACCAGGTCACCGCTGTCGCCGAAACGCAGGGCGACACTGATGGCGTCGGCATCCCGGGCCGTCAGCAGGTCATCGCCGCGGCCCGAGCTGCGATGGATCTCCGTTCGGACGTCCAGCAGCGTCCGGTGGGCACCACTGAGCGCGTCCCTCTGGTCGCCCGGTCCGCCGGCGGTGACGCCATCGGTGAGATGGCCGAGGGACAACGCGGCGAGCAGTTGAACATCTCTCAGGCCGCCACGCCCGCTTTTCACGTCGGGCTCGACAGCATGCACGATTTCACCGCAACGCTGCCATCGCGACTGTGCCGTCTCGACGAGTTCGTCGTAGCGGGAATGGATTCCATACCGCCACTCTCGCCGCACTCCGTCGCGGAGCTGAACAGACAACCGCTCGTCCCCGACGATGTGGCGTGCGTCGAGCAGCCCGAGGTCGGCGAGAATGTTCGCAGCGGCGACCTCCAGAGCCTCGGCCACGGTCCGCACGCTGTGGTCGAGACGAACGTTGGCATCCCACAGCGGGTACCACAACAGTTCGGCGACCCGCTCCACAGTCTCGACCGGCATGTCGTCGTGCAGCAGCAACAGATCCAAGTCGGAGCAGGGCAATAACTCGTCCCGGCCCAGCGAACCGGTCGCGACGATCGCAAACCCACTCGCGGCGGCCACGCCGATCTCCGCGGCCTTGGCCGTCAGCCAGGTTTCGTGCAGCCGCCGCCACGCTTCACGCAGGGCCGCCGAATCCAGCTGGTCGGGTGTACACGAGCGAAGCTCTGTCCGAGCTCGCGCCAAATTGATTGCCGTGCAGTCAGTTCGGTATGTCTGCGCAACCGGATCCGTGCTGTAGGACATGATCGAAGCCCACTGTGGATCAGCTCGTCCGGGATCTCATATGGCATCGGGCCCGCGTTCACCGGTGCGCACCCGCATCACCGTCTCCACCGGGCTGACCCATACTTTGCCGTCGCCGATCTTGCCCGTTCGGGCCGCTCGCGCAATGATGTCCACGATCTTGTCCGCCGCGAAGTCGTCGACGAGAACCTCGATCCGCACCTTGGACACGAAATCGACCGAGTACTCCGACCCGCGATAGACCTCGGTATGCCCTTTCTGGCGCCCGTAACCCTGGACCTCACTGACCGTCATCCCCAGCACTCCAGCCTGCTCCAATCCGGTCTTGACGGACTCCAATGTGAACGGTTTCACGATCGCTGTAATCAGCTTCATGCCTTCCCCTCCTCTCATCGGCGAAGTGCGCGGGTACCGGGCTGCCCGCGACCGCGAAGTCGTAGCCGCCTTCGGCGTGCTGGGCTTCATCGATGCCGGCGGCTTCGTCCTCGGCGGCCAGCCGCAGCCCGACGGTGTACTTGAGCGCCAAGGCGATCACAGCCGTTCCGATGGCCGAATAGGCCGCGACGCTCACCGCACCGACCGTCTGACACCACAGCTGATGCCCACCGCCGCCGTAGAACAGACCCGGGGACACCCCGGATACTCCGGCGATGGCCGCGGTCTCCGGCGCTGCCAAGAATCCCACCGACAAGGTGCCGACGAGTCCTCCGATCAGGTGCACCCCGACGACGTCAAGTGAATCATCAAAGCCCAAGCGGTATTTCAAGCCGACTGCCAGTGCACAGGCGATACCGGCAAGGGCGCCGACGGCCAGCGCGCCGACGACGTTGACCGCCGCGCAAGCCGGTGTGATCGCCACCAGTCCGGCCACGATTCCCGACGCCGCACCCAGTGAGGTGGCGTGTCCGTCCCGGACCCGCTCGGCGAACAGCCAGCCGAGCATCCCGGCGGCGGCCGCGATCGTGGTGGTGATGAAGGTCGAGCCGGCGAGACCGTTGGCGCTGACCGCCGATCCGGCGTTGAAGCCGTACCAGCCGAACCAGAGCAGGGCGGCACCGAGCATCACCAACGGAAGGTTGTGCGGGCGCATCGCCCCGGGCCAGCCGTGGCGTCTGCCCAGGATGACCGCCAACACCAGGGCCGCGGTGCCCGCGTTGATGTGCACCGCGGTTCCGCCCGCGAAGTCGATGGCATGGAGTTTGTTGGCGATCCAGCCGCCGTGTGCCGCGGTCGTCTCGTCGAATGCGAAGACCCAGTGGGCAACTGGGAAATACACGACACTCACCCACAGTGCGGCGAACAACAGCCAGCTGCCGAACCTCAGCCGGTCAGCCACCGCTCCCGAGATCAACGCGACCGTGATGATGGCGAACATCAGCTGAAACGCCACGAAGACGATGAGCGGCACCGAGCCGACCATGGGAATCTCGACGGCCGGCGCACCGCTGCCCGGATCGGCGGCTACCGCGTTGACCCCGATCAGGCCCTTCAGCCCCCAATAGTCGGTCGGGTTACCCGCCAGGTTGCCGACGTCATCGCCGAAAGCCAGCGAAAAGCCGTAGAGCGCCCACAGTACCGTCACCACACCCATGGCGCTGACGCTCATCATGATCATGTTCAGCACGCTTTTCGCGCGCACCATGCCGCCGTAAAAGAACGCCAGACCGGGTGTCATCAGCAGCACCAGTGCGGCACAGATCAGCATCCAGGCGGTATCGCCGGTGTCCGGCACCCCCATAATCGGAAAACGGTCCAAGTCCCGACCTCCTCGCCGACGATGCTCACCGAAGTAATTGACCAAGCTGTACATACAATGCGCAGTGGATGTTTCGGCGCCAACGCCGTGCCGTTGCGTACATGTCACAACCTGCTCACACTGCAGCGCGGCGATGCAGACGGCAGTGCCGGCCGCCTGCGGCCGGAGTCATCGCTACAAGTGCCGCAGCGCCAGACGCGCGGCGTTGGCCCCGCACATGCCATGCGCTCCCGGCCCTGGCGGGGTGGCCGCCGAGCAGATGTAGGTGCCGGGAATTCCCGTGCTGTACGGCGAGAGCGTGATGCGTGGCCCAAAAGTCAACTGACGGAAGTCTTTTGCACCGGTCATAATGTCGCCACCCACGAAATTTGGGTTGTAGACAGACATCTCGCTGGTGCTGCGCACTCGGTGGCCGACGATGCGGTCGCGGAAACCCGGTGCGAACCGCTCGATCTGGGCGATGATCGCCGCGGTGGCGTCACCTGTGTAGCCGTTGGGCACATGAGCGTAGGTCCACACCGGGTGCACATCGCCGACGGACCGTTGCGGGTCGGCCAGATACTGCTGACCCACCAGGACGAACGGCCGCTCGGGCATCCGTCCGGCGTGGACGTCGCGTTCGGTGGCGGCCAGCTCATGGTGCGTGCCGGCCACATGCACGGTGCCGGCGAGCCTGGAATCGGCGTTGGTCCACGGCACACCGCCCTCGACGGCGAAGTCGACTTTGAACGCACCCGGGCCCCGCCGGAACCGGTGGTAGGCCCGGGCCACCCGGCGCGGCAACCGGTCGCCGAGGATCCGTGCGACGGCGTCCGGGGCCAGGTCGAACAGCGTCACGTCGGCGGGAGGCAGCTGGGATTCGGACCCCACCCGCACTCCGGTTTCGATGGTGCCACCCAGTTCTGTCAGGGCGGCGACCATCGCCCCGGCGATCGCCTGTGATCCCCCCGCGGCGACCGCCCAGCCGTGCCGGTGCCCCGCGGTGAGGATGCCCAACCCGATCGCCGAGGTCATCGGATAGTGCAGCGGCCGAAACGCGTGCGCGGCAACACCGATGAACAGTGCGCGCGCCTGGGGGGTGCTGAACCAGCGGGCCAGTGCCGAGGCGGGCAGTGCCGTGGGGGCGCCGAACCGGGCCAGGGTCACCGGATGGTGCGGCACCCGCAGCAACGGGCCCATGATGTCGGTGTTGAGCGCATCGAACCGGGCGACCGGACGGTCGAACAGTCGTCGCCAGCGGCCGCCGTCGCGACCCAGGCCGGCCGCGGTCCGCTCGACCGACTGATACAGCACTCCGGCGCTGCCGTCGTCGAGGGGATGCGCACAGTCGACCTGCGGCCAGCGCCACTGCAACCCGTAGCGGTCCGGATCGAGCCCGGACAGGAACGGGGAGCCCACCGCCATCGGGTGAATAGCCGAGCAGTCATCGTGCAGCAGACCCGGCAGGATCGCCTCGCTGCTGCGGGTGCCGCCACCGACTTCATCGGCGGCCTCGAGCACAGTGACGTCGACCCCGTGCTGGGCAAGGGTCACGGCGGCGGCCAGCCCATTGGGCCCACCGCCGACCACGATCGCTGTGCTCACGCCGACACCTCCTCGCCGGCCGGCATCATACGGCGGCGCTAGGCAGGATCGCCCGGTGCGCCGCCGGCACCGCCGGCGCCGCCCGTCCCGCCGTCATTGGGTTCACCGGGCTGGCCCGCGCCACCGGGTGCGCCGTCGGTGGCTCCGCCGTTGCCGCCGTGCCCGCCGTCGCCGCCGGGACCGATGATGCCGTTGCCACCGTCCCCGCCGGCAGCACCGGCTCCACCGATGCTGCCCACCAGGTTGGTCGCCGAGCCGCCGTTGCCGCCGCGGCCGCCGTTGGCGCCGGTCAGGCCGTTGCCCCCGTCACCGCCGACGCCTCCGGCACCGCCGTGGCCACCGGTGGTGCCGTGGCCCGCTGCCCCGCCCGAACCGCCGTCGCCACCGCGGCCCCCGATGCCGAGCGGGTTGTTCAGGCCCGCACCGCCCGCGCCACCGGCGCCGCCGTCGCCGTCCCCGCCGGCCTGACCGGACCCGCCGACCCAGGCGATGTTGGCGCCGGCCGCTCCGCCCCGACCACCGTCGCCGCCGTTGCCGCCGTTGCCGCCCATGGGCTGGGAAGCCGTGCCCGCGGCGCCGGCCGCTCCGCCTCCCCCGACACCGCCGTCGCCGCCGTCACCGCTGATGCCCAGGAACCATCCGGCCTTACCACCGACCCCGCCGTCGCCGGCGTCACCGCCGTTGAGAGCAGTCACCTCCGAACCGTTGGTGCCGGCCCAGCCGGAACCGCCACGGCCGCCGGCTCCGCCGAAGCCCCAACCGGCCAGGGCGTCGCCGCCGGAACCACCCTCGCCACCGTCGTGCGCCACCAGCTTCGAGCCTTCCAGGGTGTCGTAGAAGCCGGTACCGCCCTGGCCGCCGATCCCGCCGTCGCCGAACCACAGGCCACCCGAGCCGCCCTGGCCGCCGGCGCCGGCCTCGACCACCGTGCCGTCAGCCCCCAGGTAGGCCGCGGCCCCCTGACCGCCGGCACCACCGTTACCGAACAGGCCCGCATCGCCGCCGGCGCCTCCCATGCCGCCGTCGACCCCGGCCACGCCGGCCGCACCGGTGCCACCGTCGCCGAACAGGAACCCGCCGTCACCGAGGTCTCCCAGACCCAGCCAGCCGAAGAGCGAGTTGTTGGTTCCGTTGAAGCCATCGATACCGTCGCCGATCAGATCCCGGCCGAACATCAGCACCCACGGCGTGTTGATCAAGTCGATCACCAGCTGATTACCCGCGTTGTGCAGGTAGCTCTCCAGCGCGTCATGGATCGGGAGGTAGAAGCCGTCCTGGTAGAGCTGCGCCCAGTCGGCCGGATCGAACGCATTGAAGTCGACCGGGCCGATATCGGTCGGATCGAAACTGGCCACGCCGATGTCGGCCGAATCCACGCCGACCGGACTGATGTCCGACAGGTCGAACCAGCTTCCGATGTCGAAGAAGTCGAAATCCGCCTGGGCCGACGGCGCGCTCGCCAAGGGCGTCAGCGCGAGCGCCAACGCCGCTGCCGCACCGGCCACGGCCCGACACAACCGGCCGGTCGCGGTATGACCACGCTGCCCGGTATTGCGACGCTGGCGACGATTCATTTCGAGGGACCTTTCTGCGACTGTTCTGTGCCGACTGGCCGAAGCCGGGTTAGTCGGGGGCGATCGTGTCCAGGCCGAGCAGGTCGGCTATCCAGGAAAAGTCGGGATTGCCGTCCACCGGGGACCCGAGGGAGTTCAGGAAGTCCGAACTGTCCGCAGGGTCGGTGGCCATGGCCGAACCGCCGAACCACGAACCGGTGTCCTGGATGTCGAAGATGACGCGCTGCGCTGCGGTCAAGATCGTCGAGAACAGCTCGTCCCCAAGGAATCCCCCGGGGAGATAGGTGTTCAGATTCTGCAGTTCCTTGAACGCGTCCTGGATCCCTTGCGTCCAGGCGTTGGCCAGGGCTGAGGTAATGTCGGCCAAGCTGATGTTGCTCGGCAACAGGTCCCAGCTGATGGTGGTGGGCACGTTGGCCGGGCCCTGGTTCCAGCCTTCGGTGAGGCTGCCGTATCCCAGGTTCACCAGGATGCGCATGCTCGGTTCCAGCAGGGCGGCCAGGGGGGCGCCCCACACCGGGTTGAGCCGCAACAACTCGAGCAGCGGCAGGTGCTCGCTGGGAATCATGTAGTAGTTGGTGAGGCTGTCGGGGTCGGTGGTGTCCAACTGGATTGCGTTGGCGATGTCGTCGTGGCTCAAACCCAAATATGCGATGTGCTGGCTGAACATGCCGACTACGGCGTTGAGAGTCGACAGCAGGTTCAGCGGATACCGGGGAAAGTCGGCGTACCCGTCATACTCCAGGGTGTAGACGTCGGTGGTGAAGTGATCCGGAGTCGGGTGACCGAGCATCAATCCGTTCCAGAAAGTGACGTCGCCATCCCAGAGGTTGAGCATTTCCACGATGCCACCATTGGGGTTGGCGGCGTTGCCGACCAGCACGAAGTGGACGTCCTCGGCCGGCACGCCCTGGTGGTAGAGCTGCTCCATCGTCATCGACGACATCGCCGCACTCTGGGAGTAACCGAACACGTACACCGGGTTGTCGGCGTTCACCTGCCCGGTGGCGATCTCCTTGTTGATCGCCTCGGCCAGGATCTGGGCGCCTTGAACTTCCGAGACGTTTCCCGGGAAGTACAACTGGGGCGTGAACAGTGATTGCGCCGTGCCGGTGAAGCCGTGCGGCTGCAAATAGAACAGGTCGGCGGCGTTAACATATCCGTCCGACGGCAAGGGAATACCGCTGCCGCCCATAACGAATGCGGTACCTCCGCCGGTCAACTGCACCGCCGGCGGGGACGCGGCGGACGCCCGTCCGGTCGGCGGCGACATGCCGACCATGCCGGCAAAGACCGCGAAAACGCTTACGGCAGCGACGACTACGCGTCTACGGCGAGGCGCGCGCGTCCCTCCCGCGCCCGACATCGCGACCAGTTCTGCCATGAAATCTCCCAACCACTGACCCTGCGGTCGAATCGTTACCTGATCGAAATTAGACCACCCGCAACAGTTTTAGTCAGTCGTTCCGCCGAACGCCAGCCAGCCTGACATAACCTTAGTTATTGGGACATTGTGATAATGCCGGCTATTTCCCACGTCCGAAACCGGGCCGGAAAGGCGTCCGCGTAAAGTGTCTGCCGTGGATATAAATGGAGCAAGCGCGATCGTAACCGGTGGCGCATCAGGAATCGGTGCGGCAACTGCCCGCCAATTGGCCGACAAGGGCGCCCGGGTCGTCGTGGCCGACCTGCAGGCGGACAAGGGTGAGGCGCTGGCCCACGAGATCGGCGGGGTGTTCGTGCCCGTCGACGTGACCAGCACCGAGCAGATCATCGACGCCGTCAACACCGCGGCGGACCTCGGCCCGCTGCGCGCGCTGGTGAACTCGGCCGGCATCGGCTGGGCGCAGCGCACCATTGGCAAGGACGGCGAATTCGACTCGGCGCACAGCCTGGATGCCTACCGGAAGGTGCTGGCGATCAACCTGGTCGGCACCTTCGACTGCATTCGGATCGCGGCCACCGCGATGAGCCGCAATGAGCTCACCGACACCGGCGAGCGGGGCGCGATCGTCAACATGACCAGCGTCGCGGCCTTCGACGGCCAGATCGGCCAGGCCGCCTACTCGTCGTCCAAGGGCGGCGTCGTGGGCCTGACCCTGCCGGTGGCCCGCGACCTGTCCGCGGTTGGTGTCCGGGTGAACACCGTCGCGCCAGGCCTGATCGACACCCCGATCTACGGCGAAGGCGAGGCCTCGGAGGCGTTCAAGGCCAAACTCGGTGAGTCCGTGCTGTTCCCGCACCGGCTCGGCAAGCCCGAGGAGCTCGCGTCAATGGTGGTCGAGCTGCTCACCAACTCCTACATGAACGCCGAGGTCGTCCGGGTGGACGGTGGCATCCGGATGCCCCCGAAGTAATTCGCACCTCGCGATGTTGAGATTGCGTCCAGGGCGGCAGACGCCGCCAAATGTACAGCCCTGGGCGCAATCTCAGTACTGAGGCGGATGCACCGACGCCCACGGGTGCGCGGCTTCCAGTTGAGCGGCCACCTGGATCAGGACATCCTCCCGGCCGTAGTCGGCGACGAGCTGGACGCCGATCGGCAGACCCTCGGCACTGCGGTGCAGCGGAAGGCTGATCGCCGGCTGTCCGCTCATGTTGAACGGCGGCGTGAACACGGCGAACCGCCCGGCCCGGCGCATCGGCGCCGTCGGGTCCGCCGGGTCGTTCTCGAACTCACTGAGGGCAAGCGGCGGCTCGGCCAGCGTGGGCGTGAGCAGGAGATCCCAACCGTCGGCCCACCATTGCTGCAGTGCGCGCCGGAAGGCCCAGCCCGCCGCCTGGGCTGCGGCGTAGTCGACGGCGGTCAGCCGCCGCGCCTGCTCGACCAGCGCCCAGTTCACCGGCTCCATGTCGTCCGCCGTCACCTGGCGGCGCAGTGCCGCGCCGATCTGGCGGGCAGCCATCCCCATCTGCGTCGCCCACAGTGCCATGAATTTCTCGGTCAGCGTGGTGTCGGCCAGGCAAGCCGGCCACGCCTGTTCGACGGTGTGGCCGAGCCCTTCCAACAGCGATGCCGTCGCGCGCACCGCCGTTCGGCAGTCTTCGTGCAAAAACTCGCCGCGCGGGTGCTCGTCGAGCAACCCGACCCGCAACCTCCCGGGGTCGGCAAAGACCTCCTCGATGTACGGGCGCCGCGGGGCCGGCGCGATCACGGTGTCGCCGACACCGGGGCCGCGCACCGCATCGAGTAGCCCCGCGGTGTCACGCACTGTACGGCTGACGCCCAGTTCGACACCCAACCCCACCTCGGCGCGGTCCGGACCGACGGTGATCCTGCCCTGGCTGGGCTTGAGTCCCACCAGCCCGCAGCACGACGCCGGGATACGGATGCTGCCCCCACCGTCGGAGGCGTTGGCGAACGGCACCATCCCGGCGGCCACGGCGGCACCCGCACCGCCACTGGACCCGCCCGGTGTCCGTTCCAGCGCCCATGGGTTGCGGGTCGCCCCCCAGGCCAGCGGCTGCGTGGTCGGCAGGCTGCCGAACTCCGGACTGTTGGTGCGCCCCGCGACGACCAACCCGGCCGCTTTGAATCGAGCGACCAGCGTCGAGTCCGAGACGTCCCGCAGGGCGGCGTTCTTCAGCGCCACGTTGCCGTTGGACAGGGTTTGGCCGGCGAAACTGGTGTAGAGATCCTTGAGCAGGAACGGGACGCCCCGAAACGGGCCGGCGGGCAGCCCCCGACCGGCGGCCACCGATCGAGCATGGTCGAACCACTCGATGACCACGGCGTTCAGGGCCGGATTCGACTGTTCGATCCGCTCGATCGCCGCTTCCAGCAGCTCGCTCGGGCTGACCTCACCCTTGGCGACCAGCTCCGCCTGCGCGGTGGCATCCAGCCACCTGGTCTGCTGGGCGAGGTCACTCATGGCTTCCGGTTCTACCACCACCGGAGCTCAGCCGCCTCAGTTGTCGATCGCCGGCCAGCACGAGCGCGGTCACCCGGCCGGTGATCCGGTACGGGACGCCGTACATCTTCATGTTTGTCGAAACTTCGATCCGACAGTGACTTCCGCTAGCTGCTGGTGACGGCGCGGATCGGCGGCGATCGCGACGAGCGGCGCGGCTACTTCGACCGGCCGGCTGATCCGCCCGGGTCCCGCATCGACAACATCCACGGTCATGATCTCTGCGTCCGGTGCCGCCGATCCGCAGCGCGCCCACGCGTGGCACCCCAGAGCCCGACGCCGATGCCGAGGATCGCTCCACCGAGGCCGATGATCTGCTGGCCGCGCTTGAGGTCGGCGTGCACGCTCATCCCGCCCAGCAGGTCGGCCGCGTCAGCACCACCTGAGGCCAGAAACCAGCCGCGGGTATCTCGGCCGCGCACGCCTGCGTACAGCAGCAGGCCCCCGATCAGGGCGTCGCGGTAGCCCATCGACCGAAGCAGCAGCCGGGCGGACGGGCCCGGATCGTCTGGCTCACCCCATAATCGGTTCGCCCGCAGGGGATCGACCAGGAACGACACTCCCGAGGCCAGCCGGATGCCGCCGGCGACAAGCGCGGCGCGGTCCTTCACCATGAGCCGCAGCCTAAGGCGCGGCGGCTGTGCCCGGAGTTATTTCCAGGCGAACACCGGCTGCTCCAGCTCATCGACCGGGTCTCCTCGACCCTCCAGGCACAACCACCGCAATTGCAGCAGCACCGCGCCCGTCGGCGCGTGGATGAGGTCATTTCCCAACGGGATCTGCACGACCGGACGCGGGCTCTCCGGGATGGAGATGAATCGCGGGGAATCGTCGCGTTGCAATTGGTGCAGCCCCACCCGGTAGGCCGCAACCACCTCGTCGGGCGCGGGCCGCGGGTCGAGCCGCCCACCGCCCCAGATCACCACCGGGCTGATGACGTATCCCGAGCGTGTCGGGTAGTCGTCGAGGAGACCCAACACGGCTGATGCGGGCAGCCTGATGCCGACCTCCTCGTCCAACTCCCGCAGCGCAGCGTCGACCGCGGTTTCGCCGGGATCCAGGCGGCCACCCGGCAGCGCCCACTGCGCGGCGTGCGAAGTGAGACGAGACGCTCTACGGCACAGCAGGAAGGCAGCGCCTCCGGACACGTCGACCATGCGGCCGTCGAGTCCCGCCTGCGGCATGGGCCGCCCGCCGATCCAGTCGTCCACCGGCGCGGGGTCCACCCGGTCTTCACCGGCCTCGGAGTCCACGATCACCACCGCGACCGCCGCGTGCCGCTTCGACGGATCGGTCACCGCGCGCCGGTTGTGCGCGTCCAGGCGAGCCCGGATCCGGTCCCGCAGCGCCTCGTCATAGCTGATCGTCATCGCTTGACCATAGGCAGCGCCGCGGCGGGCCGCCGTCGACCCCCACCGGAAGCGTCCGGCGTTACCGGGCGTTTCGCTTCAGCGGGTCAACCCGCGTTGCGCGCCAAGTTGATCGCGTACTCGCTGACGAAGTGTCCCGCGGCGGGTTCGCCGGAACCGCAACTGCCGTCGGACTCCCCTACCCGCTTGACCCACAGGTAGGCATCGGCATGCGCGCCCGCGGTGTCGGCGGTCGGCGCCACACCCAGAGCCCGCCCACTGGGGTTGCACCAGCCGAAGGGATCGCCCTCGGCCGGGCCGGCGCCGTTACGGGACGTGTCGATCACGTAGTGCTTACCGCCGGTCATCCCCGAAATCTCTTCGCCGTAGCCGATCTGCTCTTCGGTGGTGAAGTAGTTGGTGGAGTTCAGCGCGAAGCCCCGCGCACGCGCCACCCCGGCCTGGTTCAGCCGGTTGGCCATTTCGCCGGCATTGACCCAACGCGAATGCCCGGCGTCGACATACACCGCTGTGGCCGGGTTGCGGCCCAGCGTGTCGACGGCGTAGCTGATCAGATCGAAGCGCTCCTGACGCTGGTCGGCGGAGAGGCAGTCGGCCATCGCGAGCGCGTCGGGCTCGAGGACGATCGCGGCCGGGTTGCCGCCGATGCCGTCGGCGACGCCGTCGATCCAGGCGCGGTAAGAGGCGCCGGAGGAGAAACCGCCCGCGGCGTAGCTGCCGCAGTCGCGGTGCGGGATCGCGTAGAGCACCAGCACCGGCATGGCGCCGGCGCCCGCGGCGGCACCGGTATGGCGGGCCACCGTGGCGCCGACCGAACCGGGCGAGAAGGCCTGGTCGAGCCAGTACGCCTGCGGCGTGTTCGCGACCCTGACCAGCTCGGCACTCTCGGGCTGGGAGTTCGCGGCGCGCATGGCGGCCGATACCGGATCGACGTAGAAGGGCATGCCGGCCAGCGGGTTGTCCCCGTCGGCGAGGGCCGGAGCTGCGCCGACGAGGGCCGCAACAGTCAGAAGAGGAGCGAGACGGCGCGCGAGGGCACCAAAGGCTGAGGGGAGCACAGGGAAAAATTACCGTAAGGGCCGAGCCGGGGTAACAGGACGGTCACGGTCGGCGCCGGGCCGTCAGCCGAGCAGGGCGTCGACGAAGGCGGCGGGCTCGAACGGGGCCAGGTCGTCGGGTCCCTCGCCGAGGCCCACCAGCTTGACCGGCACCCCCAGCTCCTGCTGCACCCGGAACACGATGCCACCCTTGGCGGTGCCGTCCAGTTTGGTCAACACCACCCCGGTGATGTCGACGACCTCGGCGAACACCCTGGCCTGGGCTAGGCCGTTCTGCCCGATCGTGGCGTCCAGCACCAGCAGCACCTCGTCGACCGCCGCGCGGCGGGTCACCACGCGCTTGACCTTGCCGAGTTCGTCCATCAAGCCGGTCTTGGTGTGCAGCCGGCCGGCGGTGTCGATGACCACCACGTCGGCGCCGGCCGCGACGCCCTTGTCGACGGCGTCGAACGCGACCGACGCCGGGTCGGCGCCCTCGGGGCCGCGCACCACCTCGGCGCCCACCCGCGCCGCCCAGATCTGCAGCTGGTCGGCCGCTGCGGCCCGGAACGTGTCGGCTGCGCCCAGCACCACCCGGCGGCCGTCGGCCACCAGCACCCGGGCCAGTTTGCCGACGGTGGTGGTCTTACCGGTGCCATTGACCCCGACCACCAGCAGCACCGACGGGTGCTCGTCGTGCGGCAGCGCCCGGATGGCCCGGTCCAGGCCGGGCTGCAGCTCGCCGATGAGCACCTCGCGCAGCACCGCGCGGGCTTCGGCTTCGGTGCGCACCTGCCCGCCGGCCAGCCGTTCGCGCAGCTGCGCGACCACCGATTCGGTGACGGTGGGGCCCAGGTCGGACACCAGCAGGGTGTCCTCGACGTCCTGCCAGGAGTCCTCGTCCAGGTCTCCGCCGCCGAGCAGTCCGAGCATGCTGCGCCCCAACGCGTTCTGCGACTTGGCCAATCGCCCGCGTAAGCGCTGCATCCGGCCTTCTACCGGCTCGATATCCGCTTCGAGGTCGGGCTCGATGACTTCGACGGCTTCGGCGGCGGCCGGCGCGAGCTGCGGTTCGGGCGGGGCTTCGAGGGCCGCCTCGGGCAGTTCGACGTCGGTGATGGTGCGCCGCGGGGCGTCGCGGGGCACGGTCGCGTCGTCTCCGATGACGGGGGCCGGCGGCTCCGATCGGCTGAAGGTGATGCCCGAGGATGCGGCGTAGCCCCCCGAACGGTCCAGGGTCTCACGCTGCGGCGCGGACAGGCTGATGCGCCGACGACGATGACGCACCAGGCCCAGGATCACGGCGGTGATGACGACTAGGGCGGCGACGACGCCGACGATGATCCACAGACTTTGAGACGACACGCCCGCCATTGTGGCAGCAGGCGTCCCGGCAGGGCTCAACGCCGGGCGGATGCGGTTCAGGCCTGGCTGGAGACCAGCTCTTCGCCGCGGATCCGCTGGGAGATCACCGCGGTGATCCCGTCGCCCTGCATGGTCACCCCGTACAGCGCGTCGGCGACCTCCATCGTCGGCTTCTGGTGGGTGATGACGATCAGCTGCGAGCGAGCGCGCAGCATCTCGAACAGCGCCAGCAGGCGGCGCAGATTGGTGTCGTCGAGCGCGGCCTCGACCTCGTCCATGATGTAGAACGGCGACGGGCGGGCCCGGAAGATCGCGACCAGCATGGCGATCGCGGTCAGTGATTTCTCGCCGCCGGACAGCAGTGACAGCCGCTTGACCTTCTTGCCGGGCGGACGGGCCTCCACGTCGACGCCGGTGGTCAGCATGTCGGTGGGGTCGGTCAGCAGCAGCCGGCCCTCCCCGCCGGGGAACAGCGCTGCGAACACCTCACGGAATTCGCGCTCGACGTCGACGTAGGCCTCGGTGAACACCTGCAGGATGCGTGCGTCGACGTCCGACACCACGTCGAGCAGATCTTTGCGGGCCGCTTTGACGTCCTCGAGCTGGGTGGACAGGAAGTTGTAGCGCTCCTCGAGCGCGGCGAACTCCTCCAGCGCCAACGGATTGACCCGGCCCAGTTCGGCCAGTTCACGTTCGGCGCGTTTGGCACGGCGCTCCTGGGTCGGCCGGTCGAAGGGCATGGGGGCGGGCGCGGTCACCTGCTCGCCGCGTTCCCGGGCCTGCTCGAACTCGGCGAGCTCCAGCTCGCTCGGCGGCAACGGAACATCGGGCCCGTATTCGGCGATCAGGTCCGCCGAGCTCATCCCGAATTGTTCGAGCACCGTCTGCTCGAGTTGCTCGATACGTAGCGCGGCCTGGGCTTTGGCGACTTCGTCGCGGTGCAGCGATTCGGTGAGCGCGGTGATGCGCGTACTCAGCGAGTTCACCTCGTCGCGGACCGCGGCCATCGCGGCGGCCCGCTGCTGGCGTTCGGCGGACAGCCCGTCGCGGATCCGCGCCGCCGCAGTCACCACCAGCTGCAGGCGCCGGGCCAGCGCCGTCCCGGCGTCGGCCACCGCGGCCGCAGTGGTCGCGGCGAGCGCACGGGCAGCGCGGGCCTGCTCGGCCCGCACCCGCGCCTCGCGTTCGGCGGCGGCGGCCCGGCGAAGCGAATCCGCCTTGCCGCGAACGGCATTGGCACGCTCCTCGGCCGTGCGAACCGCAAGCCGTGCCTCCACCTCGACGCTGCGTGCCGCCTCGGCGGCGGCCGCGATTTGTTCTCGGCCGACCGGTGGCACGGCGGAGGTCGGCTGGTCCTGCTCGGCGTTGCGCAGCCGGGCCTCCAGTTCGCCGAGGTCGGCGACGGCCTGCGTCCGGCCGGCCTCCAACTCTTCGCGTTCACGCAGCCGACGGCGCCACTCGGTCTCGGCGGCGCGGGCCTCCTGCCCGAGAC
Organism: Mycolicibacter terrae; assembly: GCF_010727125.1. Taxonomy (NCBI): domain Bacteria; kingdom Bacillati; phylum Actinomycetota; class Actinomycetes; order Mycobacteriales; family Mycobacteriaceae; genus Mycobacterium; species Mycobacterium terrae. The sequence continues at coordinate 1,484,840 of NZ_AP022564.1, read as the reverse complement.
GGCCCAACTGCTCGTGGGTCGCGGCGATGGCGGCATCGGATTCGTTGAGCGCGGCCAGCGCCTGCTCGGTGGCGTTCTGGCGGGCGGCCTGCTCGGCCAACGCGCCCGACAGGGCCGCACTGAGCTGGCCGACCTGCTTTTCGGCGCCGGCCAGTTCGGCGCGCGCCTTGTCGATCTCGCTGTTGATCTCCAGGGTGGACGGTTTGCGGTCCGAACCGCCGCTGACCCACCCCGCACCGACCAGGTCACCGTCCACCGTCACCGCACGCAATCCGGGGCGGGCGGCCACCACGTCCAGCGCCGCGGCCAGATCGGTCACCACCACCACCGAGGACAGCATGGCCGTCATCGCGCCGCGCAGCCGGTCGGGGGCATCGATCAGGTCGAGCGCCCACTGCGCTCCGGCGGGCAGGGTGGGCTGCTCCGCGGGCGGCTGCAGCGGCCAGTCCCCCAGCACGATCGCGGCCCGCCCGCCGTCGCCGCTCTTCAGCGCGTCCAGTGCCGCGCGAGCCGCACCGGCGTTCTCCGCGGCCAGCGCGTCGGCGGCCGACCCGAGCACCGCGGCCAGCGCCGCCTCGTAGCCGGAGCGCACCTTGACCAGCGTGGCAATCGACCCGAAAAGTCCGGAGCCACTGTGGTTCTGGGCTAGCCAAGCGGCGCCGTCGCGCCGCTCCAGCCCCATCGACAAGGCGTCGATGCGGGCGCGCAGGGAGGCGACCTGCCGCTCGGCGCCGCGCTCGGCGGCCTGCAGTTCGGCGACCCGCTCGTCGGCCAGCCGCAGGGCGGCCACCGTCCGCTCGTGTTGCTCATCGAGGCCGACCTCGCCCTGATCGAGCTCGCCGACCCGGCCCTGCACCGTTTCGAACTCCGCCTGCGCGGCCTGCGCGCGCGCAGCGGCCTCCTCGATGCGGGCCGACAGCTGCGCCACGTGGGTGTCGATCGACTCCACCCGCGCCCGAATCGTGTCCACCTGACCGGTCAGCCGGGCCAGGCCCTCGCGGCGGTCGGCTTCGGCACGCACCGCCGCCACGTGCGCCTTCTCCGCCTCGGCGCTGCGACGTTCGCGTTCGGCCAACTCTGCGCGGGCGGCCTCGAGCCGGCTGCCGGCCTCAGCCAGTTCGGCCAGCAGTTGCTGCTCGGCGGCGGCCACCTGCTCGGCCTCGGCATCCAGCGCGTCCGGGTCGACGCCGCCGGTGGTGATCGGCTGCTCGTCGAGATGCTGGGCGCGTTCACTGGCAATACGCACGGTGGCGCTGACCCGCTCGGCCAGTGCCGACAACGAGAACCAGGTCTGCTGGGCGGCCTCGGCGCGCTGAGTCAAGCTGGCGACGGCGGACTCGTGGGCGGTCAGCTCGTCGGCGGCCAGCGTCAGGCGCTCGGTGATCTGGTCGTGTTCGCGGCGCAGTGTCGCTTCGGCGTCGGTGGTTCCGGCGAACTCGGTCTGCCGGGTGACCAGGTCGTCGGCCGTCAGCCGCAGCCGGGCGTCGCGCAGGTCGGCCTGAATGGTGGCGGCGCGGCGCGCTACCTCGGCCTGACGGCCCAGCGGCTTGAGCTGGCGGCGCAGTTCGGTGGTCAGGTCGGTCAGCCGGGCCAGGTTGGCCGACATCGCGTCGAGTTTGCGGACCGCCTTTTCCTTGCGTTTGCGGTGCTTGAGCACCCCGGCGGCCTCTTCGATGAACGCCCGACGGTCTTCGGGCCGGGACTCCAGGATCTGCGACAGCCGGCCCTGGCCGACGATGACGTGCATCTCGCGGCCGATACCGGAGTCGCTCAGCAGCTCCTGAACGTCCATCAGCCGGCAGCTGGCGCCGTTGATCTCATACTCGCTGGCGCCGTCGCGGAACATCCGCCGCGTGATCGACACCTCGGCGTACTCGATCGGCAGGGCGTTGTCGGAGTTGTCGATGGTGACCGTGACCTCGGCACGACCCAGCGGGGCACGCGAGGAGGTACCGGCGAAGATGACGTCTTCCATCTTGCCGCCGCGCAGCGTCTTGGCGCCCTGCTCGCCCATCACCCAGGCCAGCGCGTCGACCACGTTCGATTTTCCGGACCCGTTGGGCCCGACCACCGCGGTGATTCCTGGCTCGAAACGCAGAGTCGTCGGCGAGGCGAAGGACTTGAAGCCCTTCAACGTCAGACTCTTGAGGTGCACGGGGTGTGAGACTACCGGTCTAGCGTTCGCTGAAACCGTCGATCGGCTCCCCGGCGTCCGCCCAGTCGGCGATCACCGTGTCCACCCGCCCCGGTGTGGACCCGCCCTGCAGCAGGTCCAGCAGGCGCTGACAGTGCTCGCGGGAACCCTGGGCGACGACTTGCACCCGCCCATCGGGACGGTTGGCGGCGTAACCGGTCAGCCCCAGCTCCAGCGCCCGCGACCGGGTCCACCACCGAAAACCCACCCCCTGGACGCGGCCGCGCACCCACGCGGTGAGCCGTACGTCAGGGTCGGCCACGGTCGGCGATCTCGAAGCGCACGTCGGTGCCGGCCTGCAGCGTGCGGCCCACCGTGCACACCTGCTCGACGGCGCGCTGCACGACGGTCAGCAGTCGCTGCCTCTCGGCTTCATCCAGATCCGACAGGTCCAGCTCGAGGGTCTCCTCCAGCAGCGGATAGCGTTCCTGTTCGCGATCGGCCGCACCGCTGACCTGGATCGTGGCCGGGTAGTCGTCGCCGAGGCGGCGGGCCAGCGGGGCGTCGCTGGACATGCCGCTGCACGCCGCCAAGGCGATCTTCAGCAGCTCGCCGGGGGTGAAAACGCCGTCGACGTCTTCGCTGCCGACCAGCACCTGCGCGCCCCGGGAGCTGCGGCCGGTGTAACGCCGGGTTCCGGTTCGTTCCACCCACAATTTCGTCATGGGACATTTTTACCGCCAACCCGGCGCCTGGCTACGCCGGCGGCCGATCAGACTGCCGTGACGTTCTTTCTGCCGTACTGGCGTTCCATCATGGCGGTGTCCCCGTACACCTGGACCCGCAGCGTCTTGCCGTTGCGGATGGTGTAAACCTCGGCGCTGTGGCCCCGTTCGCCGCCGACGGATGCCTCGCTGAGCACTACGACGGTGTCGCCGTCAGCCAGGAAACGGTGCGGAGCGATCATCGGCGCCTTCGCGGACAAACCCGCCAGGAATTCGCCGAGTTCCGCTTTGCCTCGGTAGGTTCCGCTGACCGCGCTGTCACCCGGCTGCACCCATTCGATGTCATCGTCGAAGAGCGCCATCAGGGCTTCGGTGTCGCCGCTGGCGAAGGCCTGATAACCCCTGCGGACCAGTTCGATGTTCTGCTCAGACATCCTTCGATTCCTTCCGTGGGTAATTGTGTTGTACCCGGCCGTTTTTCATCGTCATAGCCGGTACATCTCGCGTGACATCCGCGACCGTTCGAGGTAGGCCGGGTCGGGTCGCGGGAACAGGTCTCCGGGTCTGGTGGTGATGCCCCCGACTGCGGCGATCCACGCAGCGGCGACCTCGTGGCCCCGCTGTTGCACGTGCTGCGCAGCGGCGCCGAACGGCGTCGCGATCCCCGGTTTGATCACCAATTGCGACATGACCGTCGCCTCCTCGGGTCAGCGGTGAACCCCTATCGGAAAATCACCCGCGAACACATGTCCCAGGCAAACACCGCGACCGCGAAATCGCCTCATCCCAACGGATGAGATCCGAGACATTTCTCCGGCGGGAAGACAGCAGCGGTCTTCCTTGCGCCTCGCCGGCAGACGACACCGAGACGTGGGATGTCCAGGCCGGTCGGGGTTGACGGGGTCGGAAATTTCACGTCACCGGTCTATTGTCGGAGTCTGTCGCAACACCATTCGCTGGACAGCGGAGAGGACACCCGGTGCAGGTCGCGATTCCGCTGTTCCCCCGTTTCACCGCGCTGGATGCGGTCGGGCCGTACGAGGTGCTGCAGCGGATTCCGGAGCTGGACGTGGTCTTCGTCGGGCACCGGCGCGGTGAGGTGCGCAGTGACAACGGGATGCTCGGGTTGCTCTGTGACGCACGGCTCGACGAGGTGACCCGCCCCGACGTCGTCGTCGTCCCCGGCGGTATCGGGACGCGGACGCTGCTCGACGACGCGGAGCTGCTCGACTGGTTACGCAGCGTCCACGACCACACCAGATTCACCACCTCGGTATGCACCGGTTCATTGCTGCTGGCCGCCGCCGGGCTGTTGGACGGGCTGACGGCCACCACGCACTGGGGGGCGGTCGAGCTGCTGGAGCACCTGGGCGCCCGCTATGTCGAGCAGCGGGTCGTCGAGCACCTGCCGCGTCGGATCGTCACCTCCGCGGGGGTCTCCAGCGGCATCGACATGGCGCTGCGCCTCGTCGAGCTGCTGGTGGACACCGAAACCGCCCAGGCGGCACAGTTGCTGATCGAGTACGACCCGCAGCCGCCGTTCGACAGCGGGTCGTTGGCCAAGGCCGGCGAGGCCGTCCGCGACCGCGCCGCTGCGCTGCGGCGTTGACGGCATACCGACCTTTCGTGGCCACCGTCGTCGCGTTTCATGCCCATCCGGACGACGAGGTGGTGCTGACCGGCGGAACCCTGGCCCGCGCGGCCGCCGACGGGCACCGCGTGGTGGTGGTGACCGCGACCGACGGACGCGTGCACAACAACGACATCGACCGGCTCGGCGAATTACGCGACAGCGCAAGGATTCTCGGCGCGCACCGGGTGGAATGCCTCGGCTACGCCGACAGTGGATTCGGGCCGGAGTTCTATCCCGACCCGCCGGGCCGGGTCAGGTTCGCCCGCGCCGACACCGAGGAGGCGGCGCGGCGACTGGCTGCCATCCTGCGCGAGGAAGACGCGGATCTGCTGTTGAGCTATCAGGCCAACGGCGGCTACGGCCATCGTGACCACGTGCAGGTGCATTGCGTCGGCAAACGGGCCGCCGAACTCGCGGCGACACCGCGCGTACTGGAGGCCACCATGCCCCGGGAGGTGCTTTCCCGGATCGGCACCGCCGCTCGGCTGCTGCGGCTGCCGGCGCCCTACGGCCGCGATGTGGTCCGCACCGCATATGCGCCGGGATCGTCGATCACCCACCGGATCAACGTCTTTCGGTATGCCCGGCAGAAGCGTGACGCCATCGCCGCGCACCGTTCGCAGATCGGCACCACCGGCGCGGCGGCACGGTTGTTAGCGGTGTTGATGCGGACTCCCCCGCAGGTGGCCGGGCTGATCTTCGGCCGGGAGTGGTTCGTCGACCCGACTCTGCCGCCCGGGCGGGTGTACCGCGACATCTTCGAGTGAACCCGGCACTACGCCCCCGCGAGCGTGCGCAGATTGTCACGATCTGCGGCGTGTCGGTGCGCAAACACGCACGCTCGCGGTCAGCGCTGGCACTTCGGGCAGTAGTACGACGAGCGGTTCATGAACTTGGCCCGGCGGATCGCGGTGCCGCAGCGCCGGCACGGCTGGTCTTCGCGGCCGTAGGCGTCCAGCGACCGGCTGAAGTAGCCGGACTCGCCGTTGACGTTGACGTAGAGCGAATCGAAGGAGGTGCCCCCGGCGGCCAGCGCGTCACCCATCACCGCCGCGGCCGCCGCCAGCAGAGCCCGCAGTCGCGGGCGGGACAGCGTGTCGGCCATCCGGGTGCCGCGAATGCCGGCCCGCCACAGCGCCTCGTCGGCGTAGATGTTGCCGATTCCGGACACCACGGTCTGGTCGAGGAGTTGACGTTTGATCTCGGAATGCTTGCGCCGCAGCACATTCACCACCGATTCGATGTCGAAGCGCGGGTCCAGCGGATCGCGAGCCAGGTGCGCCACCGGCAGCGGGACCACGCTGCCGTCCACGTCGATCAGGTCGGTGAGCTGCCAGCCACCGAACGTGCGCTGGTCGACGAAGCCGACCTTCGTGCCGTCGTCGAGCACCGCGGCGATCCGCAGGTGTTTGGTGTCGGGCAACTCACCCAGCAGCATCTGGCCGCTCATGCCCAGGTGCACCACCAGCGCCTCGTCTGTGCTCAACAGCAGCCACAGATACTTGCCCCGGCGGTCGGTGCCAGTGATCCGGGCACCGAGCAGCCGGCCGGTCAGATCGGCGGGCCCGGCCTCGTGCCGGCGCACCGCCCGCGGATGATGAACCCGGACTCCGGTGATGGCGCGGCCCACCAGGTGGGCGTCCAGGCCGCGGCGCACCACCTCGACCTCGGGAAGCTCCGGCATCTACCCGGGTGAGCCGGCGTCGAGCGCGTCCAGCGCCGTCCAGGCCGCCGCCGCCGCCTTCTGCTCGGCTTCCTTCTTCGACCGGCCCACACCGGATCCGTATTCGGTGTCCGCCACGATGACGACGGCGGTGAACTCCCGATCGTGGTCCGGTCCCGTGGAGCTGACCTGGTAGCTCGGCACGCCGAGCCCGCGGGCCGCGGTCAGCTCCTGCAGGCTGGTCTTCCAGTCCAGGCCCGCCCCCAGGCTGGCCGCGGTGTCCAGCAGCGGTCCGAACAGCCGCAGGATCACCTCGCGCGCGGTATCGATACCGTGCTGCAGGTACACCGCGCCCAGCAGTGACTCCATGCCGTCGGCCAGGATGCTGGACTTGTCGGCCCCGCCGGTGTTGACCTCACCGCGGCCGAGCAGCAGGTGGGCACCCAGGCCGTCCTCGGTCAGCCCGCGCGCCACCTCGGCCAGGGCGGCCGTGTTGACCACACTGGAGCGGAGTTTGGCCAGGTCGCCCTCGGGGCGATCCGGGTGCCGGTGGAACAGTTCGTCGGTGATGGTCAGGCCGAGCACGGCGTCGCCGAGGAACTCCAGGCGCTCATTGGTGGGCAGGCCGCCGTTCTCGTAGGCGTAGCTGCGATGGGTGACCGCCAGCGTGAGCAGGTCGTCGGAGAGATCCACTCCGAGCGCATCCAGCACCGCCTGCCGGGGACGGCTCACCGGTCACCGTCGTCGGTCGACTCAGCCCCCGCGGGACCCAGTTTCCCGGCGAGTTTGGCCCAGCGCGGATCGATCTTGTCGTGGTGGTGGCCCGGTTGCGCGGCGGCCAATGCGACCCCGCAGTCCGGGCACAGCCCCGGGCAGTCGGGATCACACAGCGGGGACAACGGCAGCGCCAGCCCGACCGCATCGACGATCGCCTGTTCGAGGTCCACGGCGTCGTCGACGACCCGGCCGATCTCATCGTCGTCGGTGGTGGCGTCGGTGGCGCTGTCCGGGTAGGCGAACAGCTCAGTCAGCTCGACCTCGATATCGCCGGTCAGCGGCTGCAGGCAGCGGGCGCATTCGCCTGCGGTCGGCGCCGAGACGGCGCCGGTCACCAGCACGCCCTCGGAGACCGATTCCACCCGCAGATCCAGCTCGACCGCGGTGTCCGGGGGAATCGCCATCAGGTCCAGCCCGATACGGGCCGGGCTGGAGCGCTGCTCGTGCAGCGCGATCATCGCGCCGGGACGCCGGCCCAGCCGGGCGACGTTCACCACGAACGGCGAAGCCAGCTGTCGCTGCCGTCCCTTCACGCCTGCATCCGGGTGCCTCGCCATGCCGCGATTCTACGCAGCGGGCGTTGCGGCACTCGCGGGTCAGCGGGTCGCGTAGTCGTGGGTGCCTGCGGCGGTCCGCAGTTGGTGGCGACCGCGGTTGATCGAGCGCAGGGTGCCGTTGAGGAAGTCCTCGAACTCGGCCAGCTTGGCGTCGACATAGATGTCGCATTCGCCGCGCATCCGGTCGGCCTCGGCGTGCGCAGAGTCGATCAGCCGGGTGGCCTCGGCCCGCGCCGATGTCACCACCTCGTTCTGCGAAACCAGCCGCTGCTGCTCCTTGATGCCCTCCTGAACGGCCTTCTCGTAGGCGGCGTTGCCGTTCTCGACCAGCCGGTCGCATTCGGCCTGGGCACGGCTGGTTGCGGTCTCGAACTCGCGCTTGGCGGTCGCGGTCAGGCGGGATGCTTCCTCGCGGGCTTCGCCGACCATGCGCTCGCTGTGTCCGCGCGCCTCGGCCACCATCCGGTCGGCCTGGCCCTTGGCGTCGGCCAGCAGCCGGTCGGCCTCGGCCCGGGCGTGGCTGACCAGCGAGTCGGCCTCGGCGGTGGCAGAGCTGACCATCGAGTCCGCGTGTTCCTTGGCCTCGTTGAGCACCGAGTCGCGGGCATCGAGCACATCCTGGGCGTCGTCGAGTTCGCCGGGAATCGCGTCCCGAATGTCGTCGATCAGTTCCAGGACGTCGCCGCGGGGCACCACGCAGCCGGCCGTCATCGGCACGCCACGGGCTTCTTCGACAATTGAGCCCAGTTCATCAAGGGCTTCGAACACTCGGTACACGGCAGCACCCTCCAGGCATAGTTGTTGTTACTAGTGTGCCCTCTGTTACGCATGTGACTGTGTTAGCCGCCCGGTGTGTCGGATTTTGGTCCACTTCACCGGTAGCCTGACCCGTTGGTATCCGGATCGGCGAAGGGCGGCCATGACGAACGGTTCCGGGCAGGCACGGGGTTCGGCGGGGTCCGCGACGCCGGGCCAGGCCGTGCAGGGCCATCCGCAACGGTCCGGCGCACAGCCGGCGTCCGACATCGGCCGGTTGCTGCTGCGTTGCCCCGACAGTCACGGCATCATCGCCTCGGTCAGCGCCTTCCTGGCCGACGCCGGCGCCAACATCATCTCGCTGGACCAGCACTCGACCGCCCCCGAGGACGGGACGTTCGTGCAGCGCGCGATCTTTCACCTGCCCGGGCTGCCCGCGGCCATCGACGAACTCCAACAGCGGTTCGGCGCCACGGTGGCGGAGCGGTTCGCGATGGACTACCGGTTCGCCGAGGCCGCCAAACCCAAGCGGGTGGCGATCATGGCGTCCAAGGCCGATCACTGCCTGCTGGATCTGCTGTGGCGCAATCGGCGCGGCGAGCTGGAGATGACGGTGGCGATGGTGATCTCCAATCACCCGGATCTGGCCGAACAGGTGCGTCCGTTCGGGGTGCCGTTCTTCCACATTCCCGCCACCCGTGAGATCCGCGCCGAAGCCGAACAGCGTCAGCTGCAACTGCTGTGCGGCAATGTCGACCTGGTGGTGCTGGCGCGCTATATGCAGATCATCTCCGGTGAGTTCATCGATGCGCTGGCCTGCCCGTTGATCAATATCCATCACTCCTTCCTGCCGGCGTTCATCGGCGCGGCTCCCTATCAACGGGCGCGGGAACGCGGGGTGAAGCTGATCGGCGCCACCGCGCATTACGTCACCGAGGTCCTCGACGAGGGGCCGATCATCGAGCAGGACGTGGTACGCGTCGACCACACCCACAGTGTGAACGATCTGGTGCGGCTGGGAGCCGACGTGGAACGGGCGGTGCTGTCGCGGGCGGTGCAGTGGCACTGCCAGGACCGGGTGATCCGGGTGGACAACCAAACCGTGGTGCTCTGAGGGCTCGTCCCGTGGGCGGCGGTCACGTACGGTGATCCGCATGCTCGTGCAGGACTTGTTTTCGGCCGTCCCGACCACCACCGCCGAGGCCCTTGACATCTTCGATGCCGCCGACGCGGTCGACCCCGACTTCATGCTCGGCACCTGGCATGGCGCCGAGCTGCCCACCGGCCACCCCCTCGACGGGCTGTTGGCCGCCACCGGCTGGTGGGGCAAGCAGTTCGTCGATGCCGAGACCGTGCATCCGCTGCTGTTCCCCAACCGAGACGGGACCGCGCTCTGGGCGTTCAACCCGGCGCTGGCGTTCAGTGTCCTCGGACTCGCGACGAAGCTGCCGGCACTGAAGAAGCGCTCATTCGCCGGGCCGATCAACACGTTGCAGCCGCTGCTGCGGACCCGTTCGGCCAGGGCGCGGTTGCGCACCACGCGGTACCGCGGGATCGATAGCGCGACAATGGTCTACGACCAGGCCCCGGTCAACGACGTCTTCCGCCGACTCTCCGATGAAGCGGTGATCGGCGCGATGGACCTGCGCGGTTCGCCGCGGCCGTACTTCTTCGTGCTGTGTCGCGACGATTCACTGAAACTGGCCTAACGGCGGGCGATTTCGCCGGCCCGGTGCCACGCGTCGCGCTCTGCGGCGAACGCGGCCAGCTGTTGCCCGCGGAATCCGGCGATGCCGTCGGCGTTCTCGCCGAGGAATCGGCGGTAGTCGGCCAGTGAGAACTCACCGTCGGTGATGTCTATGCGGCCGCGACCGGCCGCGGTGTCGGCACGCAGCTCCAGTAGCTCCTCGGCGGATACCGGATAGAAGCTGATGCGGTCGAAGTAGCGGAGCAGCCACGGAGTCTCGGGATCGAACAGTCCGGCGGTGGCGTGCCGGTGGTTCCACACCTGGGTGGTGCGCCCGACCAACTGGTAGCCGCCGGGTCCCTCGATGCCGTAGATGCACAGGTAGGCCCCGCCGATCCCGACGGCGTTCTCCGGGGTCCAGGTGCGGGCCGGGTTGTATTTGGTGGTCACCAGCCGGTGGCGCGGATCGATCGGGGTGGCCACCGGGGCGCCCAGGTAGATGTCGCCCAGTCCCAGCACCAGGTACTGCGCGTCGAACACGATGTCATAGACCTGCGAGATGTCGTCGAGTCCGTTGATGCGCCTGATGAATTCGATATTCGACGGGCACCATGGCGCGTCGGGCCGTACGCCGTAGGAGTACCGGCGGATGGCCTCGTGGGTTGCAGGGTCGTCCCAGCTCAACGGCAGGCGCACCGAGCGACTCGGCACGGTGAGCTCATCACACGGCGGCAGCGCGTCGTCGAGGGCGGCCAGCGCCTGGATCACCTCGGCGCCCGAGCACTGCTCGGTGTCGAACTGGATCTGCAGGGATCGCACGCCGGGCGTCAGTTCCAGCAGTCCGGGCAGTCCACGCCGGCAGAGTTGGTCGTAGAGCACCTGGACCCGCGCCCGCAACGCCAGATCCAGTGTCATCGGGCCGTATTCGAGCAGAATCCCTCCGTCACCGGCGCGTCGCAGGGTGACGGCCGTCCCGTCGTCCCCGGTGTAGCGCTGTAACACCCCGTCGTCGCCGTCGCCGGAGCTCGAAATCACGACCGGCAGCGCCGCGCGCCGCCGCACCCCCAGCGCTGCCGGCGGCGGAGCATGATCGGCACGTACCGGCACCAGTCGCACGGTGTCGCCGGGCGACAGCTGGCCGAGCTTCCACCGGTCGCCGCGCACCACCGTCACCGGGCAGACGAACCCGCCGAGGCTTGGCCCGTCGGGCCCCAGCAGGATCGGGGTGTCGCCGGTGAAATCCAGTGCGCCGACGCTGTAAGCGGTGTCGTGGATGTTGGACGGGTGCAGGCCGGCGTCCCCCCCGTCGGGACGGGCCCAGCGCGGCTTCGGCCCGACCAGCCGCACTCCGGTGCGGTCAGAGTTGAAGTGCACGGTGTAGTCCGTGCGCATCAGGGTGGCCATGTCCAGGTGGGTCAGAAACTCCGGTGCGGCGTGCGGCCCTTCGGTCACGGCCAATTCCCAGCGCCGGCCGATGCTGGGCTGACTTTCACTGGGTGCGCGGATCAGTGGCGGTGCGGCACCGCCACGGCCGGCCGCGTTGAGCCGATCTCCCGGGAGCAGGGCCCGGCCGTAGTGGCCGCCGAACACGCCCTGGGTGAAAGTGGCTGCACTGCCCAGGAATTCCGGCGTGACGATGCCTCCCTCGACCAGCAGGTAGCAACGCATGCCGGGACCGGGAATGGTGCCGATATCAAGCAGGCTTCCGGCGGGTATCCGCACCGACTGCCATTGCCGAACCCGGGCACCGTCCAGGTCGACCGGTACCGCCGCACCTGTGACGCACACCCAGGCCGGGCTGGAAAAGCGCAGGGCCGGGCCGGCTTTGGTGCATTCCAGGCCGGCCGCCCCTTCGGCGTTGCCGAGCACCTGATTGCCGACCCGAAACGACAGGTCGTCCATCGGCCCGGACGGCGGCACGCCGACATGCCAGTACCCGACCCGACCGGGCCAGTCCTGCACGGTGGTGAACGTCCCCTGCCGCACCACCTCGATGCCGATCATCTTCGGCTGATCACCATCCGGACCGGGGTGGGGTCGAAGCCGTTGCACGGGTTGTTGATCTGCGGGCAGTTCGACACCAGCACCAGGGTGTCGATCTCGGCCTGCAGGGTCAGGCTCTTTCCCGGCCCCGATCTGCCGTCGACGATGCCCAGCGTGCCGTCGGCTTCTACCGGGACGTTCATGAACCAGTTGATGTTCGACACGATGTCCCGCTTGCCCAGGCCCCACCGGGCGCCTTCGGCGAGGAAGTTCTCCACGCAGGCGTGCTGGTGGGCGGTGTGGTGCCCGTAGCGCAGCGTGTTGGATTCCTGGGAACAGGCGCCGGCGATGGTGTCGTGGTTGCCCACCTCGTCGGCCACGACGGTCATCAGGGCGGTGCCGTCGGCGCTGCGCAGCACCGAGCCGGTGCTGACGAAGATGTTGCGCTGGGCGGCCACGGTGGCCTGGGCGCTGTAGCGCCGGGTGGGGTCCCCGGCGTCATAGAGCAGGCAGTCCACCGCCTGGTTGCCGTGCAGGTCGATGATCTGCAGTCGATCGCCGGCGCGCACCACCGCGGACCACGGCGCGCGGGCCGGTACCACCTCGTCGGAGAGGATCACCATGCCGCCACCACCGCTTCGGTGTTCTGCACCGCGCGCAGGTATTCCGGGTCCCCGTTGATCGGGTGGGTCAACTGTTCGCCGGCCCTCCAAGCCAGCACGTCCAGTGCCGCCGACGGCGGGTCGGGATCCAGCGGGTGCGCGGCATTGGCGACCACCAGCACCACCGGAAGATGAATCAACAGGTCGAGTGCCGCGCCGGGCCCCGCCGACCCGGTGAATTCCAGTGTCCCGCTGGCGGGATCGACCCGAACGCCCCGGAACAACGCCGCCGACGGCGCCACATCCCGGGCGTCCATCCCGTGTTTGATCACGCCCAACAGCAGCAACTGCCGGCCGGTGGCGCCGGGCCCGCACAGCATGTCGTGGTGGCCCGAGGAGTCGGCGACGACGGTGGCCAGCACCCGGCCCTGGTCGGACAGCAGCGGATGCCCGGTGCCCAGATACGCCTGCCACGGCACCTTCATCGTGTCGGCGACGTTGAGCCGCTCCCATGGCGCCTCGGCGCGGAAGAGCAGCAGATGCGCGCAAGCGCCGCCGTCGACGTCGATCAGGCGGACCCGGCTGCCGCGGGCCAGCACCTTGGTGGCGTAGCCGTTCGGCGGGATGGACTCCGCCCAGATCAGCGTCGCCGGGTCGACGTCGTCGGGGGTCGCGGGTATCCGCATGTCGGCCTGCTGCGCCTGGGCTCGGGCGTGTGACCGGGCCCCGCCGGTCGAGGCGGTATTCATCGGTGTGTCTCCTCTCGACAACCGGCACCCTAACATGATTACCTATCAGTCGATAGAAATGCGGGGACGGAGGACCATGCATACCGATCGACGTGGACGTCCCAGGCTGGTGGCTTCTCGCCGCCCGGGCCACAGCGCGCGCGACGAGATCCTCGATGCGGCAGCGGAGTTGTTCACCACCGTCGGCTATGCCGCCACCTCCACCCGGCGCATCGCCGAGAGCGTCGGCATCCAGCAGGCCTCGCTGTATCACCACTTCGCCGCAAAGGACGACATCCTCGACGCGCTGCTGGCCGGCACCGTAGACGCGTCACTGCAGCTGGCCGCCGAGCTGCTGACCGAAGGCGGCCCCGCGGCGCCCCGGCTGCACACGCTCGTCGTCGCCGACACCACCCAACTGTGCGGCGGCCGCTGGAATCTGGGCACCCTGTATCTGCTTCCGGAGCTTCGCGTCGAGCGCTTCGCCGCGTTCCGGCGGCGCCGGGGTGAGCTACGAGATCACTACCGGGAGCTGTCCCGAGCGGTGATCGCCGAGCACGACGGGGCCCCTGCCGCCGAGGATCTGCCGTTCCGGTTGGTGGAGTCGGTCATCAACCGCCGCTCCGATGACGGCGCCTGCCCGCCGGACTGTCCGTGGACCACGGCCGAGGCTGCGCTACGGGTGTTGGGATGTCGCGGTGGCTTCGCGCGGATGCGGAAGGTGACCGCGGAGCGTCTGGCGTTGCCGCCGGGGTAATCACACGTGTTGCCTCGTGGGCCGGACTTGTCGTACCCCGCTGCGATGATGAGGGCATGTCCTCGATCGCATCGGCTGACACCACGACGTTGGGCCCGTGCCAGCGTCTTGATGTGCTCTTCGATGAGTTGGCGGAGTTGACCGGGCAGCGCAACGCCATCGATGGGCGCATCGTGGAGATCGTCGCCGAGATCGACCGTGACCGACTGTGGGGAGCCACCGGCGTCCGCTCGATCCCCGCCCTGGTGGCCTGGAAGACCGGGGTTTCACCGGGCAACGCCGGCACGATCGCGGCCGTGGCACACCGGCTCGAGGAGTTTCCCCGCTGCGCCCAAAGCATGCGGGAAGGCCGCGTCTCGCTGGACCAGATCGGGGTGATCGCGCAACGAGCCGGCGCGGGATCCGATGAACACTATGCACAGCTGGTCAGCGTTGCCACGGTCACCCAACTACGCACTGCGGTCAAGCTGGAGCCGCGTTCTGATCCCGGTCCGCGGCCCCAACCGCAGCCGTCGATCACCAAGATCACCGATGACGAGTTCGACTTCTGGCGCATCACCCTGCCGCATGCCGACTCGGCGAAGTTCGAGGCGGCGCTGCAGTCGCACCATGATGCGCTGATCAGCGAGTGGAAACGCGACCGCGACAGCAGCGGCGTAGAGCCGGATCGCCATCCCCCGCTGCCGACCAATACCGATGCGTTCCTGCGGCTGGTAGAGACCGGCTGGGACACCGAGGTGCACCATCGTCCCCACGGGCAGCGCACCACCGTGGTGGTGCACTTGGATGTCGAGCAGCAGCTCGGCGCCCCGCATCTGGGCCCATTGCTTCCCGAGGCCGAGCGTCAGTTCCTGACGTGCGACGCCACCTGTGAAGTCTGGTTCGAACGCGACGGCCAGGTGATCGGCTGTGGTCGAGCAACCCGCACTGTCAACCGGCGGCTACGCCGCGCGCTCGAGCACCGCCACCCTACGTGCGCCGTTCCCGGTTGCGGAGCCACCCGCGGGTTGCACGCGCATCACATCGTGCACTGGGAAGACGGCGGCGCAACAGAGCTGAGCAACCTGGTGCTGGTCTGCCCCTATCACCACCGTCTGCATCACCGAGGCGCCATCACCATCACCGGACCAGCCGGCGACCTCGTCGTCACCGACCACACCGGCCGACCCCTGAGCTCGGCATCACTAGCCCGACCACCCACAAAACCCCCACCCACCGTCAAACCCTGCCCCGGACCCACCGGCGAACGCGCCCAATGGTGGTGGTACCAACCCTTCCAACCCCAACCACCACCGAACGCCAACTGAGTTCGTCGCTGAGGCGTCGCGCCGGAGTCGAAAGACTAGTGCCGCAGCTTCGCGGCCAGCCGCCGGTTCACCGGCTCCGGCAGCAGATCGGAGACGTCCCCGCCCATCGAGGCGACCTCCTTGGCCAGCGACGACGACACGAACGAATACCGCGGCGTGGTGGCCACGAAGAAGGTGTCCACCCCGGCGATGTGCTTGTTCATCTGGGCCATCTGCAGCTCGTACTCGAAGTCGGTGCCGGTGCGCAGGCCCTTGACTATCGCGGTCAGTCCCCGCTCCCGGACGAAATCGACCACCAGGCCCCGGCCGGACTCGGCCCGGACATTGGGCAGGTGCGCCGTGGCCTCGGTGATCATCTCGAGGCGCTCCTCCAGGCTGAACATGCCCTGCTTGGCCGGGTTGATCAGTACGGCGGCCACCACCTCGTCGAACTGGGCGGCCGCGCGTTCCAGGATGTCGACGTGCCCCAGTGTCACCGGGTCGAACGAACCTGGACACAGCGCACCGCTCATGGCTCATGACGCTAGCAGCCTCGTCACACCCGCTCGGCCAGCTCCAGCCGGGTGTCGCCGTAGCGGCGCGTGGGCCACGCCTCCCAGCCTTCCGGCCACCGCAGTGCCGGGCCGGATGCCGCTCTCTCGATCGCCACGACGGTGCCCGGCCCGGCCCAGCCGCCGGCGTCCAGCAGCATCGGCAGCGCGTCGGTGTCGGCGGCGGAGTTCTCGTAGGGCGGATCGGCCAGCACCAGATCCACCGGCCGGTCAGTTCCAGCGGTCAGCACCGCGGCCACCGAGCCCCGCCGCAGCGTCGCCCCGGACAGCCCCAGCGCGGCGATGTTGCCGGCCAGCACCTCGGCGGCGCGGCGATCCGATTCGACGAACAGCGCCGACGCGGCGCCGCGGGACAACGCCTCCAATCCCAGTGCCCCCGACCCCGCATACAGGTCCAGCACCGTCATTCCGGTCAGCTCCAGCCGAGCATCGAGCACGTTGAACAGCGCCTCACGGACCCGGTCGGTGGTCGGCCGGGTTCCGCGCGGCGGCACGGCGATACGCCGCCCCCCCGCGGCGCCGCCGACGATGCGGGTCAGCTCAGCACCACCAGCAGGTCCCCGCCTTCGACCTGTGCGGTCTCGGCGACCGCCACCCGGGCCACCGTTCCATCGGCCGGTGCGGTGATTGCGGCCTCCATCTTCATCGCCTCGATGGTGGCGACGGTCTGTCCCGCGGTGACCTGATCACCCTCGGACACCCCGATGGTCACGACGCCGGCGAACGGTGCGGCGATGTGGCCGGGCTTGGTGCGATCGGCTTTTTCGGCCACCGGCGCCTCGCTGGCCACACTGCGGTCACGCACCTCGACCGGCCGGAGCTGGCCGTTGATGATGCACATCACGGTGCGCATGCCGCGCTCATCCGGTTCGGAGATGGCCTCCAGCCCGATCAGCAGTTCCACGCCGCGTTCCAGGCGGACCCGGTGCTCCTCCCCCTGCCGCAGTCCGTAGAAGAACTGGTTGGCCGACAGCTCCGAGGTATCGCCGTAGAGATCGCGGTGCGCCTCGAATTCCTTGGTGGGGCCGGGGAACAGCAGCCGGTTCAGCGTGGCCTGGCGCGCCGGGCCGGGCAACGCCAGCGCGGCGTCGTCGTCGGCGGAGAGTTGCTGCTCCTCGCGCGCCGGCTCCCGGCCGGCCAGCGCCTTGGTGCGCAACGGTTCCGGCCATCCGCCCGCCGGCTCCCCCAGCTCACCGCGCAGGAACCCGATCACCGAGTCGGGGATGTCCACCCGGGCCGGGTCGGCCGCGAACTCCTCGGCGGTGACGCCGGCGCCGACCAGGGCCAGCGCCAGGTCCCCGACCACCTTCGAGCTGGGGGTGACTTTGATCAGCCGGCCCAGCACCGCATCGGCTCCAGCGTAATTGGCTTCGATGTCCTCGAACCGGTCGGCCAGACCCAGCGCCTTGGCCTGTTGGTGCAGATTCGACAGCTGCCCGCCGGGAATCTCGTGCCGGTAGACCCGCCCGGTCGGCCCGGCCAGCCCGGATTCGAAGGGCGAGTAGACTTTTCGCACGCCTTCCCAGTACGGCTCCAGATCACACACCGCTGACAGAGATAGACCGGTGTCGAAGTCGGTGTGCGCGGCGGCAGCCACGATCGAGCTCAACGCGGGCTGGCTGGTGGTGCCGGCCAGCGGCGCGGACGCCCCGTCGACGGCGTCGGCGCCGGCGTGCCAGGCCGCCTCGTAGCTGGCCAGTTGGCCGCCCGGGGTGTCGTGGGTGTGGACGTGGATCGGCAGGTCGAAGCGGCTGCGCAGCGCACCGACCAGTGTGGTCGCCGCGGTGGGCCGCAGCAGCCCGGCCATGTCCTTGATCGCCAGCACGTGCGCGCCCGCCTCGACGATCTGCTCGGCCAGCTTCAGGTAGTAGTCCAGGGTGTAGAGGTTCTCGGCCGGATTGGTGAGGTCGCCGGTGTAGCACATGGCGACTTCGGCGACCGCGGAGCCGGTTTCGCGTACCGCGTCGATCGCCGGGCGCATCGAGTCGACGTTGTTCAGCGCGTCGAAGATCCGGAAGATATCAATACCGCTGCCGGTGGCCTCCTCCACGAACGCCGAGCACACCGATTCCGGATAGGGCGTGTAACCCACCGTGTTGCGACCGCGCAACAGCATCTGCAGGCAGATGTTGGGCAGTGCCTCGCGCAGTGCGGCCAGCCGCTCCCACGGGTCCTCCTTCAAGAACCGCAGCGCCACATCGTAAGTCGCCCCGCCCCAACACTCCACCGACAACAGCTGCGGGGTGGTGCGAGCGATGTAGGGCGCCACATTGAGCAGGCCTTTGGTGCGCAGCCGGGTGGCCAGCAGCGACTGGTGGGCGTCGCGGAACGTGGTGTCGGTGACCCCGACCGCCGGCGATTCCCGCAGCCAGCGGGCGAAGCCATCCGGCCCGAGTTTCATCAGCCGCTGTTTGGAGCCCGGCGGCGGCGCACTGGCCAGGTCGATCTTCGGCAGCTTGTCGCGCGGGTACACCGGCGAGGGCCGCGACCCGTGCGGCTTGTTGACGGTCACATCGGCCAGGTAGGTCAGGATCTTGGTGCCGCGGTCGGCCGACGCGTGCGAGGTCAGCAGTTGTGGGCGTTCGTCGATGAAAGACGTCGTCACATTCCCGGCGCGGAAGTCGGGGTCGTCGAGCACCGCTTGCAGGAACGGGATGTTCGTCGACACCCCCCGGATACGGAACTCGGCGATGGCCCGGCGGGCCCGGTTCACCGCGGTGGGAAAATCCCTGCCCCGACAGGTCAGCTTGACCAGCATCGAGTCGAAGTGCGGGCTGACCTCCGCGCCCAGGTTGGTGCCGCCGTCCAGCCGGATTCCGGCGCCCCCGGGGCTGCGGTACGCGGTGATGCGGCCGGTGTCGGGCCGGAAGCCGTTCGCCGGGTCCTCGGTGGTGATCCGGCACTGCAACGCCGCGCCGTGACCGACGATGTCGTCCTGCCGCAGACCCAGATCGTCGAGCGATTCCCCGGCGGCGACCCGCAGCTGGGACGAGACCAGGTCGACGTCGGTGATCTCCTCGGTAACGGTGTGCTCCACCTGGATTCGCGGGTTCATCTCGATGAAGACGTAGCGTCCGGCCTCGTCGAGCAGGAACTCCACCGTGCCCGCACAGCTGTAGCCGATGTGCCGCGCGAACGCGACGGCGTCGCCGCAGATCTTCTCCCGCAGCACCGGATCCAGGTTCGGCGCCGGCGCCAGCTCCACGACCTTCTGATGCCGGCGTTGCACGCTGCAGTCCCGCTCGTAGAGGTGCACGACGTTGCCGTGGGTGTCGGCCAGGATCTGAACTTCGATGTGGCGCGGGTTGATCACCGCCTGCTCGAGATACACCGTCGGGTCGCCGAAAGCGGATTCGGCTTCCCGGCTGGCGGCTTCGACTGCCTCAGCCAGCCCACCGATGTCGGCGACCCGGCGCATCCCGCGGCCACCCCCGCCCGCGACCGCCTTAACGAACAACGGGAACGCCATATCAGCTGCGGCCGAAACCAATTCGTCGACCGATTGCGACGGCGCCGATGCCGCCAGCACCGGCAGCCCGGCCTCCCGCGCGGCGGCCACCGCACGGGCCTTGTTGCCGGCCAGCGCCAGTACGGCCGCGCCGGGGCCGACGAACGTGATGCCCTCGTCGGCACAGGCCTGCGCCAGCCGCGGGTTCTCCGAGAGGAAGCCGTACCCGGGGTAGACCGCATCGGCGCCGCAGCGCTTGGCGGTGGCGACGATGCCTTCCACCGACAGATAACCGCGTACCGGGTGCCCCGGTTCGCCGATCTGGTAGGACTCGTCGGCCTTGAGCCGGTGCACCGAATTGCGGTCCTCGTAGGCGTAGACCGCGACGGTCTGGATGCCGAGTTCGTAGGCGGCGCGAAACGCGCGGATCGCGATCTCTCCGCGGTTGGCGACCAGCACTTTGGAGATCACAGGCACCCCTCTAGATCAGCGTCAGCCAGTAGTCCTGAAATCTGAGGAATATCAACAGGAATACCGCGATAAACCATAACGCAGTGAGCGTCCATCGCCACCGGTGCAAATGGTGCAAAATATTGCGTTGACGATGCGGCAAGAATGCGAAGGTTGCGAACACCACCAGCAGGGCCACCGTGACCGCCCAGACCACCATGCAATACGGGCACAGTGCACCGATCCGGTACAGACTCTGGAAGATCAGCCAGTGCACGAATCCGGCTCCGACCAGCGTCCCGAGCGTCAAACCGATCCAATACCACCGCGGCAGAGGCGTTTTCGTGACCGCCAGCACACCTGTGACCACCACCACAGTGAACGCCACGATCCCCATCAACGGGTTGGGGAAACCCAGCACCGACGCCTGCGGAGTGGCCATCACCGGCCCGCAGGACAGCACCGGGTTGAGATTGCACGACGGCACGTACGCCGAATCGGTCAGCAGCCGGATCTTCTCCACCGTCAGCGTGACCGAGGCCGCCAGGCCGATGAGGCCGGCGATCAGCACCGCCCAGGCCGCCGGCGCCGCCACCGTCACCCCCGGCGCCGGCGGGGGTGACGACTCGACCGCCGACGCCGCGATGGTCACGATTCCGTGGCCGGCACGTCCATACCGGGCAGGTCACCGACGATCTCCCGGATCTTCGAGACCAGGGCCTGTGGGGTCGACGGGCGGTAGTCCTCGCCGTTGATACGCAGCGTGGGGGTGGCGTGGATGCCGGCCGCGGCGGCCATGCCGCTCACCATCTTCAGGTATTTGCCGCTGTTGATGCACCCCGGAACGCTGCCGGCGGCACCGGCTTGGCGGGCCAGCTCGATCAGGCGCTTGTTGTCGGGGAAATCGGTCCCGATCTCCGACGGCTGCAGTTCCTCGGTGTACAGCGCGGTGTGGAACCGGCGGAAAGCGTCGATGCTCTCGTCGGCGACGCAGTAGGCCGCAGCACCGGCCCGCGAGGAGTAATTGTCGTTCTGCGAGCGGTCCAGGATCGCGACCATGTGGTAGTCGGCCGCGATCGCCCCGCTGTCGATCAGCCGGGACACCGTCGGACCGAGCGCCCGCTCCAGGTTGCCGCAGGCCGGGCAGAGGAAGTCCTCGTAGAACGACAACACGGCCTTGGGCTCGTCGGTGTCGTCGCGGGTGACCAGCTTGGTCGATGTCACCCGGATCGCCTCACCCGCGCCGGCGCCCTTCTTGTGGCTGTTGGACACCACGATGTAGCCGATGAGCCCCACCGCGAAGATCACCACGATCGCGACGAGCCCGATCTGCATGGCGAGGTTGCGTTTGTGATCGGCGGCCCTCAAGCCGGAGGCGGCGGGGCGTTTGGGTTTGCTGGCCACAGTCGGTCGGTCCTCGTGTTCGGTGGTCGGTTTGCGGTTCAGCGTACCGGCGTGATCCGGCGGCCTCAGCCGCGGCTGAGGTGGGCCCGCAGCGCCGAGATCAACGCGGTGGTCGCGGTGGCGCTGCCCCCGCCGAGCCCGAACAGGTTGATGAAACCGTGCGTCAGCGACCGCATCCGCCGCAGGTCGACGACGACCCCGGCCTCGCGCAGGGCTGTGGCGAACTGTTCGCCTTCATCGTGCAGCGGATCGAATCCGGCGACCGCGATGAGGGCGGGCGGTAACCCGGACAGCTCCGGGGCCAGCAACGGCGATACCCGCGGGTCGGCCGGATCCAGCTGTGAGCGGCCCACGTACTGGTCGGTGAACCAGTCCATGTCGTGCTTGGTGAGCAGGTAGCCGTCGGCGTAGAGCGTGCGCGAGCGGGTCTGGGCCGTCGCGTCGGTGACCGGGTAGAGCAGCCATTGCAGGATCGGCGCCGGTCCGCCGTCGTCGCGGGCCCGCAGCGTCACCCCGGCGGCCAGGTTGCCACCGGCGCTGTCCCCGCCGACGGCCACACACCCGGGAGTCCCGCCCAGCTCCGCCGCGTGGTCATGGGCCCACCGGAACGCGGCGTACGCGTCGTCGAGTGCGGCCGGTGCCGGATGCTCGGGGGCCAGCCGGTAGTCGACGGACAGCACCACGACCTGGGCGTCCCGGCAGGTCAGCCGGCATATCGCGTCGTGGGTGTCCAAGTCCCCTACCACGAATCCGCCGCCGTGATAGAAGACCAGCACCGGGTGGGCCCCGCCCTCGGGGCCGCCGACCGGCCGGTAGTGCCGGGCGGCCATGTCGCCGGCCGGACCCGGCAGTGAGATGTCGTGTACCTCGCAGCCGTTGATATCGGTGCCGCCGAGCCCGGCGGTCAGCTCGAGCAACTGGGCTCGGGAGGCGACCGCGTCGTCGGCGACCACCAAGCCATTGATGCCCAGCGCTCGTTGCCCGGCCAACGCCAACCGCAACGTGGGGTCCAGGGTGTTGCCGTCGATGGTCATCGACCGTCCGCCGGTCAACAGCCGCTGCACCCCGATCGGCAGCTTCGGCGTCACCTTCATCCCAACGCTGAAAACGGTGCTCTGCAGCTGATCGGCCCACCGCGCTGCCGACCCGGAGCCGGGTCTGCCTGGCAGACTTCGGGTCATGAGTGTTCGAAGTAACTTGCGCTTGGTCACGCTCAACGACGGTAATTCCATCCCCTCCCTCGGTTTCGGGGTTTACAAGATTTCGCCCGCCGATACCGAGCAGGCGGTCACCACGGCACTTGCAGCGGGATACCGCCATATCGACACCGCGGCGTTGTACGGCAACGAGCGCGAGGTCGGCCGCGCGGTGGCGGCGTCCGGGCTGGCGCGCGACGACGTGTATGTCGTCACCAAACTGTGGAACGCCGACCAGGGCTACGATTCGGCGCTGGCCGCGTTCGACAAGAGCATGGACCGACTCGGTCTCGAGGTCCTGGACCTATACCTGATCCATTGGCCGCTTCCGGCGCGCGGCAAATTCGTCGACACCTTTCGCGCGCTGGCACACCTGCGCGATCAGGGCCGGATCCGCTCGATCGGGGTGAGCAACTTCGCGCCCGAGCACCTCGAGATGCTCATCGACGGGACCGGCATCGTGCCCGTGGTCAACCAGGTCGAGTTGCACCCCCGGTACAGCCAGGCCGAACTGCGTGAGGTGCACTCCCGCCTGGGCATCGCCACCGAGGCGTGGGCACCGCTGGGGCGGGGTTCGCTGCTGGCGCACCCGACGGTCACCGAGGTCGCGCAGCATTGCGGCAAGACACCGGCGCAGGTGCTGATTCGGTGGCACATTCAGCTCGGTAATATCGTGATTCCGAAATCGGTCAACCCAGAACGCATCGTCAGCAACTTCGAAGTCTTCGACTTCGAACTCGGCACGGCCGAGATGGCCGCGATATCCTCGCTCGACGACGGCGCCCGACTGGGACCCGATCCACGCACATTCGACGACACAGGTAGGTGAGATGACGCCGGGCACTGCGATCCCCTCCGTCGCGCTCAACGACGGCCACACCATGCCGACTCTGGGCATCGGGGTGGCCGAGCTATCGGACGCCGAGACCGAGCGGGCGGTCTCGGCCGCACTCGAGCTGGGCTGCCGGTTGATCGACACCGCCAAGGTCTACGGCAACGAAGCCGCGGTGGGCCGGGCGATCGCCGCGTCAGGCGTTCCGCGCGACGAGCTGTTCGTCACCACCAAGCTGGCCAATGCCGACCAGGGCCTGACCGCGGCCATCCAGGCCTGCCACGCCAGTGTGGAGCGACTCGGATTGGACTATGTGGACCTGTACCTGATCCACTGGCCGGCACCGCCGCTGGGCATGTACGTCGACAGTTTCGGGGGGCTGATCCAGGCGCGCGAGCAGGGGCTGACTCGGTCGATCGGGGTGTGCAACTTCACCGCGGAGCACCTCGATGATGCGATCGACCTGGCTTTCGAGACGCCGGCGGTCAACCAGATCGAGCTGCACCCCCTGCTCAACCAGGCCGAGCTGCGGGCGTTCCACGCCGAGCGGGGCATCGTCACGCAGGCCTACAGCCCGCTGGCGGTGGGCCGGTTGCTCGACCACCCGGCGGTGACGGCGATCGCCGGCGAATACGGCAAGACGCCGGCTCAGGTGCTGATCCGGTGGAGCCTGCAGCTGGGCAACGTGGTCATTCCGCGGTCGGCCAACCCCGAGCGCATCGCGGCCAACCTCGATGTCTTCGGCTTCGAGCTGGCCGCCGAGCACATGGACAGCCTCAACGGGCTCAACGACGGCACCCGGGTGCGCGAGGACCCGCTGACCTACACCGGCCTCTGATCAGCCGGCCCGGCGGTTGATCCGCTCCACCAGCCGGGCCCGCAGCGGCGGCCACTCCTCGCCGATCACCGAATAGACCATCGTGGTGCGCCACGACCCGTCGCTGCGGCGGGCGTGCCGACGCAGCGCACCCTCCTCGGTCGCCCCGATGCCCAGCACCGCGCGCCTGGAGCGCTCGTTGAGGTCGTCGACGTTGAACTGCACCCGCCCCGCGCCCAGGGTGCCGAAACAATGGTCCAGCAACAGCAGTTTGGACTCGGAATTGATCGCCGAGCCGCGGACCCGCGCCGTCAGCCAGGTGTAGCCGACTGTCACCCGGCGGTGCGGCTCGCTCATGTCATAGATCGACGTCGTCCCGACGATGTCGCCGGTGGCGACCTCGACCTGGGTCAGTACCTGGCGTTGCGACGCCAGCGCTTCGGCCACGGACCGCTCGGTGGGCGGGCCGGATTGGCTGCCGTAGAGGAAATATCGGGTGGACTCGACGTCGTGGGCCCGCGCCAGCCCGGTGACGTCGGCGAGTTCGGTCGGCCGCAACAAGACGTGGTCGCCGCCCAGCGTGGGCGCGCCGGCCCAGTAATCGGTCGTCATGCTTCCCCCGTTTGGTCGGGCACCTATCCGGCCGGGCACGTCGCCGCGGCCCGGCGCAGCACGTCGGCCGACGGCTGGTCGAGTCGCAGCGCATAGCCCCGCAGGACGGCAATGTAGGCGACGGCGTACTGGCAGGCGAAGGATTTGTTCGGCGGCATCCATTGCCCAGGCCCGGCATCGCCCTTGTCCTGGTTGGGCTGCCCGGCGACCGCCAGCAGGTTTGCCGGGTCGTTGGCGAAGCGCAGCCGCTGGCGGTACGGCCACCCGGAGGCGCCCATGTCCCAGGCGTAGGCCAGCGGGACGATGTGGTCGATCTGCACGGCCTCGCCGATCTTGGCGCCGCGGGTGAAGGCGACGGTGGCGTTGGTGTACGGGTCGTGCAGGGTGCCGGTGGCCACCGCCTGCGCGCAGCGTTTCGTCGACACGTGCGTGATGTCAACCAGGTCGCGGTTGAGAACGTCGTTGCGGGTGTCGCAGCCGTTGTGGCCGCCGGGCGCGTCGTTGTCGTCGTCCCAGGCCTCGCCGAACACCGAGCGGCGGTAGTCGTGACGGTGGGTGCGCGCCGGGATCACCGTGATCCCGGCCAGCACGTCGGTGCCGGGCTGCACCGTGGGCATGCCGGACCGCGCGGCGAAGGCCCGGCTGCGATGGCCGGCCGCCGACACGGTCTGAAAGGCGACGACGACGGCCAGCAGCGCCACCACGGCCAGCCACAGCAACGTTTTGCGGTTGGTCATGATTTGTCCAGGTATTCGATGTCGGTGAACGGCTCGGCGAGCACCGCCAGTCCGGGATCGGACGGGTCGGTGTCCCACGCCGCGGCACAGAACTCCCGGGCGGCTTCGATCACCTCGCCGTGATCGGCCAGTGACAGCAGCTTCAAGCCACCTCGCCAACCGGACTGATTGCGGCCCAACACATCTCCCTCACCGCGCTCGCGCAGGTCCAGGTCGGCCAGCGCGAACCCGTCCAGCGTGCCGGCCACCGCCTCCAGGCGCTTTCCGGCCTTGGATCCCGGGGCCGCGCCGGTCACCAGCAGGCACAGGCTGGCGTGCTCGCCGCGGCCGATCCGGCCGCGCAGCTGGTGCAGCTGGCTGATGCCGAACCAGTCGGCGTCGGCGATCAGCATGACCGTGGCGTTGGGCACGTCGACACCGACCTCGATCACGGTGGTGCACACCAGCACATCCACTGCGCCGCCGCGAAACGCCGCCATCACCGCGTCCTTCTCATCCGCGGCGAGCCGCCCGTGCATCAATCCCAGCCGCAACCCCGATAGTGGCCCGGCCCGCAGCCGATCGAACAGTCCCACCGCGGTGGCCGAGGTCCGGCCGCCCTCGTCGGTCCCGCCGGGCTTGCCGTCTTCGTCGGACTCGTCGATGCGGGGTGCCACCACGTAAGCCTGCCGGCCGGCCGCGACCTCTTCGCGGATGCGCTGCCAGGCCCGGTCCAGCCAGGCCGGTTTGTCCTTCTCGAAGATCACCGAAGACCGGATGGGCTGGCGCCCGCGGGGCAGCTCACGCAACGTCGAGGTCTCCAGATCGCCGTAGACGGTGAGCGCCACCGTGCGCGGGATCGGGGTCGCGGTCATCACCAGCAGGTGCGGGGTGATGCCGTCGGGGGCCTTGGCGCGCAACTGATCCCGCTGCTCGACACCGAACCGGTGCTGTTCGTCGACGACCACCATGCCCAGCTGGTGAAACTCCACAGCATCCTGCAGCAGGGCGTGGGTGCCGACCACGATCCCGGCGGCGCCACTGTGGATCTCGGCTCGGACCTGCTTCTTGACGGCCGCCGACATCGAGCCGGTCAGCAGCGCTACCGCGGTGGCGTTGTCGGCGCCACCGAGCTGACCGCCCATCGCCAGCTGGCCCAACATGTCCCGAATCGACCGCACATGTTGGGCGGCAAGCACTTCCGTCGGGGCAAGCAACGCGCACTGATAGCCCGCGTCGACCATCTGCAGCATCGCCAGCAGCGCCACGATGGTCTTGCCGGAGCCGACCTCACCCTGCAGCAGTCGGTTCATCGGGCGCGACGCACCGAGCTCGGCCGCCAATACGTCCAGCACGTCACGCTGCCCGGCCGTCAGCTCGAACGGCAAGCGGACCAACAGCTCCGCGGCCAACCCGTCGATTCGTGGCGCGGCCGGCGGGCCGGATTGGGACAGTTCGCTGTTGCGGCGCATCGCCAGCGCCCACTGCAAGCCAAAGGCTTCATCGACGGCCAGCCGGTCGCGGGCGCGGTCCCGTTCGGCGGCGTTCTCCGACAGATGGATTGCCCGCAGCGCCTCGTCTTCGCCAAGCAGGCCGCGTTCGGTGCGCACCACCGCCGGCAGCGGGTCGGGGACCGGATCAAGCACCGCGAGAACCTGACGGACACAGGCGAAGATGTCCCAGCTCTGCAGTTTCGCGGTGGCTGGATAGATCGGGTAGCAGCCGCGCTCGAAGTCCGACTGGTTGACCTGCCCACTGACCTTTTGCGATGCGTCGGCGATGTTGCGCAGTGAGCTGCTGCCGAAGTGGCTGTTCTGCTCTGCACCGTCGGCTTCCTTGAGTACCAGAAAGTCCGGGTGAGTGAGCTGGATCGCCCCCCGGTAGAGCTTGACCTCACCGGACAGCATCACCCGGGTCCCCGGGGTCAGCCGCCAGCGCAGGCCCTTGGGGTTGAAGAACGTGGCGCTGACCCGGTTGCGGCCACTGCCGACGGTGACGACCAGGAATTTGCCTTTGCGGCGCTGCATGTCCTTGAGCACTGCGGAGCCGATGATGTCGACGACGGTGATGTGGTCGCCTTCGACGGGGCGGCTATCGGCTGCCCCCCGCACCCCGGCGCCTTCAACGTAGCTGCGGGGGTAGTGCCGCAACAGCTCGCCGACGGTGCGGATGCCGAACGCATCGTCGAGCTTCTCCGCGGCGTCGGAGCCGACGATGAAATCCAGCCGGTCGCGCAGCGTGGCCATCGCTACTCGACCCCGATCAGCAGGGCGTCGCCCCGGTGCCCGGTGAGGTAGGTCGCCAGGTCGATGCCCGGATGCTGATCGTGGACATGTCTGGCCAGCGCGTCGACGACCTTGCCGTCGAAGCCGGCCCCGACCAGCACCGTGACCAGTTCACCGCCGGCCGCCAGCAACAGGTCGATCAGGCCGATCGCAGCCGCGCCGACGTCGCCGGCCACGATCAGCACCTCGTCACCGGCGATGCCCAGCCCGTCACCGGGCCGGCAGGTGCCCGCCCAGGTCAGTGCCTGCTCGGTGGCGACCCGCACCGAGCCGTGCCGGGTCGTGCCCGCCGCCCGCGCCATGGTGTAGCCGTCGTCGACCACCGGCCGGCCCGGATCATGTACCGCCAGCGCAGTCAGTCCCTGCACCATCGACCCGGTCGGAACCGGCACCACGTCGATGCCCCAGCCGATGGCCGCCGTGCATCCGGCCACCAGCTCCTCGGCGGCGACGTAGCCGTTGGGCAGCAGCATCACCTGGGCCGCGCCGGTGTCCACCACCGCGCGCAGCAGCTGCTGGGCGGTGACCATCGTGGCCGGGTCGGCGCTGTGCGGGTCCGGCCGCAGCACGCAGGCGCCTTCCCCGGCGAACAACTCCTGCGCACCCTCACCGTCGACCACGGCCAGCACCGCGCGCTCCCGGGACCAGCTGCCCGGCGGCAGGCCGGTCACCCCGGCCAGCGCTGAGATCTGGATACGCCGTGGCCGGCCGAACGCCAGGCCCGCCTCGACGGCGGCACCGGCGTCGTCGGTGTGCACGTGTACCGAATAGCCGCCGACCACCCCCGACGTCGCTATCGCCACCGAATCGCCGAGTTGGGTCAGCCGTTCGCGCAACGCGTCGGTGTCTTCGGGGGCACACTCGCCGAGCAGGTACATCACCTCGAATTGCGGCGCGGGCTGGTCGGTGACCGCTTCGGGCGGGCGTGGCCGCGGCGACGGCTGATAAACCGGCCGGACGGGCGCCTGCCCGGTAATCGTCGACTGCAGCGCGTCGAGCAGCACCAGCAGGCCGCGGCCGCCGGCGTCGACCACGCCGGCGGCCGCGAGCACGTCGAGCTGCTCGGTGGTCTTCTCCAGTGCCTCGGCCGCGGCTTCCGTGGCGGCAGTGATCGCCGCGCCCAGCCCAGCGCCCCGGGCCGCGCACTGCTCGACTGCCGCCGCCGCGGCCTGCAGCACCGACACGATGGTGCCCGGCACCTCGCGGCCGCCCATCGAGGTGATCACCAGCTCGACCCCGTGCCGCAGGCCGGCGCCCAACAGCGCAGCGTCGACCACTCCGGTGCTGTCGGCGGCGGTCACGTCCGCCAGGCCGCGCAGGATCTGCGACAGGATCACCCCGGAGTTGCCGCGGGCCCCGTGCAGGGCTCCGGACGACAAGGCGGCCGCGACCCGGGCGACCTCACCGGAAGCGGCCTCGGTATTAGCCTCGGCCAGGGCCGAGCGCATGGTGAACAGCATGTTTGTGCCGGTGTCGGAATCGGCGACCGGGAAGACGTTGAGCTGGTTGATCTCGTCGGTGTGGGTGATCAGATCGCCGACAGCGGTGTGCGCCCAGTCCCGCAAGGTGGCCGCATCCAGCCGACGATCGGGGTTGCCCACCTGCACGCACCTTCCTGCCGCCACCTCCGGTGGCTGCAAGCCTAATCACTGCGGGCGACACCACAGGTCACGCCGCGTCGCGAGCCGAAACGGGGCGTTTTGGTGGTTGCCCGGCCCGGCGGGTATCCTGATCAGGTTGTCGGGCCACCCGCTGAGGTTGTTGGCCCTCAAGCAGACGTTTTGAGGAGTGTCACATATGGCTGCCGTGTGCGATATCTGCGGAAAGGGCCCCGGCTTCGGCAAGTCGGTGTCGCACTCGCACCGTCGGACCAGCCGTCGGTGGGACCCGAACATCCAGACCGTGCACGCTGCCCGTCCCGGCGGCAACAAGCAGCGCCTCAACGCCTGCACCTCGTGCATCAAGGCCGGCAAGGTCGCCCGCGGCTAGAGGCCTGCCCCCGGGGTCTACGGCGCCGGGTGAGCGCACCACGTGGGCTCAGCTCGGATCTCACCGCGAGATTGAAGCCATGCAGGTGATTGCGCGCATTTCCCGGCATGACTGCAATCTCGCGGAAATATCGGGTGCTCAGCGCAGTCAGGCGCCCGCCCGCGTCAGTCCAGCCGCCAGTCGAGCGGCTCGGCGCCCAGTTTCTCCAGCTGTTCGTTGGCGCGGCTGAACGGCCGTGACCCGAAGAACCCCCGCGACGCCGACAGCGGCGACGGGTGCGGGGACTCGATGGCGACGCAGTTCTCCGACAGCATCGGTTTCAGCGTCCCCGCGTCGCGTCCCCACAGGATCGCCACCATGGGTTGTCTGCGCGCCACCAGGGCGCGGATCGCGCACTCGGTGACCATTTCCCAGCCCTTGCCGCGGTGCGACGCCGGGTTGCCCGGACGTACCGTGAGCACCCTGTTGAGCAGCAGCACACCACGCTGCGCCCACGCCGACAGATCACCGTTGGCCGGCCGGGGATAGCCGAGGTCGGCGGTGTACTCGGTGAAGATGTTCTCCAGGCTGCGCGGCAGCGGCCGCACCTGCGGCGCGACCGAGAAGCTGAGGCCCACCGCGTGTCCCGGGGTCGGGTAGGGATCCTGCCCGACGATCAGCACCCGCACGGCGTCGAAGGGAAACGTGAAGGCGCGCAAGACGTTCTGCCCGTCGGGCAGGTAGCCATGCCCGGACGAGAGCTCCTCGCGCAGGAACTTCCCCATCAAGGCGACCTGCTCGGTCACCGGTTCCAGGGCGGTGGCCCAACCGCTCTCGACGAGTTCAGGAAGTGGACGCGCACTCATGGTGTCTCAAGGTAACGGGGACTCGGAGCCGTACGACTGCCAGCCCGCGTCCCCCTCCCATGGCGCCCCGTCGACCAGCACCCGGGCCGGCCCGTCGGCGACCCGGCCGATCACCCGCCAGCCGGCCGGAATCGCGCCGGGGAAGGCGGCGACCAGTGCGTGGTCCTCTCCCCCGGCCAGCACCCAAGACCACGCATCGGCGCCGACCGCGGCTGCGGCCGGCGCCAGCGCCTGATGGTCGGCGGCCAGCGCGGCGGTGGACACTTCGATCGTGACCTGCGACGCGGTTGCCAGGTGCCCCAGGTCGGCGAGCAGGCCGTCGGAGACGTCGGTCATGGCCTGCGCACCGGCGTCGGCGGCCGCCACGCCCTGCCCGTAGGGAGGCTCCGGGACGAGGTGGCGGCGCCGCAAGCCCTCGAAACCACCCTGGCCGTCGTTCCACAGCCGAAAGCCCGCCGCCGATCGGCCCGGCTCGCCGGCCACCGCCAGAAGCGCCCCGGGCCGCGCCCCCGACCGCAGCACCGGTGCCCGGCCGGCCAGATCGCCGAGGGCCGTCACCGAAACCACCCACGAATCGGCCTCGACCAGGTCACCGCCGACCACGCCGGCACCGAATCGTCCGGCTTCGGCCCACATGCCGTCGGCCAAGGCGGCGGCATCGGCAGCCGCGGTACTCGATGGGGCGCCGAAGGCGACGACGAACGCGGTCGGGCGGGCGCCCATCGCCTCGATGTCGGCGGCGTTCTGCGCTATCGCCTTGCGTCCGACGTCATGCGCAGTTGACCAGTCCAGCCGGAAATGTCGGCCTTCCACCAGCATGTCGGTGGAGACCACGGTCCGGCCGTCGGGGCTACGCACCACCGCCGCGTCGTCGCCGGGACCCAATTCCGTCGCACTGGGCTGGCGGCGACCGGCCACCAGCCGGTCGATCATGGGAAACTCTCCAAGCTGACCCAGCGTGGGCTCAGTACCGCGCACAGCCACCGAGTGTAAGTGCGATCGAAAGGGAGCACGGGGTGTGATCAATCCGGGAACCGACGCCGACGGGCCGCCACGGCTGGCGCTGATCGCCGCGCTGGTGGTCGCCGTCGTGGCGGTGGGCGCTGCGCTGGCGTTCGCCGCAGCGCGCCAGCCCGGTGCGCCGTCGACCGAGCCGCTCCGCCTGGCCACCGTGCCGGCTCCGCACGCCGGCGACGCGCCCTGCCGTGCCGTGCTCGACGCCCTGCCGCAGCAGCTGGGCGACTACCGGCGGGCCGAGATCGCCGAGCCGGCACCCGACGGCGTGGCAGCGTGGACGGCCGGCGCCGACGAGACGGTGGTGCTGCGCTGCGGGCTGGATCGACCCGCCGACTTCGTGGTGGGCTCGCCCATCCAGGTGGTCGATCAGGTGCAGTGGTTCCAGGTCCGAGAAGGCGAACGCGCCACCTGGTATGCGGTCGACCGGAAGGTCTATCTGGCGCTGACGCTGCCTCAAGGTTCGGGGCCCACCCCGATCCAGGAGCTGTCGGATCTGATCGCCGCCTCCGTCGCCGCGGTGCCGATCAATCCGGGCCCGCCGCACTGACCGGTCGCGTCAGCGCAGGCCGACGCCGCGGGCCAGTGCGGTGTCGACCATGGTCGCCAGCAGCGTCGGATAGTCCACACCGCTGGCCGCCCACATCCGCGGGTACATCGAGATCGTGGTGAATCCAGGCATCGTGTTGATCTCGTTGATCACCGGACCGCGGTCGGTGTGGAAGAAGTCAACCCGGGCCAGGCCCTGGCAGGCCAGTGCGGCGAACGCGCGAATTGCTAACTGCCGCACCGTATCCGCGACGTCGTCGTCGATCTTGGCGGGCACGTCGAGCTCGGCGGCGTCATCGAGGTACTTGGTGGCGAAGTCGTAGAAGGAGTCGTCGCGGTCCCGCACGCCGGCCACCCGGATCTCCCCCACCGTGCTGGCGGCCACCGTGCCGTCGGGGAATTCGAGCACTCCGCACTCGAGCTCGCGGCCGACGATGGCGGCCTCGACGATGACCTTCGGGTCATGCCGGCGCGCCTCGGCGATGGCGGCGGGAAGCTCGTCGTACGACGTCACCCGGCTGACCCCGATCGACGACCCACCGCGCGCTGGTTTGACGAACACCGGCAGCCCCAACCGCTCCCGATCCTCGACCGACAGCGTCGCATGAGCTCCCCGCAAGACCGCGTACGGCCCGATCGGCAGGCCCTCGGCCGCCAGCAGCTTCTTGGTGAACTCCTTGTCCATCCCGGCGGCACTGGCCAGCACCCCGGCACCGACGTAGGGCACGCCGGCCAACTCGAGGAGCCCCTGCACGGTGCCGTCCTCGCCGTAGGGACCGTGCAGCACCGGGAACACCACGTCGACCGACTGCAGCAGCTCCCCGGCACCCACCGCCAGCAACTGGCCGGCCCGCTGCGGATCGGCGGGCAGCGTCAGTTCGGCACCGTCAGCCGTGCTCACCGCGGGCAGCCGACGGTCACTGATCACGAGCGCATCCGGGTCACCGTCGGTGAGCACCCACGAGCCCTCCGGAGTGATCCCCACAGCAACCACCTCGAAACGCTGCGGATCGAGATTGCGCAGGATGCTTCCCGCCGACACGCAGGAGATCGCGTGCTCGCTACTGCGGCCGCCGAACACGACGGCCACCCGGGTGCGCTGGTGGGAATTCACACGCCAGAGGGTACGGCAACCCGGTCTCACTCCGGTTTGGTGCGACGTCCCAGCAGCAGCGCCACCGCCTCATTGACCGACAAGCCGGTGTGGCAGACCCGGTGCACGGCATCGGTCAGCGGCATCTCCACGTCATAGCTCGAGGCCAGCGCCAGCACCGACTGGCACGACGTCACGCCTTCGACGACGTGACCGTCGGTGGTGCTCAGCAGCCCCTTCGACCCCGGTACCGGCGGCATCTCCTCGCCCCGGCCGAGCCGCTCGCCGAATGATCGGTTGCGTGATTGCGGCGAGGTGCAGGTGGCCACCAGATCGCCCACCCCGGCCAGGCCGGCCAGCGTGGCGCCCTTGGCGCCGAGCGCGACGCCCAGGCGGATGATCTCGGCCAGGCCCCGGGTGATGATCGCCGCCGCGGTGTTCTCGCCCAGGCCCACCCCGGCGGCCATCCCGCAGGCCAGGGCGATGACGTTCTTGCAGGCGCCGCCGATCTCGGTGCCGATCACGTCGGCGTTGGTATACGGGCGGAAGTAGCCGGTGTTGAGCATCCGCTGCAGCGCCACCGCGCGGCCGGAGTCGGTACAGGCGACCACGGTAGCGGCGGGCTGTTCGGCGGCGATCTCGGCCGCCAGGTTCGGGCCGGACACCACGGCGACCTGCCCGGGGTCGACCCCGGTCACCGCGGCGACCACCTGGCTCATCCGCATCAGGGTGCCCAGTTCGATGCCCTTGGCGACGCTGACCAGCGTGGCGCCCTCGGTCAGGTGCGGCGTCCACGCCTCCAGGTTGGCCCGCATGGTCTGCGCCGGCACCGCCAGCACCACCGTGGTCAGGCCGTCCAGCGCCGCTGCCGCGTCGGTGGTGGCCCGCACGCCGTCGGGCACCGTGGAGCCCGGCAAATAGCCGGGGTTGCGGCGGGTCTCGTTGATCTCGGCGGCGACCTCGGATCGGCGCGACCACAGCCTGACCTCGCTGCCGGCGTCGGCGAGAACCTTGGCCAGGGCCGTGCCCCACGCTCCCGCACCCATCACCGCGACAGTGCCCTCGGTCCCGACCACGTCACATCACCTCCCTTAAGCGGATCACCCTAGCGGCGACCGCCTGCGCAGCGGAGCCGGGCGCAGCGGGTCGCGGCCAGCGACCCGCCCATCAACTTACGTTTGGACGATGCGGCGGTCGCCGAACCCGTCGCTGGCAGGATGTCGGTTGTGAACTCCGCACAGGCTGAGGCCTCCGGTTTCGGCCTGATCATCGCCGTCAAGCGGCTCAGCGTGGCCAAGACCAGGCTGGCGCCGGCTTTTCCTGCGCCGTTGCGGGAGGCCGTGGTGCTGGCCATGCTGGTCGACACCATCGCCGCGGCGTCGGCCGCCCGGGGGCTGGAGCACATCACCGTGGTCACCCCCGACGAGGCCGCCGCGGCGGCCGCGGCCGACCTGGGCGCCGAGGTGCTGGAGGATCCGACCCCGGCCGGGCACAGTGACCCACTGAACAACGCCCTCGCCGCCGCCGAACGCGCGGCGGCCGAATCGGTCCCGAATATCGTTGCGCTGCAAGGTGATCTACCGGCTTTGCAGTCCTACGAACTCGACGAGGCAATCGCGGCCGCCCGCGGCCACCCACGCAGCTTCGTGGCCGACCGGCACGGAATGGGCACCGCGGCCCTGTTCGCGTTCGGCGGCCCGCTGGACCCGCGTTTCGGCCGGGATTCGTCGATGCGCCATCGGCAGTCCGGCGCGTTGGAGCTGACCGGAGCCTGGCCGGGCCTGCGCTGCGACATCGACACGCCCGAGGATCTGGCGGTGGCGCGGCGGCTGGGGGTCGGCCCGGCGACCACGCGTGCGCTCGCGCAATCCAAGACCGGTGGCAGCACCACCCGTTGATGAGTAATGATTTCGGAGTGGATGAAATCGAGGTCGGCCAACTGACCGAGGCGCGCGGCGACGAGACCGACTGGCGCCCGAATGACGCCACCCCGACCGCCCCACCGGCCGCCACCGCGGCCACGCCGGCTGAGGACGGCGATGAACTGCCCGCGGACCGCTACCTGAACCGGGAGCTGAGCT
This sequence comes from Mycolicibacter terrae, assembly GCF_010727125.1. Taxonomy (NCBI): domain Bacteria; kingdom Bacillati; phylum Actinomycetota; class Actinomycetes; order Mycobacteriales; family Mycobacteriaceae; genus Mycobacterium; species Mycobacterium terrae. The sequence continues at coordinate 1,449,649 of NZ_AP022564.1, read as the reverse complement.
GGCTGGACTTCAACGCGCGGGTGCTGGCCCTGGCGGCCGACACCTCACTGCCGTTGTTGGAGCGGGCCAAATTCCTGGCGATCTTCGCCTCCAATCTCGACGAGTTCTACATGGTCCGGGTCGCCGGGCTCAAACGCCGCGACGAGATGGGCCTGTCGGTGCGCTCGGCCGATGGCCTCACGCCGCGCGAGCAACTGCGCCGGATCGGTGAGCAGACCCAGCGGATCGCCACCCGCCACGCGCGAGTGTTTCTCGAATCGGTGCGGCCGGCGCTCGCCGACGAAGGCATCCACATCGTCACGTGGGCCGACCTGCAACCGGGCGAACGCGAGCAGTTGTCGGCCTACTTCCACGAGCAGGTGTTCCCGGTCCTGACGCCGTTGGCGGTCGACCCGGCGCACCCCTTCCCCTTCGTCAGCGGGCTCAGCCTGAACCTGGCGGTGACCGTCAAGCGCCCCGAGGACGGCGGAAATCACTTCGCGCGGGTGAAGGTTCCCGACAACGTCGACCGTTTCGTCGAACTCGATGCCGGCGCCGGCGGCGGTGGCGGTGGCGGTGAGGGGCACGGTGAGATCCGTTTCCTGCCGATGGAGGAATTGATCGCGGCGTTCCTGCCGGTGCTGTTCCCCGGCATGGAGATCGTGGAGCATCACGCTTTCCGCATCACCCGCAACGCCGATTTCGAGGTCGAGGAGGACCGCGACGAGGACCTGCTGCAGGCCTTGGAGCGGGAATTGGCGCGACGCCGGTTCGGGTCGCCGGTGCGCCTCGAGGTCGCCGACGACATGACCGAGAGCATGCTGGAGTTGCTGCTACGGGAGCTCGACGTGCATCCCGGCGACGTCATCGAGGTGCCCGGACTGCTGGACCTGTCGTCGTTGTGGCAGGTCTACCGCCAGCACCGTCCGGACCTCAAGGACCGCACCTTCGTCCCGGCCACCCACCCGGCGTTCGCCGAACGGGAAACCCCCAAAAGCATTTTCGCCACCCTGCGCGAAGGGGACGTGCTGGTGCACCACCCCTACGACTCGTTCGCCACCAGCGTTCAGCGGTTCGTCGAACAGGCCGCCGCCGACCCGGGAGTGCTGGCGATCAAGCACACGCTGTACCGCACCTCGGGCGACTCGCCGATCGTCACCGCGCTGATCGACGCCGCCGAGGCCGGAAAGCAGGTGGTGGCTCTGGTGGAGATCAAGGCCCGGTTCGATGAGCAGGCCAACATCAAATGGGCCCGCAAGTTGGAACAGGCCGGTGTGCACGTGGTGTACGGCCTGATCGGGCTAAAGACACACTGCAAGGTCGCTTTGGTGGTGCGTCGTGAGGGCTCGGCGATCCGGCGGTATTGCCATATCGGCACGGGCAATTACAACACCAAGACCGCGCGACTCTACGAGGACGTCGGGCTGCTGACCGCCGACCCGGACATCGGCGCCGACCTCACCGACCTGTTCAACTCCCTGACCGGCTATTCGCGGAAGATGGAGTACCGCAATCTCCTGGTGGCCCCGTACGGCGTGCGGGCCGGGATCATCGAACGCATCGAACGCGAGATCGCCGCGCACCGCGGCGGCGGCGGAGGCCGGATCCGGCTGAAACTCAACTCCCTGGTCGACGAGCAGGTGATAGACGCCCTCTACGGCGCCTCGCGGGCCGGGGTGCAGGTCGAGTTGGTGGTGCGCGGGATCTGTGCGCTGCGGCCGGGGGTCGAGGGCTTCTCCGAGAACATCGTCGTCCGGTCGATTCTCGGACGTTTCCTAGAGCACTCCCGCATCATCGAATGCCGCGCCATCGACGAATTCTGGATCGGCAGCGCCGACATGATGCACCGCAACCTGGACCGCCGGGTCGAGGTGATGGTCCAGGTGAAGGACCCGCGCCTCTGCGCTCAACTGGGCGAGGTGTTCGACTCCGCGATGGACCCGGCCACCCGCTGCTGGGAACTCGGGTCGGACGGCCAGTGGACCGCGGCGCCGCACGACGGCGCGTCGGTGCGTGACCACCAGGTGTCGTTGATGGAACGACACCGCAATCCCTGAGACACCGGCCGACGGCCGGCAACTGTCATCGAAGAGGCCCGAATTGACCTGCAGGAGTGAAGGTGCCCACAAAGACCTCGTCGAATGGCTCCGTGCCGGCGGACAGAATCATCTACGCCGCCGGTGCGGTGCTGTGGCGGCCGCGGCGCAAGACCGTCGAGGTGGCGCTCATCCACCGCCCCCGCTATGACGATTGGTCACTGCCCAAAGGCAAAGTAGATCCCGGGGAGACGGAACCGGTGGCGGCGGTACGGGAGATCCTCGAGGAGACCGGCCAGCACGCCCACCTGGGTCGCCGGCTGGGCTCGGTCAGTTATCCGGTCGCCCAGGGTGTCAAGAAGGTGCGCTACTGGAACGCGCGGGCGCTGGGCGGTGACTTCGTGCCCAACCACGAGGTCGATGATCTGGTCTGGCTGCCGGTCGGCGCCGCGATGAAGGAACTGCACTACCCCTACGACCGGAAGATATTGCGGCGGTTCACCAAGGCCCCCGCCGACACCCGGACGGTGTTGGTCGTGCGGCACGGCACCGCCGGGCGCCGGTCCCGGTTCTCCGGCGATGACACCCTGCGGCCGTTGGACAAGACGGGCCGTGCCCAGGCCGAGGCGCTCATCGGTCAGCTGATGGCCTTCGGCGCCACCGACGTGTACGCGGCCGATCGGGTGCGCTGTCACCAGACCGTCGAACCGCTGGCCGCCGAACTCGGCGTGCCCGTGCACAACGAGCCGACGCTGACCGAGGAGGCGTACGCCCGCTCGCCGAAGAAGGCCCGCCGCCGGGTGCTGGAGATCGCCCGGTCAGGCGGCGCACCGGTCATCTGCACGCAGGGCAAGGTGATTCCCGACCTGATCTCCTGGTGGTGTGCCCGCGACGGCGTCACCCCGGACAAGTCCCGCAACCGCAAGGGCAGTACCTGGGTGCTGTCACTGTCGGGCGGCCGGTTGATCGCGGCAGACCACCTCGGCAGTCCGCTGGCTACGCACGCCCTGGTGTGAACGACCGGGCGCCGCGGGGGTTCCCCGCGGCGCCCGGCTATTCGTGGTTACTTACGGCCTTTTCGTGCGGTGGCCTTGGTGGCCTTCTTGGCCGGAGCCTTCTTGGCCGCCGTCTTCTTGGCGGTGGCCTTCTTGGCCGGAGCCTTGGTTGCGGCCTTGCGGACCGGAGCCTTCTTGGCCGCCGTCTTCTTGGCGGTCACCTTCTTGGCCGGAGCCTTCTTGGCGGCCGTCTTCTTGGCGGTGACCTTCTTCGCCGGCGCCTTCTTGACTGCGGCCTTGGTGGCCTTGGTCGCCTTGGTCGCCTTGGTGGCCTTCTTCGGCGCGGCCTTGGCGGCCTTGCGCGCCGGAGCCTTGGCCGCAGTCTTCTTAGCGGCGGCCTTGGTGGCCTTCTTGGCCGGCGACTTCTTCGCCGCCTTCTTCGCCGCAGTGGTACCGGCACCGGCACCACGCTTGACGGCGAGCCCCTCGGACGGGACGCGCTGCGCGCCAGAAACAATCGCCTTGAACTGTGCGCCCGGACGGAATGCGGGGACAGATGTCGGCTTCACCTTGACCGTCTCACCGGTGCGGGGATTGCGGGCCACGCGCGCGGCGCGACGACGGCGCTCGAACACGCCGAACCCGGTGATGGTGACGCTCTCACCCTTGTGGACGGCGCGCACAATGGCATTGACGAAGTGCTCCACGGCTTCTGTCGCCGACCGACGGTCGGTGTCCAATTCCTTTGTGAGCACCTCGATGAGCTCTGCTTTGTTCATCCAATCCCTCCGAAACCAGTGGCCCTACTTGAGCCGACTAGAGCACACGGTAAACCCTGATAGCACTGATATCCAAGAGCCACGCGCAATTTCAGATGAGATTATCGGGCAATTTCGCAATCCGGTTACCGCCCTTGGGCGCTGACGAGACTGTTCAATCGGCCAGAATCAGGCCCCGCCGCGGGCCGTCAGGGGGTCGGAACCGTCCGCGGTTTCCAGCTTGGGCGGGTCGCCTCAAAGGAATCGATTTCATCGAGTTTCCGCAGCGTAAGGCCTATATCGTCGAGCCCCTCAGACAATCGCCAGGCGGTGTAGTCGTCAATAGTGAACGCCACCACCGCCGTTCCGGCCGTGATATTCCGATCTTGAAGATTGACAGTGATTTCCAGTCCCGGGCTCTGTTCGATGAGTTTCCAGAGCAGTTCCACGTCGTCCTGGGCGACCTGAGCCGCCAGCAACCCCGCCTTGCCGGCATTGCCGCGGAAGATGTCGGCGAAGCGAGAGGAGATCACCACCCGGAAGCCGTAGTCGAGCAGTGCCCACACCGCATGCTCCCGCGATGAGCCGGTACCGAAGTCCGGCCCGGCGACCAGCACCGAACCTTGGTCGAACGGCTTGAGATTCAGGATGAACGACGGGTCGGATCGCCAGGTGGCGAACAGGCCGTCCTCGAATCCCGTCCGGGTGATGCGCTTCAAATAGACCGCGGGAATGATCTGGTCGGTGTCGACATTGGACCGCCGAAGCGGGACTCCGATTCCGGTGTGGGTGCGAAAAGCTTCCATGACTAAACTCCTTTAAATACCGTGGCGGTCAGTTCAAGTCGGCGGGGGCGGACAGCGTCCCGCGGACCGCGGTGGCGGCGGCCACGACCGGAGAGACCAGGTGGGTGCGCCCGCCCTTACCCTGCCGGCCCTCGAAATTACGGTTGGAGGTCGAGGCGCATCGTTGGCCCGGGGCGAGCTGATCCGGGTTCATTCCCAGACACATCGAGCAGCCGGGCTGACGCCATTCGGCGCCCGCAGCGGTGAAAACCTCGGCGAGGCCCTCGGCTTCGGCCTGGTTGCGCACCCGCATCGATCCCGGCACGACGAGCATCCGCACGCCCTCGGAGACCCGACGCCCACGCAGCACGTCGGCCACCGCGCGCAGATCCTCGATGCGACCGTTGGTGCACGACCCGACGAACACCGTGTCGACCGCGATGTCACGCATCGGCGTCCCCGGGCGAAGGTCCATGTAGGCCAACGCCTTCTCGGCGGCCCGCCGCTCGCCCTCGTCGGCGATCGTCTCCGGATCGGGAACTGCCGCACCCAACGGCACTCCCTGGCCGGGGTTGGTGCCCCAGGTGACGAACGGGGTCAGTGCGGACGCGTCCAAGTAGACCTCGGCGTCGAATACCGCACCCGGGTCGGTGCGCAAGCTGTCCCAGTAGGCCACGGCGGCATCCCAGTCCGCACCTTGTGGAGCATGCGGGCGGCCCCGCAGATACTCGTAGGTGGTCGCATCGGGAGCAACCATCCCGGCCCGGGCACCCGCCTCAATGCTCATGTTGCAGATCGTCATCCGGGCCTCCATCGACAGCGCCTCGATGGCGCTGCCGCGGTACTCGATGACGTAGCCCTGCCCGCCGCCGGTTCCGATCTGGGCGATCACCGCCAGAATGATGTCTTTGGCCGTGACCCCGGGCGCCAGCCCGCGCCCGGCATCCCCCTCTATCCCTTCTATGGTGACCGCCATCGTCTTGAACGGCCGCAGTGGCAACGTCTGGGTGGCCAGCACATGTTCGACCTCCGAGGTCCCGATCCCCATCGCCAGCGCACCGAAAGCGCCGTGGGTGGAGGTGTGACTGTCGCCGCAGACCACGGTGGTGCCCGGCTGGGTGAGGCCCAGTTGCGGCCCGATGATGTGCACGATGCCCTGGTCGATGTCGCCCATCGGGTGCAACCGGATGCCGAACTCGGCGCAGTTGTGCCGCAGCGTCTCGACCTGGGTGCGCGACACCGGGTCGGCGATCGGCTTGTCGATGTCGACCGTCGGAACGTTGTGGTCCTCGGTGGCGATGGTCAGATCCGGACGCCGCACCTCACGGCCGGCCAAGCGCAGGCCCTCGAACGCCTGTGGACTGGTGACCTCATGCACGAGGTGCAGATCGATATAGATCAGGTCGGGTTCGGTTCCGCCGCCGGAGACCACGACGTGGTCGGCCCAGATTTTTTCGGCCAGCGTGCGAGGCTGCTGCGTCATCACCATTCTCACATTCTGAGACGTTAGTATCTTTATATGGGACAGCATAGCGGCATCGGCGTTCTGGACAAAGCCCTGGTGGTGCTGCACACGGTCGCCGAATCGCCGTGTGGGCTCGCCGAACTGTGCGATCGCACCGGCCTGCCTCGCGCCACGGCGCACCGCCTGGCCGCCGGACTCGAGACGCACCGCCTGCTCGCGCGCGACGATGACGGCCGCTGGCAGATCGGTCCCGCGGTCACCGAACTGGCGGCCCGCGCCGACGATCCGCTGCGCGCAGCCGGCGCGGCGGTGCTGCCGCGCCTGCGGGAGATCACCGGTGAAAGCGCGCAGCTGTACCGCCGCGAGGGCTCCGTGCGGGTCTGCGTGGCAGCGCTGGAACCCCCTGCGGGGCTGCGGGACACGGTTCCGGTCGGCACCCGGCTGCCGATGACGGCCGGGTCTGGAGCCAAGGTCCTACTGGCCTACGCCGACCCGGCATTACAGCAGGAAGTGCTGACGGAGGCCAAGTTCACCAGCCGCACCCTGGCCGACGTGCGCCGGCGCGGCTGGGCGCAGAGCGTCGCCGAGCGCGAACCGGGTGTGGCCAGCATCTCAGCACCGGTGCGCGACCAGCGCGGCACGGTGGTGGCGGCCATCTCGGTGTCGGGCCCGATCGACCGGATGGGACGACGCCCCGGGGCGCGCTGGGCGGCTGCTCTCCTCGCCGCCGCCGACGCGCTCACCGCCCGGCTGTAACCCGGCGCGAGCAGCCACAGAATCGCATGCCGCCGGCCGGTTCAATGCGATTCCGCGTCTGCTCACCGGGGGATCCGGTGCGCCTGCCAGACTGCTGGAATGGGAACCAAGCAGCGCGCACAGATTGTCATGACGGACACCGAGGTGGCCGATTTCGTCACCACCCACCGCACCGGAACACTGGCCACCATCGGACCCGACGGCCAGCCGCACCTGACCGCGATGTGGTACGCGGTGGTCGACGGCGAAATCTGGCTCGAGACGAAGGCCAAATCGCAGAAGGCGGTCAACCTGCGCCGCGATCCCCGGGTGAGCTTTCTATTGGAGGCCGGCCAGACCTACGACACCTTGCGCGGGGTGTCTTTCGAGGGCGTCGCGGAGATCGTCGACGACCCGGACACCCTGTTCCGGGTGGGGGTCAGCGTCTGGGAGCGCTACACCGGCCCCTACACCGACGAGATGAAGCCGGGCGTCGACGCGATGATGAACAACAGGGTGGCTGTGCGCATCGTCACACGGCGCACCCGATCCTGGGACCACCGCAAGCTGGGGCTGCCGGCGATGCCGCTGGCCGGTTCCACCGCGCCGACGAGCGCCTGAGCGAGCCGCAAAACCCGCCCCGAAGACCGACAAGGGCCCGCACCTTCGCCGAGGTGCGGGCCTTGTGACACGGTGCTGTGATTTGTACCCCCGATGGGATTCGAACCCACGCTACCGCCGTGAGAGGGCGGCGTCCTAGGCCGCTAGACGACGGGGGCCAGAACATTCCGGGTTGTCAGCATAGCCCAACCCAAACTGGCCCGCCTAATCGCTTGCGGCGGACCGGCTTTGCTGGGGTACCAGGACTCGAACCTAGAATGGCTGAACCAGAATCAGCTGTGTTGCCAATTACACCATACCCCAAAGACCAGCAACGGCCTCGCCATCACCGCTGGTCAGAGTGCCGGTGAGGCACTGCGGGCCAGCCGCTGTGGGCCGACGTGCAGACTACCAAACTTCTACCGCGAAGTACTCATCGCGCTCACCCCACGCCGTTCCGGGCGGCCCGCAACCGCGCCAGGCTGCGCTGTGAACCCAGCAGCTCCAGTGACTCGAACAACGGCGGGCTGACCAGCCCGCCGGTGACGGCGACCCGGACCGGGCCGAACGCCTTACGCGGTTTGAGCTCCAGGCCGTCCAGCAGGGCGGTCTTCAGCGCGGCCTCGACGGTCTCGGTGGTCCAGTCCCCCACGCCCGCCAGCGCGTCGATGGCCGCATCCAGGACCGGGGCGGCGTCGGGCCCCAACTCCTTGGCCACGGCGCGCGGGTCCAGCGCGAACTCGTCGTCGTTGAAGAACTTCAGCAGTCCCCAGGCGTCGCCGAGCACCACGATGCGGGTCTGCACCAGTGCCGCGGCCGTCGCGAACGCGGAGTCGTCGAGCCCGGTGTCGTGGCCGTGGGTGTCGAGGTAGGCACGCAGTCGCGCGGTGAAATCCTCGGGGTCCAGCATCCTGATGTGCTCGGCGTTGAGCGCATCGGCCTTCTTCTGGTCGAATCGCGCCGGGTTGGAATTGACGTCGGACACATCGAAAGCGGTGACCATCTCGTCGAGACTGAACACGTCGCGGTCATCGGCGATGGACCAGCCCAGCAGCGCCAGGTAGTTCAGCAGCCCCTCCGGGATGAAACCGCGGTCGCGGTGCGCGAACAGATTCGACTGCGGGTCGCGCTTGGACAGCTTCTTGGTTCCCTCGCCCAAAACCGTTGGCAGATGTGCAAATTCCGGAATACGGTCAGCCACTCCGATGCGTATCAATGCCTGATACAGCGCGATCTGACGGGGGGTGGACGGCAACAGGTCCTCACCGCGCAGCACATGGGTGATCTTCATCATCGCGTCGTCGACCGGGTTGACCAACGTGTAGAGCGGATCCCCGTTGGCGCGGGTCAGCGCGAAGTCGGGAACGGTGCCTGCCGGGAAGGTCGTCGGCCCTCGCACCAGGTCGTCCCACCCCAGCTCGACATCGGGCATCCGCAGTCGCACGACGGGCTTACGGCCCTCGGCGAGGTAGCCGGCCCGCTGGTCGTCGGTCAGGTCGCGGTCGAAGTTGTCGTAGCCCAGCTTGGGATTGCGGCCGGCGGCGAGGTGGCGGGCCTCGACCTCCTGCGGTGTCGAGAAGGCCTCGTAGGCCTCTCCGGCCGCCAGCAGCTGCGCCACCACATCCCGGTGGATGTCGGCACGTTCCGACTGCCGGTACGGGCCGTAGGGGCCACCCACTTCTGGCCCTTCGTCCCAGTCCAGGTGCAGCCAGCGCAGGGCGTCGAGCAGCGCGCGGTAACTCTCCTCGCTGTCACGTTCGGCGTCGGTGTCCTCCACCCGGAACACCAGGGTGCCGCCGGTGTGTCGGGCGTAGGCCCAGTTGAATAGCGCGGTTCGGATCAGGCCGACGTGGGGCGTGCCGGTCGGAGAAGGGCAGAACCGGACGCGAACAGCAGGTGTGGTCACGACTTTCCTTTGCGGATAACCGGATTGGTGAGGGTGCCGATGCCCTCGACGGAGATGGACACGGTGTCGCCGTGTTCGATGGGGCCGACGCCGTCGGGGGTGCCGGTGAGGATGAGATCGCCGGGCAGCAGGGTCATCACCGCCGAGATCCACTCCACGATGGCGCCGATGTCGTGGATCATCAGCGACGTTCGGCTGTCCTGCTTGATCGACCCGTTGACCTCGGTGCGGATCGCCAGGTCGGCCGGGTCGAGGTCGGTGACGATCCACGGCCCGATCGGGCAGAAAGTGTCGTGCCCCTTGGCCCGGGTCCACTGCCCGTCGGCTGCCTGCTGGTCGCGCGCCGACACATCGTTGCCGATGGTGTAGCCCAGGATGTTGTCCTTGGCCCGGGCAGCCGGGACGTCCTTGCAGGGACGCGAGATGACCACGGCCAGCTCGCCTTCGTAGTGGACCGGAGACGCCTCGGCGGGCAGCTGAATAGGTACGTTGGGCCCGACGATCGCGGTGTTGGGCTTGAGGAACATCGTCGGGTTGGCCGGTGGGGCACCACCCATTTCGGCGATGTGCGCGGCGTAATTCTTCCCGATGCAGACCACCTTGCTGGCCAGGATCGGGGCCAGCAGGCGCACGTCGGCCAATGGCCAGGACCGGCCGGTGAACTCCGGTGTGCCGAACGGGTGCTCGGCGATCTCGCGGGCTGTCATCTCGTGGGGCCGGTCCGGGTCGCCTTCCAGGCTGACGAAGGCGACGCCGTCCGGGCTGGCAATTCGGCCTAGGCGCATTCTCGCAAGCCTAGTGTTCGGGTCGAGCAGACACCGAGTCGCGCTTGCCTCGGCCGAATCGGGCGCTTCCGGGGGGTGCGACCCCCGCCTTCAGGGGCTTTTCGCGGTGTGCACCGACACCCCGGCGGGGCCGGTATGTGGAACCATGACCAGGTGTCCACGGAGTCGATCAGCAGCGCTGCACGCTGGTCCGTGATCATCGTGGCGCTGGCGGCGACGCTGTGCTCGTTTGTGTTCATCAACGGCATCGCCTTCGTCATCCCGATGCTGGAGACCAAGCGCGACACCAACCTGGCGGCGGCGGGTCTGCTGGCGTCGATGCCCAGCTTCGGCATGGTGATCACCCTGTTCGCGTGGGGCGCTCTGCTGGACCGCGTCGGCGAGCGAATCGTGTTGTCCGTCGGATCCGCACTGACCGCCCTGGCCACTTTCGGGGCCGCTTCCATGCATTCCCTGGTCGGCGTGGGCAGCTTTCTGTTCCTGGGCGGCATGGCGGCCGCCAGCGCCAACAACGCCAGTGGCCGGCTGGTGACCGGCTGGTTCCCGCCGCACCAGCGCGGGCTGGTGATGGGGATCCGCCAGACCGCGCAGCCGTTGGGAATCGCGTTGGGAGCCGAGGTGATTCCGGAGCTGGCCGAGCACGGCTTGGCGCGCGCCCTGATGTTCCCCGCGACGCTGTGCGCGGTGGCGGCGGTGGCGTGTGCCATCGGGGTGGCCGATCCGCCCCGCAGACCGCGGTCGGCGGCAACCGGCACGGAGTTGTCCAACCCCTACAGCGGCTCGAAGGTGCTGTGGCGCATCCATTTGTCCTCGGCACTGCTGATGGTTCCGCAGTGTGTGCTGTCCACCTTCATGCTGGTGTGGCTCATCGTCGACACCGACTGGTCGATCGCCGCCGCCGGCGGTCTGGTGACGGTGTCGCAGTTGCTCGGCGCGGCCGGGCGGGTGCTGGCCGGCCGATGGTCCGACCGCGTGCGATCGCGGCTACGACCGATCCGCAGCTTCGCCGCCGCCGGTGCGGTGGCGATGGTGGTGCTCGGGGTGACCGATCATCTGCATTCCCACCTGGCCGAGGCCGCGATGGTCGTTGCGGCCGTGATCAGCGTGCTGGACAACGGGTTGTCGTCGACCGCGGTCGCCGAGATCGCCGGGCCGTACTGGAGCGGGCGCGCACTGGGCACCCAGAACACCACCCAGCGGCTCACCGCCGGAATCGCTCCCCCGGTGTTCGGTGCGCTGATCGGCGCCGTCGGCTACCCACTGGCATTTGCGCTGTGCGGATTGTTCCCGCTGGCCGCGTGGCGGTTGGTGCCGGTCAGCGCCGAGCCCGAGGGCCGCTCGGTGCTCGAGGCGCTGCGAACCCTGCGGTACCCGCCCGAGGCGCCGCCCGACCCGTCCGCCAAACCGTGAGCCTGGCCAACGTACCGTCGATGGGATGACCGATCCGGCTGACATCCACTTGCGCGCGCCGACCGTGGCCGACGGACCGGCCCTGTGGCAGATGGCCGTCGACAGCGCCACACTCGACGTCAACGCGCCCTACGCCTATCTGTTGTGGTGCCGCGACTTCGCCACCAGCTCGGTGATCGCCGAGGTCGGCGGGGAACCGGCCGGCTTCGTCACCGGCTACCGCCGCCCGCAGCAACCGGGAACGTTGATGGTCTGGCAGGTCGCGGTCAACGACGCCCACCGCGGTCGGGGCCTGGCCGGCCGGATGCTCGATCACCTGGCCGCCGCGCTGGTGGCCGACGGCGGCACGCATCTTGAGACGTCGATCACACCGGACAACGAACCCAGTCGCCGGCTCTTCGGCGCCTTCGCCCGCCGTTGGGACGCCGCCCTGGAGTGCTCGGAGTTGTTCGCAGCCGGTCTGTTTCCCGGGTCCCATCTGGCCGAAGAGCTGTTTCGGATCGGACCGCTCCGGGTAGTCCCTGCCCGTTGAAGCCAGCACCGCACGCTTGAGATCACAAAACGGTCTCGGTAAGGTCACGACCGCGCAAACGTGAGCCCCGGCAGACCTAGCCGGGGGCATCCGAGCGGGGTGGTGGGTCGAGCCGAGATCACCCGCGGCACGAGTTTGAAGTCGACCTGTCGTTCCGTTCCGTTGTATGTGACCGACGGACGGAGGAAAACCATGAGCATTTTTGAAACCCTTGAATCCGAGGTTCGGAGTTATTGCCGGTCGTGGCCGGTGACGTTCGACCGGGCCAAGGGATCCCGGATGTGGGACGTCGACGGCAATGAATACGTGGACTTCTTCGCCGGCGCCGGCGCGCTGAACTACGGGCACAATCACCCGGACCTGCGGGGCCCACTGCTGGAGTACCTGAACTCGGACCGGGTGGTGCACAGCCTGGACATGAACACCGCGGCCAAAGCCGACTTCCTGGAGCGGTTCAACGAGGTGATCCTCAAGCCACGCGGGCTGGACTACAAGGTGCAGTTCCCCGGCCCGACCGGAACCAACGCGGTGGAGTCGGCGCTGAAACTGGCCCGCAAGGTCACCGGCAAGGAAAGCATCATCAGCTTCACCAACGCTTTCCACGGCATGACGCTGGGCGCGTTGAGCGTCACCGGCAACTCGATGAAGCGTGGCGGCGCCGGTATCCCGCTGGTGCACGCCACCCCGATGCCCTACGACAACTACCTCGACGGCGTCACCCCGGACTTCATCTGGTTCGAGCGACTGTTGCAGGACAGCGGTAGCGGCCTCAACGAACCGGCCGCGGTGATCGTCGAGACGGTGCAGGGCGAGGGCGGCATCAACGTCGCCCGGCTGGAGTGGCTGCACGGGCTTGCCGAACTCTGCAAACGTCACGAGCTGCTGCTGATCGTCGACGACGTCCAGATGGGCTGCGGGCGCACCGGACCGTTCTTCAGCTTCGAGGCGGCCGACATCGTGCCCGACATCGTCTGCATGTCCAAGTCGATCAGCGGCTACGGACTGCCGATGGCACTGACCCTGTTCAAGCCCGAACTCGACGTGTGGGAGCCCGGTGAGCACAACGGCACCTTCCGCGGCCAGAACCCGTCGTTCGTCACCGCCACCGCGGCCCTGAACTTCTGGACCGACAACCTGTTGGAGAAGCAGGTGATCCGCAAGGGCGAGCAGATCGATCATGCGCTGCGCGAGGTGATCGAGCCCTTCGACGGGATCGAGACCCGTGGCCGCGGGCTGATCCGGGGTGTGGCGTTCGATCAACCCGAGTTGGCCGGCGCCGTGCAGAAGGAGGCGTTCGATCGCGGGCTGCTGTTGGAGACCTCGGGACCCGACGGCGAGGTGGTAAAACTGATGCCCTCGTTGGTTATCGACGATGATGATCTTGCCGAAGGCCTGACGATAGCGGCCCAGTCCATCGAGGCCGTCGCCACCCGGGAACTCGCCGGTACTACCTCAGGAGTCAATCGATGATCGTGCGTACCCTTTCCGAGATCAAGGGCACCGACCGCGACGTGCAGGCCAAGACCTGGAACAGCCAGCGGCTATTGCTGGCCCGGGACGGGCAGCGGTTCTCGCTGCACGAGACCATCCTCTACGCCGGTACCGAGACCTCGATGTGGTACGCCAACCACGTCGAGGCGGTGTACTGCGTCGGCGGCGAAGGCGAGCTGACCAACGAGGAGACCGGTGAGGTGCACCCGCTTCGCGACGGCACCCTCTACCTGCTCGACGGGCACGAGCACCACCGGGTTTCGGCCCACACCGACCTGCGCATGGTGTGCGTGTTCGACCCGCCGGTCACCGGTCAGGAGGTGCACGACGAGACCGGCGCCTACCCCCTGCTCACCGAGGAGACCCAGGAGACTGCGTCGTGACCACGGCTGTCACCGACAACTACCCCACCCGCAACAACGTGGCGATCGGCATCGAGCCGCGACGTGACCCGGTGGTGTGGGCGACGGATGCCGGCAGCGGGCCCCTGGCACCCGCCAGCGTCGAGGCGTTCGACGCCGACGGATTCCTGTCCATCGAGACCTTGGTGGACGCCGACGTCGTCGCCGATCTGCGCAACGAGCTGGACCGGCTGCGCGCCGACCCGGCGCTGGCGGCCGACGAGCGCTCGATCTGCGAGCGGGACAGCGGCCAGATCCGGTCGATCTTCGAGGTGCACAGGATCAGCCCGGCGTTCGCCGCGCTGGTCGCCGATCCGCGCCTGGTCGGCCCGGTCCGCCAATTACTCGGCTCGGCGGTGTACGTGCACCAGAGCCGGGTCAATTTCAAGCCGGGCTTCAACGGCCGAGAGTTCTACTGGCACTCCGACTTCGAGACCTGGCACGCCGAGGACGGCATGCCCGCACCGCGCGCCATCAGCGTCTCGGTGGCGCTCACCGAGAACCTGGACAGCAACGGTTCGCTGATGATCATGCCGGGCTCGCATCGCTGGTTCGTGTCGTGCCCGGACGAGACCCCACCGGATCACTACCGCTCCTCACTGAAACAGCAGGAGGTCGGCACGCCCGACGACGACAGCCTGACCTGGATGGCCGATCAGCACGGCATCCGTCAGATCACCGGCCCGGCCGGGTCGGCGGTGTTCTTCGACAGCAACTGCATGCACGGGTCGAGCAGCAACATCACGCCCTATCCCCGCTCGAACGTCTTCATCGTCTACAACAGCGTGGAGAACACCCTGGTGGAGCCGTTCGGCGCCGCAACGCCGCGACCGTCCTTCATCGCGAGCCGCACCTTCGACCCGGTGTAGAACGACGGGTCGCCGGGAAAGGGTTGAGGTGGCACGCTTTCTGTCCATCACGCTGACCAGCCGTGGTGTGTCATGCCGAGCGCGACTGCTCGACGAGCAGGCTCCCAGGACCTGCGCGGTGGTCTGGGACGCGTTGCCGGTCGCCGGCCAGGCCTACCACGGCAAGTACGCCCGCAACGAGGTCTACACGCTGCTGCCGCCGATGGGCACGCCGGGGCGGGAGAACACCACGGTGACGCCGATCCCGGGCGACGTCTGCTTCTTCAGCTTCGACGCCGGCGACATCGGTAATCCCGCCTACGGTTATGAAGAAGGCGGACAAGGGAATTCGCCGCTCGGCGCGACCGACCTGGCGATCTTCTACGGCCGCAACAACCTGCTGCTCAACGGCGACGTCGGTTGGGTGCCGGGCAATGTGTTCGCGACGATCGAAGAGGGTCTGGCCGAGATGGCGGCCGCGTGCAACGACCTGTGGATGGCCGGCGCGATCGGCGAACAGTTGGCCTTCGCGCGGGCTTGAGCCGCCTTCCCGCGAGAGTGCGTGTCTGTACAGCGACACGCCGTCGGCGCCGGCATTCTGTGCACGCTCGCGCGTGGAACGACGCCGGTCAGGCCAGCACCCGCTCGGCGAACAGGCCGGCCGCCAGCACCAGATCGTCACTGTGCCGCGGACCGATGATCTGCATGCCGATCGGCAGGCCTTCGGAGGTGGTACCGACCGGGATGCTCAGCGCCGGTTGCTGAGTCATGTTGAACGGATAGGTGAACGGCGTCCACTGGGCCCACCAGCGCAGGCCTGAATCGACCGGCACGTCGTGTCCGGCGGTGAAGGCCGGGATCGGAGTGGTCGGCGTGATCAGCAAATTGTGGCGCTCATGGAAGCGCCCCATGACCAGTCCCAGGTCGACGCTGACCTGGCGGGCGGCCAGATAGTCGACCGCCGACACCCCCAGGCCCCGTTCCCACATGTCGGCGAGGCCGGGATCGACCAGCCCGCGGTCCTTCTCGTGGCCGCGCAGGCTGCCCGCCGCCCCGGTCGCCCACAGCACCTCGAACGCATCGATCGGATCGGAGAAACCCGGGTCGGCCACCAGAACGTTCAGTCCGGCGTCGGCCAGTGCCTGCACCGCCGCGGCGACCGCTGCCTCGACCTGCGGGTCGACCTCGACATAGCCCAGAGACGGCGAGTAGGCGACACCCAGACCGACGACCTCGCGCCGGACTTGGCCGCGGTAGGTGGTCAACGTCGGCGGCAACGACGTCGGGTCGCGATGATCAGGCAAGGCGATGATGTCCATCAGCAGCGCGGCGTCCTCGACAGTGCGGGTGATCGGCCCGCCGTGTGCCAGCGGCCCGAACGGGCTGATCGGATACATCGGGATCCGGCCGTGAGTGGGCTTGAAGCCGACCACGCCGCAGAAACTCGCCGGGATGCGGACGCTGCCCCCGCCGTCCGTGCCGATCGCCAGCGGCGCCATCCCGGCGGCTACCGCCGCGGCGCTGCCGCCCGACGACCCGCCCGCGGTGCGGCTGGTGTCAACCGGGTTGCAGGTGACACCGGTGCGCGGGCTGTCGGTGACGCCCTTCCAGGCGAGTTCCGGGGTGGTGGTCTTACCCAGCAGCACCATGCCGTCGTCCCGCATCTTGCCGACCGCGGGACTGTCGTCGGGCCACGGCCCGGCGGCGTCGGCAAGCAACGATCCCCGCAAGGTCGGCCAACCGGCGGTGCGGAACACGTCTTTGACTGCGACCGGCACGCCGTCGAGCAGACCCTTGGTGTAGTTGCCGCTCCAGCGGGCTTCGGACTTGCGGGCCGCGGACAACGCGGCCTCCTCGTCGACCAGGCAAAAGGCGTTGACCTCGCCGTCGCGTTCGGCGATCGCCGAGATCGCGGCCGCGGTCGCCTCGACCGGCGAAAGCTCGCCGGAGGTGTACGCGGCGACCAGTTGTAGCGCCGTCAGTTCGGTGGGATGAGTCATGTGCGCGCCTCCTCAACCGGTTCCGCTCGGCTCGGCCGTCGACGGTGCGTATCCGCGGCGCTTGTCGATGACGTTCTGCAGCGGCCGGCCGGACAGATATCGCCGGAAATTCGCAACGAACTGCTCCTGCAAGGCGATTCGCCAACCCGTGATGTCGCCACTGTTGTGCGGGGTCAGTCGCACACCCGGAACGTTCCACAGTGGGTGGGTCGCCGGCAGCGGCTCGGGATCGACGACATCGAGCGCGGCGCCGGCGATGGCGCCGGCCCGCAGGGCCGCCACGAGTGCGTCGGTGTCCACCAGCTCCCCACGACCGACGTTGATCAGCCGCGCGGTCGGGCGCATCGCATCCAGCACGCCGCCGTCGACCACGCCGCGGGTCTGCGGCGTCAGTGGTGCGGCCAGCACCACATAGTCGGCGCCGGCGACCGCGGCGCGCACGTCGGTGCCGATGACTCCGAAGTCGGGATCGGCGCGGGGTGAGCGCCCGACGCCGCGCACCGACATTCCGACCGCACGCAGCAACCGTGCGATGGCCCGCCCGACGGGCCCGGGGCCGACGATGGTGACCGACGCACCGGCGATCGGCTCGGTGTCGAAGTGTTGCCACCGCCCTGCCCGCTGGGCGTCCCAGGATCGCCGGAAGTCTTTGGCGAAGGCCAGGATCTGACCCAACACGTATTCGGCGATGGGCTCTTCGAAGATTCCGCGGGAATTGGTGACCACGACGTCGCTGTCGATCAGATCGTCGAACAGCACCGCGTCCACCCCGATGGCGGCAACCTGGACCCAGCGTAGTGCGTCGGCGGCCGGCCACACCGATTCCAGTGCGGGAGAGGAGAAGTCGTATAAGAAGAGGACATCGGTACCGGCGATCGCTTCGGCCAGCCGCGACGACGAGACCATGCGCAGTTCGGCGTCTGCGCTGATCGAATCGAGTCGGTCGGGAACCGACTCACCGTGCTGGACGGTCACCACCGGCCGCGCGTCCACATTGACACCGTAAAAACAGATCGTATGATTGTCAACAATCCAGGGCTGGCCTGGGGGTGGAACGTCAGTATGGGGAAACCCATGGATCTGTCCCTGTTTCCGGATGTGCCGGACTTCGACGGGCCGGTCGATCAGCGCGATGTCGGCATCATCGCGCCCTTCGATCTGGCGATCGAGCGTGAGCTGTGGCGCTGGATCCCCGCCGAGGTGGCGCTGCACCTGGCGCGCACCCATTACGAGCCGGTCCCGGTGAGCCGGGCGATGGCCGAACTGGTCTCCGACACCAACCACCTGCAGGCCGCCACCCGCGACGTACTGCACGTCGAGCCGGAGGTGGTGGCCTACCTGTGTGCGTCGGGCAGCTTCATCCACGGCGTCGACTACGAGAAGACCCTGGTCGCGGCGATCGAAGCGGCGGGCGCCAAGGCCGCGGTCACCACCTCGGGGGCGCTGGCCGAGGCGATCATCGCACTGGAGATCTCCCGGGTGTGCGTGCTGACGCCCTACGATCAGGAACTCACCGATCTGCTGCGGGTGTTCTTGAACCAGCTCGGGGTGGCCGTGCTGCACTCGGATCATCTGGGCCTGGGCGGCGGCATCTGGAAGGTCAACTACCGGACCGTGGCCGAACGGATCCTTGCCGCGGACCGCCCCGACGCCGAGGCGATCTTCGTCAGCTGCACCAACTTACGTACCTACGACATCATCGCGCCGCTGGAGGAGATGCTCGGCAAGCCGATCCTGACCGCGAATCAACTGACGATGTGGGCGTGCCTGGGCCGGATGAACCTACCGATGATGGGCCCCGGACGGTGGCTCCGCGACGTCTTCACCGGGACCCCGCAATGAGCGCCGCCGGGGGTTGCGTCGGCTTCATCTACCCTGACCACGCGGCCGAATCCGACTACCCACAGGCCGCCCGGCAGCTGGGGGTGGACCTGCCCGTCGTGCACGTCTACGGCACCGACCTGCACGCCGTACCCGAGCTGATGGATCTCGGCAGCCCGGCCAAGCTCGCCCACGGCATGGCGCTGCTGGCGCCGCAGCGGCCGGCCGCCGTGGTCTGGGCCTGCACGTCGGGCAGCTTCGTGTTCGGACCCCAGGGCGCCGCCCGACAGGTCGACCTGCTGGCCGCCGAAGCCGGTGTGCCCGCGTCGAGCACGTCGTTCGCCTTCGTGCACGCCTTGGCCGCACTGGGCTGCCGCAGCGTCGCGATCGCCGCCAGCTACCCACACGACATCGCCGAATTGTTCGCGGATTTCCTTGCCGCCCACGGCATCGACGTAACGGCGATGGGAGATGCCGGCATCCCCACCGCCGCGGAGGTCGGCCGCCTCACCCGGGCTCAGGTCCGGGACCTCGCGCTGCGCAACGACACGCCCCGGGCCGACGCGCTGTTGATCCCTGACACCGCCATGCACACCATCACCCAGGTCGACGAGCTCGAGCGGCTGCTCGGCAAGCCGGTGCTGACCGCCAACGCGGTGACGGTGTGGGAGGGTTTGCGTATCGCCGGGATAGCCCGGCGGACAACGGGGCTCGGGGCATTGTTCGAGGACAGGCGATGACACTTTCGCGAGACGCCGGGTTCGAGCCGTTGAGCCGACCCTCCACGCCGGAGCTGATCGCCGAGCGGCTTCGGGAGGCGATCACCCGCGGCCGGCTGGCGCCGGGGCAGCAGCTCGGCGAGGCGAGCCTGGCCACCCAGTTCGAGGTGTCCCGCGGCCCGCTGCGCGAAGCCATGCAGCGTCTGGTCGCCGAGGGACTGCTGCGCAGCGAACGCAACCGGGGGATCTTCGTCGTCGAACTGACCGACGACGACGTGCGCGATGTCTATCAGGCACGCAAAACCATTGAACGGGCGGCCGTGACCGAAGTGCTGCGCGGTGATCCCGGCGCTGCCGCCGCCCGGCTGCGCCCGCCGGTGGAGGCCATGCGCGTGGCGGCCTCCCGCCGCGACGGGGCCGCGGCGGCCGACGCCGACCAGGAGTTCCACGAGGTGCTCGTCGACTGTGCGGGCAGCCCGAGGTTGGATCGGGCGATGCGCACCCTGCTGTCGGAGACCCGGATCCTGCTCGGCGAACTCGAAGAGGCCTACCCCGACCTGCGCGAGCAGGTCACCGAACATGTGTTGCTGCGTAAGGCGATCGGCGCCGGCGACGAGGCCGTGGCAATCCGGCTGATCGAGGAGCACATGGACGATGCGGTCCGCCGCCTGCTGGCACTTCGTGCGCGGCCGGGATCGACCGGGGACGTGGTGCCGGACTCCCCCGGTGACCCCTGACGCAATCGAACCGCCGGTGGGCCGGCAGCAGATCGATCACCGCTAGCCGATCTGGTCGCCGATCTCTTTGGCGGCCTCGACCAGCAGGGCTGCCGCGGCTTGGTACTGCGAACTGCTCAACCGGTGAACCGGTGCGGCGGCGTTGAGCGCCAGAAGCACCCCGGGTGCGCGCGTGGGAATGGGAACCGCGACCGAGGCGACACCTTCCTCGCTGCCCTCCCGGTTCACCGCGTATCCCTGTTGTCGTATACGACTGAGCTCGAGATGCAGCTCGGTCCTGGTACCGACCGAATGTTCCGTAACGCGCGCGAGCTCCTCGTCCGGGTAGAGACGGGCGACGTCAGCATCGGACAGCCGTGCCAGCAGTGCCTTGCCGGTCGAGGTGCAATGCGCGGGCAGCGTCCGCCCGAGCCGTGATGCGACCCGAACGGCAGTCGGGCCCTCGGCGGCGGCGATGAAGCGAACGTTGGCGCCCTCGAGCATTCCGATGTGAACCGACTCCTTGAGGCGGTCGCTGAGGCGGAGCAGGACCGGCTTCGCCGCCCCCTCGATGTCGATGCGGCTGAGCACCGAAAACGCCACGCTCATCAGCGCGGGTCCGGGGTGATACGCCTTGGACACCGGATCCTGACGCACGAAACCCCGGTATTGCAGCATCGCCAACAGCCGATGGGCCGTCGACGAGGCGACATCGAGGTGCTGCGCGGCTTCGGTCAGACGGATCTGCGGCTGCTCTCCGAGCAGCAGGATGAGCTTCAGCGCCCGATCCACCGATCCGATCGGATACTGCGGTACCGCCCCGACCGGGGCCGGGGCGCCCGCAGCGCCACCCGCCACCCGGCGAGACGCGTCACTCTGCATACCAGAGAGCCTACCGGGCCAGTCGCCCAACTACGCAGGTGAAGCGGCCCGAACACCGCCCTGATCGGGGAATCGAGGGCAAGCCACTCTGGACAGCAGAATTCCACTCGGCCCGTCCCGGCTGTTTCACCTGATTACGGCGGGCAGGATCGCCCCGGCACCGACCATACGTTGACGGTCGACCGGCCATCCTGGCAGAGTCTTCTCTACTGTCCAGATGTTTTCTCTGCAATACAGATATTGCGGTCTCTGGAGACTGGAGTCGCATCGATGAGTGATCACCGGCAAGTCCTCGACGAGGTCCGGCGCGGAATGATCCCGGCGCACATCTACAACGACGCCGAAGTCTTCGAGCTCGAAAAGGGGCGGCTCTTCCGCCGCGCCTGGATGTTCGTCGCGCACGAGTCGGAGATCCCCCAAGACGGCGACTACGTGGTGCGGCGCCTGCTCAACGACTCCTTCATCATCGCGCGCGACTCGAAGGGCGACGTGCGGGCCATGTTCAACATGTGCCTGCACCGTGGCATGCAGGTGTGCCGCGCCGAGATGGGCAACGCCTCCAACTTCCGGTGCCCCTACCACGGCTGGTCATATCGCAACGACGGGCGCCTCACCGGCCTGCCCTTCCACCAGGAGGCCTACGGCGGCGAGGCGGGTTTCCAGAGGCGCGGCCAGACGCTGTTGCCGGCACCGAACCTCGCCAGCTACAACGGGATGATCTTCATCAGCCTCGACCCCCAAGCGCCCCCACTCGAGGAGTTCCTCGGCGATTTCAGGTTCTACCTCGACTTCTACACCAAGCAGAGCCGAAGCGGCCTGGAGGTGCGCGGCCCGCAACGGTGGCGTATCAAGGCCAACTGGAAGATCGGCGTGGAGAACTTCGCCGGCGACATGTACCACACACCGCATACTCATGCCTCGGTCGTCGATATCGGGTTGTTTCGGGAACCGAAGGCGCAGAAGCGCAAAGACGGCGCGACGTACTGGGCGACGTGCGGAGGAGGCACGACATACAAGTTGCCGCCGGGCACCTTCGAGGAACGGATGCGCTATGTCGGCTACCCCGACGAGATGATCGACCGGATCAGAAATGTGTGGTCACCCGAGCACCTGCGCGTGGTCGGTGACGACGGCTTCATGATCTCGGCGGCCTCCTGTTTCCCGAACATGAGCCTGGTGCACAACTGGCCGAAGATCCAAGACAGCGATGATGTGTTGCCGTTCATATCGATTCGCACCTGGCAACCGATCAGCGAGAACGAAACCGAGGTGTACTCCTGGTTCGCGGTCGACGCGGCGGCTCCCGAGCAGTTCAAGAAGGACTCCTACAAGGCCTACCTGATGTGCTTCGGCTCCACGGGCATGTTCGAGCAGGATGACGTGGAGAACTGGGTGTCGCTGACCAACACGGCTGCCGGATCCATGGCCCGTCAGCTCCTGCTCAACAGCCGGATGGGCCTGCTCGCCGACGACACTCCGGTGGTCAATGCGTTGCCACCGGAGCAATTCCATGGACCGGGAACCGCTCAGGTCGGCTATAACGAGAACAATCAGCGCGCCATACTTCGGATGTGGGCCGATCACCTGCAGATGCCTCCGGTGGCGGCGGCCGCGGCCGCGATGGGTACGCAACTCAACGGAATCACCCCCCTTGTGCAGACCAACGGCACTTCTGAATGCGAGGCGGCCTTCAAGGAGGCGCAGGCATGACGTCCGCCGAGAAGAGCACGCGTGCAGGTTTTCCACGGCCCAAAGGTGCCGGCGGCCCCTGGGAGCTGGCGGTACTGGGTGGGCATGCGCCCCAGCAGGTCCGCACCGGTAATCCCCTGCCGTTCAACGACACCCGGCATCTGCAGGCACATCAGTTCTTGGTCGATGAGGCCTATCTGCTCGACGCGCAGCGATACGCGGAATGGCTCGACACTCTCACCGAGGACATCCACTACTTCATGCCCGTCCGGGTGACCACCGCCTCAGGTGCTGGGTACGACACCTCTCCCGGTATGGCCCACTTCGACGAGAACAAGTACTCCCTGAACCGCCGCGTCGCGCGCTTTCAAACCGAACACGCGTGGACCGAAGACCCCCCGTCGCGGCTGCGCCATCACATCACCAATGTCCGCACCTTCGCCTGCGACGACGACGCGCACCTTATCGTCGAGTCGGCGGAGTTGCTCTTCCGCAGCCGCGGCGACGTGAACGAGGCCGCCCTGGTCTCCTGCGGCCGGGAGGATCTGCTACGCCTGACCGACCAGGGATGGA
The DNA here is from genome assembly GCF_010727125.1 of Mycolicibacter terrae. NCBI lineage: Bacteria > Bacillati > Actinomycetota > Actinomycetes > Mycobacteriales > Mycobacteriaceae > Mycobacterium > Mycobacterium terrae. Next base: position 1,426,523 of record NZ_AP022564.1, on the reverse strand, counting down.
AGCTGGCGCGCCGCACGATCCATCTCGACGAGTCGGTTCTCCGGATGCAGAACCTGGCGGTTTTCCTGTGAGCGAACTCGACGACCTCATCGCCCGCTCGGTGGGCGAAACCATCACGATTGCCAACGAATTCACCGAGGTGACCGTGCGCCGGGTCGACACCCGCAACGGTTCGCGGCTGCTCGTCACATCACCGAAGTCGGGACAGTGGATCAGTCTCGACGCCCTGGAGATCGAAGCCTTGACGTGGCAGAACGCCTATACGCTGGCAGCGATGGTCGGCAACATGCATCAACCACTCCTGTCCGACGACAGCGAACTGCCATGACGCGATGGCTCGACGGCAAACGGGCGCTGGTCGTCGGCGCCGGCTCGGGCATCGGCCGGGCGGTCGTCGACGCATACCTCGAAGAGGGCGCGCAGGTCGCGGTATTGGAACACGATCGTGCGAAATGCGCACTGCTAAAGAGTCAATTACCGGGGGTTCCGGTGAGCCAGGGAGACGCCACGACGGCCGACGCGAACGAGCGCGCCGTCGCAGCCGCCGTAGCGGCTTTCGGCGGCCTGGACACATTGGTCAACTGCGTCGGGATCTTCGATTTCTACAAGGGCATCACGGACATCTCCACCGATGAGCTGGGGCCGGCCTTCGACGAGATGTTCAAGACAAACGTGTTGAGCCATCTCCAGTCGGTGAAAGCCGCTGTGCCGGCCCTACGAGCCCAAAAGGGCTCCTCCATCGTCCTCACCGAGTCCGCGTCCTCGTTCTATCCGGGCCGAGGCGGCGTGCTCTACGTCGCGTCGAAGTTCGCGGTTCGCGGTCTGGTCAGCACTCTCGCCTATGAACTCGCCCCGCACATCCGGGTCAATGGCGTCGCGCCGGGCGGAACCCTGAACACCGACCTGCGCGGCCTGCACAACCTGTCGCTCGGCGATGTGCGCCTGGACGACGCCCCCGACCGTGCTCGCGATCTTGCAGCACGCACCCCACTGAATGTCGCGCTCACGCCACCGGACCACGCGTGGAGCTACGTCTTCTTGGCCTCAGACCGGTCCCGCGGGATCACCGCCACCAGTACCCATCCCGACGGCGGATCGGTAATGGGGGCGGCAAGCCCCTCCCCGCAGTCGAGGGGTTGAGACGTGAACCGAGACGAGTTGGCGACATTGCGGGCCGAGGTCGCCCAGGCGTGCCGAGTCGCCGCGGCCCGTAACCTGGTTGACGGAATGCTCGGCCACATCAGTGCCCGGATCGACGAAGAACACCTACTGATCAGGTGTCGCAGCGACTCTGACAACGGGGTGGCATTCACTCGTCCCGATGACATCCGGCTCATCCGCTTCGACGGAACACCGGGCATCGAGGGCGAATTAGACGGATACCGGGTCCCCAACGAGTTGCCGATTCACGTCGAGACGCTGCTGGCACATCCCGAGTACCGGGCGGTGGCACACCTGCATCCGCCGGCCGTCGTGTCGGCCGACCTCGCCGGTATCGCGATCGAACCCCTCTACGGCGCCTTCGACATTCCCGGCGCATGGCTGGCGCGTCGTGGTGTCCCGGTGTACGAGAGGGCGGTGCTGATCCGCACCGCTGAGCTCGGAAAAGAGATGGTCGCCGCCATGGCGGGCAGGCCGGTGGTGATCTGTCGCGGCCATGGGATCACCAGTGCCGCTGCCACGGTTGCCCAGGCCGTCCTGCAGGCGATAAGCCTCGACCGATTGGCTTCGATGTCACTGCGGGTCCGCTCCGCGGGCGGCACCTGCAAGCCGATCGGCGAGTCGGATTGGACGGATCTGCCCGACCTCGGGCCCTCCTTCACCGAAGCTGCCGCCTGGCGCCATGAACTGGCCCGCCTGGAGCACCGATGACCGGCCAGGCGGAGATCAGCGCCGAGATCGCGGCGATCCAGTCCGAGTGCCGGCGGGCGGGCAGTGCCGAAAGCCAGCCGAAACTGGACTTTCCGCCGTACCGCAGCAGCGTGCTTCGCCATCCCAAAAGTGCACTGCACCTGGCAGACCCAGAGGCGGTCGAACTACGGGCACCCTGTTTCGGTGAGTACGACGTCGCTCCCCTCGACGCAGACCTGACGGTTCAGCACGCCGGCCCGCCGATCGGCGAACGCACCGTGGTGACCGGACGGATCCTCGACGGTGACGGCCGGCCGGTACGCCGGCAGCTCGTCGAGATCTGGCAGGCCAACGCCAGCGGGCGCTACGTCCACCAGGGGGATCAGCATCCCGCACCGCTGGACCCCAATTTCACCGGTGCGGGGCGGTGCCTCACCGACGACGACGGGTTCTACCGGTTCACGACGATCAAACCCGGCCCGTACCCCTGGCGCAACCACCACAACGCCTGGCGTCCCGCGCACATCCATTTTTCGTTGTTCGGAAGTGATTTCACGCAACGACTGATCACTCAGATGTACTTCCCGGGCGACCCGTTGTTGGCGTTGGACCCGATCTATCAGTCGATTACGGACCAGAAGGCCCGCGACCGGCTCATCGCGGTCTACGACCACGCCATCACCAGTCACGAATGGGCCACCGGCTACCGCTGGGACGTGGTGCTCACCGGCCCGGCCGCAACGCCCGTCGAGGAACCATGATGACCGAGCTGACGGCCACCCCGGGGCAGACCATCGGTCCGTTCTTCGGCTATGCCCTGCCGTTCGACCGCGGCGACGAACTCGTGCCCCCTGGCTCACCGGGTGCCGTCCAGCTGCACGGCACCGTCACCGACGGGGCCGCGGCGCCCGTTCCCGATGCGCTGCTGGAGATCTGGCAGGCCGATGCGGACGGGGCCGTGCCGACGTCCAGTTCCCTTCGCCGTGACGGCGATACCTTCCCCGGCTGGGGACGCGCCGCGACCGATGCCGCCGGCCATTACAGTTTCACCACGGTGAGACCTGGAGCGGCCCGCCAGTCGGCACCGTTCATCGCCGTCACCGTGTTCGCGCGCGGCCTGCTGAACCGGCTGTTCACCCGCGCCTATCTACCGTGCGATCAGCTCGACGCGGACCGACTGTTGGTTTCCGTGCCTGCTGACCGCCGCCATACGCTGATCGCGGTGCCCGACGAGCACGGCCTCCGCTTCGACATCAGGCTGCAGGGCACCCACGAGACGGTATTCCTGCGCTACCGGGGGCAACCATGACCGACCTGTTGTGGCCCGGCGACCACCGGGCGGGGCAGATCTTCAGCGACGCGGCGTATCTGGCCGCCATGGTTCGGGTCGAAACCGCTTGGCTCAGTGTGCTCGTCGACGCCGGCATCGCACCCGCTTCGGCGCGGGCCGACCTGACTGCGGCGCTCTCGGAAGCTGACGTGGAAGCGGTGGCCGTAGCGGCAGAGGCGACCGGCAACCCGGTACCCGGCATGCTGGAATTGCTGCGTGAGCGCACCGGCGGAGAACCTGCGCGCTGGCTGCACCGCGGACTGACCAGCCAGGACGTCGTCGACACCGCACTGCTGCTCTGCCTGCGCGAGGCGCTGGACCGAATCCGCAGCGAACTGGGCACCCAGGTCCATACCTTGGCCACGCTGGCCGAAACCCATCGTGACGACCCCATGCTTGCTCGCACCCTGACCCAGCCCGCGTTGCCCACAACGGTCGGCATGAAGATTGCACACTGGCTCACCGGGATTCTGGACGGAGCCGACTGCGTCGCCGCACTGCCAGAACCTCCGGTGCAGGCCGGCGGCGCCGCGGGAACGATGGCCGCTGCCACCGAGTTGTCCGGCTCGCCCGCCGGCGCGATCACCCTGTCCGGACGGCTGGCCGCGGTGCTCGGTCTCGCCGACAGCCCGCCGTGGCACACCACCCGGTCGGTCATAACCCGCACCGGCGACGCGTTGGTGACATGCTGCGATGCCTGGGCCCACATCGCCAATGACGTCGCGGCCAGCAGCAGGCCCGAGATCGGCGAACTGGCCGAGGGCCGCGGCGGTGGTTCATCGACGATGCCGCACAAGAACAATCCGGTGTTATCCATCCTGATCCGCCGTACCGCATCGGTAGCGCCGTCGCTGGCTGCCATTTTGCACGCCGCATCGGCTGCCGGTATCGACGAGCGCTCCGACGGCGGGTGGCACGCCGAATGGGCCGCCCTGCGGACCCTGGCCCGTCGGGCCCTGGCGGCCGCAGCGCAGACAACCGAACTGCTCACCGGACTGGTCATCGACACCGAACGCGCCGCGGCGAACCTGGCCGCCGCCGGTGACCTGATCGCAGAGCAGCGCACGATGGCTGAGTTGACCGGGGGTACGCCGCGGAGTGACTACACCGGTGCCGCAGCCGATCTCATCGATGCCGCGCTGCAACGCGCGCGCCACACCATGGAGGCGACATGAGCGTGCCGCGGTTGGTCGGCACCGACTTCGGCGGCCCGCCCGGCGCGGACCTGCTCGTGCTCGGGCCGTCGCTCGGTACCTCAGCCACCGCCCTGTGGGGCGGCGCCGCCGAGCGGCTCGCCGGACATCTGCGCGTCGTCGGATGGGACCTTCCCGGCCACGGCCGCGGTCCGGCGGCCCCGTTCCGGATACCGGATTTGGCGGCCGGCGTGCTGGCCCTGGTCGATGACATCGCGCCACGGGCCGCGTTCCACTACGCCGGTGACTCCATCGGAGGTGCGGTCGGTTTGCAGTTGCTGCTCGACGCCCCCGACCGAGTGTCGAGCGCCACGCTGCTGTGCACCGGCGCCACCATCGGTCGTGCCGAGGACTGGGCCACCCGTGCCACCACCGTGCGGACATCCGGCACCGGCGCGATCATCGAGCTGTCCCGACAGCGCTGGTTCGCCCCCGCTTTCGCCGACCGCCAGCCCGAGCTCATCGCCGCACTCTCAGATGCGCTGCGCCGCACCGACAACGAATCGTACGCCCAGGCATGCGAGGCACTGGCCGATTTCGACGTCACCGCGCGGCTCGCTGAGATCACCGCTCCGGTGCTGGCCATCGCCGGCTCCGAGGATGTCGCCACTCCGCCGGAATCGCTGAGGCGTATCGCTTCCGGTGTCGAACACGGCCGCCTTGTGATACTCGACGGCGTCGGCCACCTCGCGCCACTCGAGGCGCCCAACGCGACCGCCGGCCTGATTCTCGACCATCTGGCGGTGGGTGATCCGGTCTACACCGCGGGCATGTCGGTGCGCCGAGAAGTCCTCGGCGACGCACATGTCGACCGTGCGATCGCCCACACCACCGAGTTCACCGCCGACTTCCAGGACCTGATCACGCGCTACGCGTGGGGCAGCGTCTGGACCCGAGACGGCCTCGACCGACGCAGCCGCTCGATCATCACGCTGACCGCCCTCGTGGCCCGCGGCCACCATGACGAGTTGGCACTGCATCTGCGTGCAGCGCGCCGAAACGGCCTGAGCAACGACGAGATCAAAGAGGTGCTGTTGCAGACCGCGGTCTATTGCGGTGTGCCCGACGCCAATACCGCGTTCCGTATCGCCGCGCAGGTGCTCGCCGACCACGACGGCCCGGAGAGCGTTGGGTGAGCCGCACGGTAATCTGCGACTCCGCCGCCGACGCGCTGTCCGACGTGACCGACGGCGCCACGATTTTGGTGGGCGGATTCGGCATGGCCGGGATGCCCACCGTGCTGATCGACGCACTGATCGCCCGGGGAGCAGGCGATCTGACCATCGTCAGCAACAATGCGGGCAACGCCGATACCGGTCTGGCGGCGTTGCTGGCCGCCGGCCTAGTCCGCAAGGTGATCTGTTCGTTTCCCCGACAACCCGATTCCTATGTGTTCGACGGCCTGTATCGCGCCGGCCAGGTCGCCCTGGAACTGGTGCCGCAGGGCAACCTGGCCGAACGCATACGCGCCGCCGGTGCGGGCATCGGGGCGTTCTACTGCCCCACCGGCGTCGGCACGCTGCTCACCGAGGGCAAGGAGATCCGGACCATCGACGGCAGCGATTACGCGCTGGAGTACCCGATCCACGGGGATGTCGCGCTGATCCGGGCCCATGTCGCAGATCGCGCGGGAAACCTGGTGTATCGCAAGACCGCACGCAACTTCGGTCCGGTGATGGCGACCGCTGCCACCCTGACGGTCGCTGAGGTGTCCCGGGTCGTCGACACCGGCCAGCTGGATGCCGAAGCGATTGTCACGCCGGGAATCTACGTCGACCGGATCCTGGAGACGAGCACGTGAGACCAACCCCTGCCGGTCCGATCGAGCACCTCGACCGCGGTCCGCTGACCCGCGACGAACTCGCCGCCGTCATCGCCCGGGACATCCCCGCGGGCTCGTACGTCAATCTCGGCATCGGACAGCCCACACTGGTGGCCGACCACCTGTCGCCCGAGGACGCAGTGGTACTGCACACCGAGAACGGCATGCTCGGGATGGGACCCGCAGCACGTGGCGAGGACATCGATCCCGATCTCACCAATGCCGGCAAGATTCCGGTCACCGAGCTGCCCGGGGCCTGCTACTTCCATCACGCCGACTCCTTCGCAATGATGCGGGGCGGCCACCTCGATGTGTGCGTGCTCGGAGCACTGCAGGTCAGTCAGCACGGTGACCTGGCCAACTGGCACACCGGGGAACCGGACGCGATTCCCGCCGTCGGAGGAGCGATGGACTTGGCGATCGGAGCCAAGAACGTGTTCGTGATGATGGACCTCTTCACCAAGGACGGCGCCGCCAAACTGGTTCCCTCGTGCACCTATCCGCTGACCGCTCTGCGCTGCGTCAGCAGGGTCTATACCGAATACGCAGTCATCGGCATCGACACCGCCGCGGGAACGACCCGGGCACGAGAAACCTTCGGCACCACGGTCGCTGACCTCGCGGCCCGATTGCCCGTCAGGTTCAGCTAGCGGCTACCGCTTCAGAGCAGGCCCAGAATCCGATCGCCGGTGGCGGCGGTGGACAGCTTCTGGCCTCCCCGGGTCGCCAGGTGCCGCTCGACGGCCGCGTCCACCCGGGCGGCGGCGTCGTGCTCACCGATGTGGCCCAGCAGCATCGCCACCGACATCACCGCCGCGGTCGGGTCGGCGATGCCCTGCCCGGCGATGTCCGGGGCGCTGCCGTGCACCGGTTCGAACATCGACGGGTTGGTGCCGGTGGCGTCGATGTTGCCGCTGGCCGCCAACCCGATCCCACCGCACACCGCGCCGGCCAGGTCGGTGATGATGTCACCGAACAGGTTGTCGCTGACGATCACGTCGAAGCGGCCGGGGTCGTTGACCAAATAAATGGTGGCGGCGTCGACGTGGGTGTAGGCCGTCTCGACGTCCGGGTACTCCGCACCGATCTCGGCCACCGTACGTGTCCACAGCGACCCGGCGTAGGTCAGCACGTTGTTCTTGTGCACCAGGGTCAGATGCTTGCGGCGCTGCCGGGCCTTCTCGAAGGCGAAGCGCACCACCCGGGCCACGCCGTAGGCGGTGTTGACGCTGACCTCGGTGGCGACCTCGTGGGCGGTGCCGACCCGAAGCGCCCCGCCGTTGCCGGTGTAGGGCCCCTCGGTGCCTTCGCGCACCACCACGAAGTCGATCTCCGGCGGATCGGCCAGCGGGCTGGCGACCCCCGGGTAGAGCCGGCTGGGCCGCAGGTTGACGTGGTGGTCCAGCGCGAACCGGGCGTGCAGCAGCAGGCCGCGCTCGAGCACACCGGACGGCACCGACGGGTCGCCGATGGCGCCGAGCAGGATCACGTCGTGGCCGCGGATCTCGTCGAGCACCGAGTCCGGCAGGACCTCACCGGTGGCGTGATAACGCTTGGCGCCCAGGTCGTAGGTGGTCTTCTCGGTGCCGGGCAGCACTGCGTCGAGCACCTTGACGGCTTCGGTGATGACCTCAGGACCGATGCCGTCGCCGGGGATGACCGCGAGTTTGACGCTCATACCAGGTCGACCTCCTCGATCTTGTTGGCGCCGACGGCTGCGCTGATCGCCGATTGCACATCGGCGGGCACCTGGCGGTCCACCCGCAGCAGGATCGTCGCCGCGGGGCCCTCGGCGTCCTCGGAGAGTTGTGCGGCATGGATGTTGATGCCGGCGGAACCCAGCAGGGTGCCGATCTTGCCCAGTGCCCCGGGCTGGTCGGTGTAGTTGATGATCAGGTTGACGCCCTCGGCCCGCAGGTCGAAGTGCCGGCCGTTGATCTGGACGATCTTCTCCACCAGATGCGGGCCGGACAGGGTCCCGGCCACCGTGACGACCGCCCCGTCGGCGGCCACCGCCCTGAGCTCGACGACGCTGCGGTGATTGGGACTTTCGCTGGCGGTGCCGATTTCGGCGTCCACCCCTCGTTCGGCGGCCAGCGCCGGCGCGTTGACAAACGTCACCGGATCCTCGATGACAGCCGAGAAAAGGCCGCGCAGGGCCGAAAGCCGCAGCACCTCAACGTCTTCGGAGGCCAACTCGCCGCGTACCTGAACCGACAGCGACACCGGCAGGCCGTCGGAGAGTGCACCGGCGAGCAGCCCGAGTTTGCGCACCAGGTCCAGCCAGGGCGCGACTTCCTCACTGACCGCGCCACCGCCGACGTTGACCGCGTCCGGCACGAATTCCCCGGCCAGCGCCAGCTTGACGCTCTTGGCGACGTCGGTGCCGGCCCGGTCCTGGGCCTCGGCGGTGGAGGCGCCCAGGTGCGGGGTCACCACCACCTGCGGCAGGCCGAACAGTGGGGAGTCGGTGCACGGCTCGGTGGCGAACACGTCCAGGCCGGCGGCGCGCACGTGGCCGCTGGTGATCGCCTCGGCCAGCGCGGCCTCGTCGATCAGCCCGCCGCGGGCGGCGTTGACGATGATCACGCCCGGCTTGGTCTTGGCCAGCGCCTCCTTGCCGATCAGGCCCGCGGTCTCCGGGGTCTTCGGCAGGTGCACCGAAATGAAGTCGGCGCGGGCCAGCAGCTCGTCGAGGGGCAGCAGCTCGATGCCCAGCTGCGCGGCAAGCGCGGCCGAGACGTAGGGGTCGTAGGCGATGATGTGGGCACCGAACGCGGCCAGACGCTGAGCGACCAGCTGGCCGATCCGGCCCAGCCCGACCACGCCGACGGTGTGGTCGAAGATCTCGGTGCCGGAGAACGACGAGCGCTTCCACTCCCGGGCGTGCAGGGAGGCGTCGGCCGCCGGGATCTGCCGGGCGGCGGCCAGCATCAGCGCGATCGCGTGCTCGGCGGCGCTGTGAATGTTCGAGGTCGGGGCGTTGACCACCAGCACCCCGCGCGCGGTGGCGGCATCGACGTCGACGTTGTCCAGACCGACCCCGGCGCGGGCCACGATCTTGAGCTTGGTGCCGGCCGCGAGGACTTCGGCATCGACGGTGGTGGCCGAGCGCACCAGCAGCGCGTCCGCGTCCGGTACCGCGGCCAGCAGCTTGTCTCGGTCCGGGCCGTCGACCCAGCGAACCTCGACCTGGTCACCGAGGGCGGCGACGGTGGATTGGGCGAGTTTGTCAGCGATCAAAACCACGGGCAGAGTCACCCGGACAGCCTAACGATCGCCGTCTGGGTGTTTGAGCCGGGCGCAACCCTTTCAGATCGGTGCTCGGGTGAACCCTGTCGATACGCGCCTAACGACGACGTCCATGCGGTTGCGCCGCCGGGCGACGAACACCCGCAGCTGCTGCCGAACAGGGTGAACCCGCGGGCCGATGAATCAGCCCGACCGCCGCGAGATTGAAGCCACGCAGGCCTTCGCTTGGATCTTGCCTGCGTGGCTTCAATCTCGGCGCACGAGCACGGCCGCCAACGCCGTGGCGCCGACGACGGGACGTGACTAGGCCGTCTCGGTGATGGGCCGGTCCACCCAGCTCATCAAGTCGCGCAGCTTCTTGCCGGTGACCTCGATCGGGTGCTCGGCGTTGGCTTTGCGCAGCCCCTCGAGTTCCTTGTTGCCGCCCTCGACGTTGGCCACCAGACGCTTGACGAAGGTGCCGTCCTGGATGTCGGAGAGGATGTCGCGCATCCGCTGCTTGGTGTCGGCGTCGATCACCCGCGGACCGGACAGGTAGCCGCCGAACTCCGCGGTGTCGGAAACCGAGTAGTTCATCCGGGCGATACCGCCCTCATACATCAGATCGACGATCAGCTTGAGTTCGTGCAGCACCTCGAAGTAGGCCATCTCCGGGGCGTAGCCGGCCTCGACCATCACCTCGAAGCCGGCCTTGACCAGTTCCTCGGTGCCGCCGCACAGCACGGCCTGCTCACCGAACAGGTCGGTCTCGGTCTCCTCCTTGAAGGTGGTCTTGATGACCCCGGCCCGGGTGCCGCCGATGCCCTTGGCGTACGACAGCGCCAGCGCCTCCCCCTCACCGCGCGGGTCCTGGGCGACCGCGATCAGCGCGGGCACACCCTTGCCGTCGACGAACTGCCGGCGCACCAGGTGCCCGGGCCCCTTGGGCGCGACCATCCCGATGGTGATGTCGGCGGCCGGCTTGATCAGACCGAAGTGGATGTTGAGGCCGTGGCCGAAGAACAGCGCGTTGCCGGCCTGCAGGTTGGGCTCGATGTCGCCGGTGAAGATCTCGGCCTGGGCGGTGTCGGGCGCGAGCAGCATGATCACGTCGGCCCACTTGGCGACCTCGGCGGGGGTGTCGACCTCCAGGCCCTGCTCGGTGACCTTGGCCCGCGACTTGGAGCCTTCCTTGAGGCCGACCTTCACCTGGACGCCGGAGTCGCGCAGGCTCAGCGAGTGCGCGTGACCCTGGCTGCCGTAGCCGATCACCCCGACCTTGCGGCCCTGGATGATCGACAGGTCGGCGTCGTCGTCGTAGAACATCTCAACTGCCACTTTGTGTCACTTCTTTCTGTTCGTTCTTCGATGAAGTATGTGCGTAGGAGTTATTTGGCCGTACCGATGCCGCGCGGACCGCGTGACAACGATACGAGACCCGATTGGACGATCTCACGGATGCCATAAGGCTCCAGCACCCGCAACAACGCCTCGAACTTGGCCGGGGTGCCGGTGGCCTCGATGATCAGCGACTCCGGGGAAACGTCGATCACCCTGGCGCGGAACAGGTTCACCGCCTCGACGATCTGGCCGCGGGTACCGGCGTCGGCGCGGACCTTGATCAGCGCGATCTCACGGGAGACCGAGTTGTCGTCCTCCTGCTCGACGATCTTGATGACGTTGATCAGCTTGTTGAGCTGCTTGGTGATCTGTTCCAGTGGAATGTCCTCCACCGAGACCACGATCGTCATCCGCGACATGTTCTTGGTCTCGGTGGCACCGACGGCAAGCGACTCGATGTTGAAGCCGCGCCGGGAGAACAATGCCGCCACCCGGGCCAGCACGCCGGGTTTGTCCTCGACCAGCACCGACAACGTATGGGTCTTCCAACTGGCGGTCATCAGGCGTGCCCCTCGTTGTTGTCGTCGTCGAACAGCGGCCGGATACCGCGGGCGGCCTGGATCTCGTCGTTGCTGGTACCGGCGGCCACCATCGGCCACACCTGCGCGTCCGCGCCGACGATGAAGTCGATCACCACCGGGCGATCGGTGATCGCCCGCGCCTGATTGATGACGTCTTCGACGTCTTCTTCACGCTCGCAACGCAATCCGACGCAACCGAGCGCCTCAGCCAGCATGACGAAGTCGGGAATGCGGTGCGAGTGGGTGGCCAGGTCGGTCTGTGAATAGCGCTCCCCGTAGAACAGGGTCTGCCACTGGCGCACCATGCCCAGGTTGCCGTTGTTGATCAGCGCGACCTTGATCGGCATGCCCTCGATGGCGCAGGTGGCCAGTTCCTGGTTGGTCATCTGAAAACAGCCGTCACCGTCGATCGCCCACACCTCGGCGTCCGGGCGGCCCATCTTGGCCCCCATCGCCGCCGGGATCGCGAAGCCCATGGTGCCCAGGCCACCCGAATTCAGCCAGGTGCGCGGCTTTTCGTAGTGGACGAACTGCGCGGCCCACATCTGGTGCTGGCCCACGCCGGCGACATAGACGGCGTCCGGCCCCGCGATGCGGCCCAGGGTCTCGATCACGTATTCCGGGGACAGGCTGCCGTCGCTTTGCGGGCCGTAGCTCAGCGGGTAGGTGGCGCGCACGTCGTCGAGGTAGGCCCACCAATCCGTGAGATCGCTTCCGAGGTCCGTCTTCTCGTGGCGCAGTGCGCCGATCAGCTCGGTGATGACGGCCTTGACGTCGCCGACAATCGGCACGTCGGCGTGCCGGTTCTTGCCGATCTCGGCCGGGTCGATATCGGCGTGGATGACCTTGGCGTCCGGGGCGAACGAGTCCAGCTGACCGGTGACCCGGTCGTCGAAGCGGGCGCCCAGGGTGATCAGCAGATCGGAGCGCTGCAGGCCGGCGACCGCCGCGACGGTGCCGTGCATGCCGGGCATACCCAGGTGCTGGCGGTGGCTGTCCGGGAAGGCGCCGCGGGCCATCAACGTGGTGACCACCGGGATGCCGGTCAACTCGGCCAGCTCGGCCAGCTGTTCGCATGCCTCGCCGCGGATCACGCCGCCGCCGGCATACAGCACCGGCCGGCGCGCCGCGGCGATCAGCTTGGCGGCCTCGCGGATCTGCCGACTGTGCGGTTTGGTGGTGGGCTTGTAGCCGGGCAGGTCCAGCTTCGGCGGCCAGGCGAAGGTGCACTGACCCTGCAAAATGTCCTTGGGGATGTCGACGAGAACTGCTCCGGGCCGTCCGCTTGCCGCGATGTGGAACGCCTCGGCGATCACCCGGGGAATGTCGTCGCCGTTGCGAACCAGAAAGTTGTGCTTGGTGATCGGCATGGTGATGCCGGAGATGTCGGCCTCCTGGAAGGCGTCGGTGCCGATCAGTGCGCGGCCGACCTGCCCGGTGATGGCCACCACCGGGATGGAGTCCATCTGCGCGTCGGCCAGCGGGGTGACCAGGTTGGTGGCACCCGGACCCGAGGTGGCCATGCACACCCCCACCCGCCCGGTGGCGTGCGCGTAGCCGCTGGCGGCGTGCCCGGCACCCTGCTCGTGGCGGACCAGCACGTGGCGCAGCTTCTTGGAGTCGAACAGCGGGTCATAGACCGGCAGCACGGCTCCACCGGGGATGCCGAAGATGACGTCGACGTCGAGTTCCTCCAGCGACCGGATCACCGACTGGGCACCGGTCATCTGCTCGGGTGCGACGCGTCTGGCGGCTGCTTTGGCTTTGTCGGCGGAGGGGGTCCCGTTGGCCGGCTGCGGCCCGTCGGTTGCGGCCGACCGCTGCGGCGGTCGCGTGGTGGGTGCGCTCACGGTTTCCTCTTCAATTTCTCTGGTGATCTGGACTGGTGGCAACAAAAAACCCCCGCCAGCTCAGCTGCTGCACGAGGGTTGCGCGTTGGTGGTTGGAAGCTCAGGCAACAACCAACGCGCAGGGGGCTACTACGAGCATGCCGTTGTCCATAGCCGAAGACGGTAGTCCCTGGACCGACCGGGCGTCAAATAAGCGGTGGGCGTTCTCAGTGCAGGTGGTCGACGAGCGACCCATGTTCGCCGAACAAGGCCGCCGTCCAGTGCTCCAGCAGCGCGGTGTTGTCATGGTCGTCGGGGTGGAAGCCGTACCTGTTGTAGTCGCCGAGCCGGCTGAAAACGGCCCGGGTCAGAAACGGCGAATGCCGCAGTGCGGCAAAGCTGCGAACGAGCCGCACCGGGTTATACGCGGCCCGGTCGGTGAACATCGAGAGGATCGAGTTCACCGTGACGGCGATGGGAAAGCTGAACCGGATGACCCGCATGGTCCGGATGCGCCGGATCTCGTCACCGCCGACCGCACGGTAGACGTCGAACGCCACCGAGCGGTGCTCGGATTCCTCGATGGCGTGCCACAGCAGCATCGAGCGCACTTCCGTCGTGCCCAGCAGGGCCTGGGCTCGTTCGTCACTGAGCAGGGTCTCGGCGAAAACCGCGGTGAAGTGCTCGAGCGCGGCGGTGATGGCCAGGCAGGTCAGCGGCGAGAACCGCCGCTCGGCCGCCTTGAGGCGCCGGTGCACAAGCCGGTCGATCCGGCGGGTGGGGTAGCTCATCTGCTGCAGACGCTCATTGAGGGCACGGTGTTCGCGGCCGTGCGATACCTCTTGTCCGACAAATCCTTTGACGCGTTCCTTCAATTCCGGATCGGTGATCTGGTCGGCGTAGTGGCGCACCGAACGCACGAAGAAGTCCTCGCCCTCGGGAAACACCGCCGAAAGGTGCGCAATGAGATGGCTCATCACCAGGTCGCCGGCGACGAAGTGGCGGTCCAGCGCCGCGACCGGGTAATTGAACCGAATGCGACGTGGATGGACCGCGGGCTGCGCGAGGTGGCGGTCGTTCGGTGCGTTCTCGCTGGCAGTCATTGCGTCCCCTCTGAGTGTTGGTCTGCTGGGTCGGTCACCAGCGGTCTGGCCAGTGTCTTGAAGGTTTCGAGGATGTCTTTGACGGCCAGCGGCTCGTAGCCGTCGATCAGCCGTGCCATCGCCAGGCCATTCATCAGCGCGAACGCCATCTGCAGTCCGATGCGCGACTGCGGCGTGACGGCCCCGCCGGGACCGGCGGGGGCCAGCAGTTGGGTGTACACCCGCTCGCACGCTTCGGCGAACTGCCGATCGGTTTCGACGACTGCCGGCGCCAGGTCCGGGTCGGTGCGAGCCGCCACCCACAGTTCGTGCGTCGCGGTGAAGGTCTGGCCGGAAAACATCGACCACAGCAGGTCGAAGGCCTCGTCCAGCTTGTCGGCGGAGGGATCCAGCCCCGCCATCAAGACCTCGAACTCCTCGATGCGGCGGTTCAGCGCGAATTCGATGGCCGCGGTCAGCAGCCCGATCTTCGTCGGGAAATGACCTTGCAGCGCGCCCACCGACACCCCGGCGCGACGGGCCACCTCGGTGGTCGTGGTGCCCTTGAAACCGACCTCGACCAGTGCGTCCAGCGTCGCATCCAGTAGCGCGCGGCGCGTCTCCGCGGTCCGCTCCGCCTGGGTCCGGCGAGGCCTGGTCGACGTCATGCGCCCATGATGCGTTACTTAAAATAAGTAGTCAATATTTTTTGTGCCGGGGCGTTCGACCGCCGCCGACCCGCGCCACCGGTACCGGCGGTGACATCATGCCAGGGTGGCCTCCCGCTCCCCCGATCCCGCACCGCTGGTGATCCGAATCTCGCCGATGGCCCACTTCGCCGTCGGCTTCCTGGCCCTGGGTCTACTGATTCCGGTGCTGACCTGGCCACTCACCGCGCCGCTGCTGGTGCTGCCGGTGCTGCTCTCCGCGCTGATCGCCCGGTGGCGAACCGTCGCCGACGCGCAGCAGGTCACGGTGCGGACCCTGCTCGGCAGCCGCTCGGTGGACTGGGACGCCATCGCGGGCCTGGGGTTCAGCCGCGGATCCTGGGCGCGGGCGCACCTGCACGACGGTGAGCAACTACGCCTGCCTGCGGTCAGCTTCGCCACCCTGCCGCTGCTCACCGAGGCCAGCGGCGGGCGGGTGCCCAACCCGTATCGCTGATCAGCGCCCCGCCGGCCTCCTCAGCCGAGCGGGTTGGCTCCGTTGAGGAACACCCACATCGCCACGCCGCCGGCGATCCCGAGCAGCAATGCCACGATCGACCCGATGAAGGGTCGCCGGGCCCAGCCTCGGTCGCCGTCGAGCCCATACCGTCCGGGGCCGACCAGCACGATCGCCACCGCCACCACGATGAGCATCAGGTGGTATTCGTGGCCGTCCGGGAGGAAGAAGTCGAAGCGCCCCTGGCTCTGCGACGAGACGCCGGCGAGCACACCGTTGATCAGGTACGCCAGAGCGCCGGCAGCGGCCAGCGGCGTGAACAGTCCGAGCACCAGCAGCAGGCCGGCGGCGATCTGCCCGCCGCCGGCGGCGTAGGTCAGGATGTCGGCGTGCTGGTAGCCGGCCTCGGAGATCGAGCTCTTGAATCCGGTCAGGCCTTGGCCTCCCCACCAGCCGAACAGCTGGCGAAGCCCGTGGGCCACCAATACCACTCCCAGGCCCAGCCGCAGGACCAGCAGGCCCAGGTCCTGGGTTCCCCGCCGGTCCACCACCCGGAACGGGTCGTCGGCGTCAGCGCCGACGGGACCGCCGACGCGCCCGGCGGCGGCCTGTGGTTCGGCATACGGCAGCGGGTTGTAGTCACCGCCGAGGGGGCGGGCACCGGTCGGGTCATAGGGCGGGATAGCAGCAGTCTCGAAATCACCGGTATAGGTCGGCGATGGCATGTCGTCCTCCGGATCTACCAGACGTGCCGACTTGGGACGTCCTTTGTCTGCGTCGGCAGCTCCACCCGGCCGACGCCAGTGTGAGCCCTCACCT
The DNA here is from genome assembly GCF_010727125.1 of Mycolicibacter terrae. Classification (NCBI taxonomy): domain Bacteria; kingdom Bacillati; phylum Actinomycetota; class Actinomycetes; order Mycobacteriales; family Mycobacteriaceae; genus Mycobacterium; species Mycobacterium terrae. The sequence goes on along the minus strand of NZ_AP022564.1, from coordinate 1,410,280 downwards.
TGACTCTTCACCCTGCAAGGGTAAGGGCAACCCCGGCGGGATTGGGGATTTGAACGCCTTCGTTAGCGAATCGATTCCGGCCCGGTGCAGGCCCGACGACGCCGCTGCGGCGGGCATCGTGGCGGAACCGGACCCGGTGTCCGTAACCTGACGGGCATGCGGATGCGCGGGGCGATTCACCGGGTGCCTGTCGTGCTGTGCGCGGCCTTACTGGTTCTGACGGGTTGCGCCCACTTCAACGACGCTCAGTCCCAGCCCTTCACCACCGTGCCCCGGCGCGGGCTGGCGCCCACCACGACGCCTCCGCCGCCCCCGCCGCTGCCGGCCAACCCGTTCCCCAAACAATGTCCGGCCCCCGGGGTGATGCAGGGCTGCCTGGAGAGCACCAGCGGGCTGATCATGCACGCCGACAGCAAATCGGCGCTGGTCGCCGAACGCACCACCGGCGCGGTCAAGGAGGTCTCGCTGACCGCCGAGCCCAAGGTGAAGACCGTCATCGGCGTCGACCCGGCCGGTGACGGCGGGCTGATGGACATCGTGTTGTCGCCGACTTACTCCCAGGACCGGCTGATGTACGCCTACATCAGCACCCCCACCGACAACCGGGTGATCCGGGTCGCCGACGGCGATGTGCCCAAGGACATCCTGACCGGGATCCCCAAGGGGGCGACCGGAAACACCGGCGCGCTGATCTTCACCAGCCCCACCACCCTGGTGGTGTTGACCGGTGACGCAGGGAACCCGGCCGCGGCCGCCGACCCCGGGTCCACGGCGGGCAAGGTACTGCGCATCGAACAACCGACGACGATCGGTCAGGCCGCCCCGACCACCGCGCTGAGCGGGCTGGGCGCGGGCGGGGGGTTGTGCATCGATCACGTCGACGGCTCGCTCTACGTCACCGATCGGAGTCCGAGCGGAGACCGCCTGCAGCGCATCACCAAGGACTCCCACGTTTCCACCGTGTGGACCTGGCCGGACAAGCCCGGAGTGGCCGGCTGCGCCGCGATGGACGGAATCGTGCTGGTCAATCTGATCAACACCAAACAGACCGTCGCGGTGCGACTGGCCTCCGGCACCGGTGCGGTCACCAGTGAACCCGAGGTCATGCGCCAGGACACCCACGGCCACGTCTGGGCCGTCAAGATGTCGCCGGACGGCAACGTCTGGGGCGCGACGGTGAACAAGACCGCCGGTGACGCGGAGAAGCTCGACGACGTCGTATTCCCGCTGTTCCCCTCCGGCGGCGGGTTCCCGCGCGCCAACGACGACAAGGACTGAGCCGGTCGGGCCTTGATCTGTGCACGGATTAAGTTAATTTAGGCGAACCTTCGTTATAGAGGGCGTACGACGGCGGGCTTCCACCCGAGTTCCGCGAAAGTACCCTCGCCCATACACCCCCGGACGTCGCCGACTCGTATACTAAATACCATTATCACCTGGTGTTTTCCGAATTCAAGTCCGTTATCGTGGACCGTGGTACCGCATTTTCTTTACGGTCGCGTCAAATAACATCACTCGTGTTGTCTCCTAACCTACTTTCAAGTAATCTTTCGCCGACTGTGCGACCCGTCACAGCAATTGTAATGAGGAGCCCCATGCACAACGTTGTTCGCTCACCGTGGATCGTCGCCGGTGCGGCGCTAGTCGGCGCCGGCGCCATCGCCGCCACCCCGGTCACCATGCCGCTGCCGAGCCTGCCGGCCGGGCACTCGCCCGTGGTCGCGCTGACCGCCGACTTCGACCCGTTCGGCGCCTGGCAGGACGTGTTCGATACCGCCAAGACCAACGCCACCACGCTGTGGGATGCCATGTCTGCGGCCCCGATGGTTGCCGGACAGCAGCTGATCGCGGACCTGATCAACGGCACATCGATCGACCCGCAGGCGGTCATTGACGCGATCGTGCAGCCCAGCATGCAGACCGACCTGCCCATGTCACCGCTGCTGTTGAGCAACGACGCGCTGCAGGCACTGATCACCCTGGTGATGCCGCAATACATGCCCGACGACTTCCCCCTCAGCACCGATGAGCTCACGCCGGTTCTCTCTTTCCTGGCGTCACCGATCAGCGGGGTGCTGATCGGCGCGCTCGCCCCGAGCATCAGCCCGCTGGTCGCGCTCTACAACGGCGTTACCGAGATCAGCACCGCGTTGTCCGGTGACAACCCGGATTGGACGGCGGCGCTGCAGGACATGGCCAACCTCCCGGCCAACATGGTCGGCGGGCTTCTCAACGGGGCCACCCTCAACCTGGACGCGCTGCTGCCGAGCCTGATCGAGGGCGGCCTGCTGCCCGCGGACCTGGACGTCACCGCGCTCAGCTACACCTTCGGTGGCCTGCTGTCGCCCGGCCTCACCGGCACCGACGTCGAGGGCTTCGTCAACTTGATCAGCGACGGCAGCTCCCCCGGCATCGGCGGCTCGATCATCAACGGACTGGGCCTGACCACCGGCCTCATGGGCTTCCCGCTGGTGGTTGAAGGCCAAGGCGTCGGACTGCTGGGCGCGTGGCAAAGCCTGCAGGAGATCATTGCCAACGCTCTTGGCTGGGACGGCGTGGGCAACCCGCTCGACGACGTGGCCGCCGGTGGCAGCGCGGTCGGCACCGACCTGCTCGCCGACCTGGCGAGTTCGATCGGCCTGTAGGCCCTTTCTCCGGCCCACGAGTGGCCCCCTCCGATCGCGGAGGGGGCCACTTTCGTCGTCGGTAGCGCACGATCGGTTCTCACAGAAGCTTTACCGACTGCGCCCCTGCGGCCTTAAATATCGGCTTTACCTTGGAGCTCGGGTCAAGGTCACCGTCACGGCACGCCGAGACCGTCTAGCGAAAAGGATGACGACACGATGTTGATCGACGTTCGGTGGCTGCAGTTCATCTTCGAGCACCGGAGCAACCAGCAAGTCCGTCGCCTGCCGCAGATCCCCGCCGCCGCCGCCGGCTGAGGCGGCCGGACTACCCGCAGGCTTCCAGCACCAGTTCTCGCACCCGGGCGGCGTCGGCCTGGCCCTTGGTGGCTTTCATCACCGCGCCCACGATGGCGCCGGCGGCCTGCACTTTGCCGCCCCGGATCTTCTCGGCCACATCGGGATTGGCGGCCAACGCATCGTCGATCGCGGCTTGGATCACCGAGTCGTCGCGCACCACGACCAGGCCGCGGTCGGTCATCACCTGGGTCGGCTCCCCCTCCCCGGCGAGCACTCCTTCGACCACCTGGCGGGCCAGCTTGTTGGACAGCTCACCCGACTCCACCAGCGACACCACCTCGGCGACCTGCGCCGGCGTGATCGCCAGGGCGTCGAGTTCGACGCCGGCTTCGTTGGCCTTTTGCACCAGGAAGTTTCCCCACCAGGCTCGGGCGGCCTCGCTGGAGGCCCCGGCTGCCACGGTCGCCGCCACCAACTCGACCGCGCCCGCATTGACCAGATCGCGCATCACCTCATCGGAGACGCCCCACTCGTCTTGAATCTTCTTGCGGGCCAGCCACGGCAGCTCGCCGATGGTGCCGCGCAGCTCCTGAACCAGCTCCGCGCTCGGTGCCACCGGCTCCAGGTCCGGCTCGGGAAAGTAGCGGTAGTCCTCAGCGGTTTCCTTTGCCCGCCCCGGGCTGGTGTAACCGGCCTCGTGAAAATGCCGGGTCTCCTGGGTGACAGTGCCACCGCCGGTCAGCACCGCGGCCTGGCGACGCATCTCGTAGCTGACCGCCACCTCGACACTCTTGAGTGAGTTGACGTTCTTGGTCTCGGTGCGGGTACCGAATTCCGTTGCGCCGGTGAGCATCAGCGATACGTTGGCGTCACAGCGCATAGACCCCTGATCCATGCGCACATCGGAGACGTCCAGGGAGCGCAGCAGGTCCCGCAGCGCGGTCACATATGCCCGGGCGATCTGCGGGGCACGCTCGCCGGTCCCGGTGATCGGCTTGGTGACGATCTCGATCAGGGGTACGCCGGCCCGGTTGTAGTCCACCAGGGATTCGCTGGCGCCCTCGATGCGGCCGGTGTCGCTGCCCACGTGGGTGAGCTTGCCGGTGTCCTCCTCCATGTGGGCGCGTTCGATGTCCACCCGCCAGACCGACCCGTCGTCGAGCGGCACGTCCAGGTGACCGTTGAACGCGATCGGCTCGTCGTACTGGGAGATCTGGTAGTTCTTCGGCTGGTCGGGATAGAAGTAGTTCTTGCGGGCGAACCGGCACCAGGAGGCGATCTCGCAGTTCAGCGCCAGCCCGATCCGGATCGCCGATTCGACCGCGGCGGCGTTGAGCACCGGCAGCGAACCGGGCAGCCCCAGGCAGACCGGGCACACCTGGGTGTTGGGTTCGGCGCCGAACGCGGTCGAGCACCCGCAGAACATCTTGGTGGCCGTGGACAGCTCGACGTGCACCTCCAAGCCCAGTACCGGGTCGAAGCGGGCGACGACGTCGTCGTAGTCGAGCAGTTCGGCGACAGCAGCGGTCATGGTCGAAAGTCTAGGTGACCCGATCACACCGGCCAGTCCTCCATCCGGTAGGCGGCGTCGAAGAACATCCACTCATAGCGTGCGGTGGTGTGGAAATGCCGGCGCATCAGTTCCCGCTCGGTAGGCGACGCGTCCGCACCGACCCGGTCGGTGACCGCGAGCACCGCATCGACCACCGCCTGGAACTCCTGGCCAGCATAGGTGTCGATCCAGCGTTGGAACAGCGGCTCGGGCGAGCCGTGACGCTGCAGGTGTTCGCCGACCCTGGCGTAGATCCAGTAACAGGGCAGCACCGCCGCGACGGCCTCGGCGTAGGAACCGGAACCGGTGATGGCCAGCAGGTAGCTGGCGTAAGCCTGGGTGGCCGGGCCGACCGGAACCGCCGCGGCGGCGCCGGCGTCGAGCCCCAGATCGGTGAGCAGCCCGGCGTGCAGCTCGTTCTCGGCGGCGATCGCCACCCCGGCGTGCTCGGCGAACATCGTCAGCTCCCCCTCGAGCGGCGCCTTGGCCGCACAGCCCGCCAGCGCCCGCGCATAGGCCCGCAGGTAGTGGGCGTCCTGGACGATGTAGTAGCGGAATCGGTCGTGGTCCAGGGTCCCGTCGGTGAGTCCGGTGATGAACGGGTGAGCGCAGATTCGCGCATAGATCTCGGCGGCCTGGCCCCAGAGTGCGTCACGTGTGCGATTGGCCATGACCCACCGTAGCCCGCCCACTAAACTGGCTGAATGTCCGAGCGCAACGTATTGGGCGATCCGCTACAACCGTGCGGCAGTGACCCGATTACCGGTTTCTACCGGGACGGCTGCTGTTCGTCGGGCCCGGAAGACATTGGACTGCATACCATTTGCGCGGTGGTCACCGCCGAGTTCCTCGAGCACCAGCGCTCGATCGGCAATGATCTGTCCACGCCTATGCCCGCCTATCGGTTTCCGGGCCTGGCGCCCGGTGACCGCTGGTGTGTCACCGCGGTGAATTGGCTTCGGGCGCACCGTGATGGTCGTGCCGCTCCGGTGGTGCTCGCCGCCACCCATGAACGCACCCTCGACGTGGTTCCGCTGGATGTCTTGCGCGGGTATGCCGTTGACGTGCCGCCGAGCGGCGCGTCGCCGCGCCGCACGCCGAACCGGCGTATACCGCACCCGGTTGTGGCTGTCGGGCGTACCGCCCCGCTGCACATGCCCCAGCACCGTGGTCCGCACGTCCTTCTTGACGCGCCTCTCGATCTCGACCGCCAGCTGGGCCGCGACCCCGGTGAATCGCTCGTGGCCGAACTCGTCGATGCCGCCGGACCGCAGCTCCATCGACCCCTCGGCCGGCTTGGCTCCCTCGGCGACCACGCAGATGAAGTGCGACGAGCCGTGCTGGAAGCGCTGTTTGACCAGCCGGCACACCTCTTCGACGTCGAACGGCTGCTCGGGGATCAGCGTCATGTGCGCACCGCTGGCCAGGCCCGCATTCAGTGCGATCCACCCGGCGTGGCGGCCCATCACCTCGACCAGCATGACCCGCTGGTGGGATTCGGCGGTGGAATGCAATCGGTCGATCGCCTCGGTGGCGACCTGCAGTGCGGTGTCGTGGCCGAAAGTGACGTCGGTGCAGTCGATGTCGTTGTCGATGGTCTTCGGGACCCCGACCACCGGGACGTTCTCCTGCGACAGCCAGTGCGCCGCGGTCAGGGTGCCCTCCCCGCCGATCGGGATGAGCACGTCGATGCCGTTGTCGTCGAGGGTCGCCTTGACCTGGTCCAGGCCGGCACGCAGTTTGTCGGGGTTCACCCGGGCGGTGCCGAGCATGGTGCCGCCCTTGGCCAGCAGCCGGTCGTTACGGTCGTCGTTGGCCAGCTGGACCCGCCGGTTCTCCAGCAGGCCCCGCCAGCCGTCCTGAAACCCCACCACCGTCGAGCCGTAGCGCGAATCGCAGGTGCGCACCACCGCCCTGATCACCGCATTCAGCCCGGGACAGTCACCGCCACCGGTGAGGACTCCGATCCGCATGAGACCCATCTTGCCGGGTCGCTCACCTCGAGGCTGTAGTTAGCGTGAGCTCTACTTGAACTTTCTCGCGCTAACACCAGGCTCGACGGATCAGATTGCGGTCGGCAGCGCCCCGCGGGCGGCCTCGTAGGCGGCCCCCACCCGGTAGAGCCGGTCATCGGCCAGGGCGGGCGCCATGATCTGCAGGCCCACCGGCAGCCCGTCGTCGCCGGAGAGCCCCGAGGGCACCGACATGCCGCAGTGCCCGGCCAGGTTCAGCGGCAGCGTGCACAGGTCGAACAGGTACATCGCCAGCGGGTCGTCGACCTTCTCCCCCAGCCGGAACGCCGTGGTGGGCGTGGTCGGCGAGACCAGCACGTCGACGGACTTGTAGGCCTCGTCGAGGTCGCGGGCGATCAGGGTGCGCACCTTCTGCGCCTGGTTGTAGTAGGCGTCGTAGTAGCCCGCCGACAGCGCATAGGTGCCGAGCATGATGCGGCGCTTGACCTCCGGACCGAAGCCGGCCGCGCGGGTCAGCGCCATCACCTCCTCGGCGCTGTGGGTGCCATCATCGCCGATCCGCAACCCGAAGCGCATCGCGTCGAAGCGGGCCAGGTTGGACGACACCTCTGACGGCAGGATCAGGTAGTAGGCGCTCAGCGAGTAGTCGATGTGCGGGCAGTCCACCTCGGAGATCTGCGCGCCCAGCGTTTTCAGCTGTTCGACGGCCGCGTTGAACGACGCCAGCACGCCCGGCTGGTAGCCCTCCCCGCTGTGCAGCTGGCGCACCACCCCGATCCGCACCCCGGACAGATCACCGGCGGCCCCGGCGCGCGCGGCGCCGACGACGTCGGGCACCGCTACATCCAACGAAGTGGAATCGCGCGGGTCATACCCGGCGATCACCGAGTGCAGCAGCGCGGTGTCGGCGACGGTGCGCGCGCACGGCCCGCCCTGGTCCAGTGAGGACGCGCATGCCACCAGCCCGTAGCGGCTCACGGTGCCGTAGGTGGGTTTGACGCCGACGGTGGCGGTCAGCGCGGCCGGCTGGCGGATCGAGCCGCCGGTGTCGGTACCGATGGCCAGTGGCGCCTGGAACGCCGCCAGCGCCGCGGCACTGCCGCCCCCGGAGCCGCCCGGCACCCGCTCGACATCCCACGGGTTGCGGGTCGGGCCGTATGCGGAGTTCTCCGTCGACGAGCCCATCGCGAACTCGTCCATGTTGGTCTTGCCCAGGATCGGGATCCCGGCCGCCCGAAGCCGGGCGGTGACGGTCGCGTCGTAGGGGGGCCGCCAGCCCTCCAGGATCTTCGATCCGCAGGTAGTGGGCGCGTCGACGCTGGTGAACACGTCTTTGAGCGCCAGGGGCACCCCGGCCAGCGCCGACGGCGCCTCGCCGGCGGCGATGGCCTTGTCGGCAGCCTCCGCCGCGGTCAGCGCCTCATCGGCGCCGACGTGCAGAAACGCCCCGTACCGGTCGTCGGTGGCGGCGATCTGGTCGAGGTGGGCGCGGGTGACTTCGACCGAGGACACCTCGCGGGCGGCGATCTTGGCCGCCAGGGTGGCCGCGTCGGACCGGATCAGCTCGCTCACTGACCCTCCCCCAGGATCTGCGGGACCGCGAAGCGGCCGTCTTCGGCACGGGGGGCGGCCGCGAGCGCCTGCTGCTGCGTCAGGCACGGCACGATCTCGTCGGGGCGAGTGACGTTGACGGCCTTGAGCGGGTTGTCGGTCGCCTCGACGCCGGTGACGTCGACGGCCGCAATCGTGCTGACATGGGCCAGGATCGCATCGAGCTGGCCGGCGAAGCCGTCCAACTCAGCGTCGGTCAGCGCCAGTCGGGCCAGTCGGGCCAGGTGGGCTACCTCGTCACGGGAGATCTGGGGCACGGCCGCCAAGCCTAGTCGGGCTGTGAAACAGTGTTCGCCGTGCCTTCCTATCTGCTGCGCGTCGAACTCGCCGACCGCCCGGGCAGCCTCGGCTCGCTGGCGGTCGCGTTGGGCTCGGTGGGTGCCGACATCCTGTCGCTGGACGTCGTCGAGCGCGCCAACGGCTCGGCGATCGACGACCTGGTGGTCGAGCTGCCGCGCGGATCGATGCCCGACGTGCTGATCACCGCCGCCGAGCGGCTCACCGGGATACGGGTGCACAGTGTGCGCCCGCACACCGGGCTGTTGGAGGCGCACCGCGAACTCGAGCTCATCGACCGCGTCGCGGCGGCGGGGAATCGCCAGGCCAAGCTTCAGAAACTGGTCGACGACGCTCCCCGGGTCCTGCGGGTCAGCTGGTGCGTGGTGCTGTACGGCGAGGGATCTGCCGGGCAGTTCCGCCGGCTGGCCGGCAGCCCGGGCACTCCCGAGACCCAAGTCGACGCGGTGCCGTGGCTGCCGCTGGAACGCGCCACCGCACTGGACAACACCGCCGACTGGGTGCCCGCGGTGTGGCGGGAGATGGACACTGCGCTGCTGGCCGCCCCACTGGGTGACCCGGGCACCGTCGTCGTGTTGGGACGCACCGGCGGTCCGGCGTTCCTGCCGGCCGAAGTGGCGCGGCTGGGCTATCTCGCCGGGATCGTCGCGACCCTGTTGCGCTAATCCGTTGTGTCGTCCGCCGGGCCCTCGGCCAGCAGCCTGACGAAACCGTCCTCGTCGAGGACCGGGACCCCGAGTTCGACGGCCTTGTCGTACTTCGACCCCGGCGCGTCACCGGCGACGACATAGGCCGTCTTCTTCGACACCGACCCGGCGGCGCGGCCTCCACGCGCGATGATCGCCTCCTTGGCCTCATCGCGGGAGAAGCCGGTCAGCGAACCCGTCACGACGATGCTCAGGCCCTCCAGCGTGCGTTCGATGCTCTCGTCGCGTTCGTCGGCCATCCGCACCCCGGCCGCCCGCCACTTGTCGACGATCGCGCGGTGCCAGTCGACGTCGAACCATTCGGTGACCGCGGCGGCAATGGTGGGCCCGACGCCCTCGACCGCCGCGAGCTGCTCGGTAGACGCCGCGGTGATCGCCTCCAGGCTGCCGAATTCGGTTGCCAGCGCCCGGGCGGCGGTCGGGCCGACATGGCGGATCGACAATGCCACCAACACCCGCCACAGCGGTTGGGACTTGGCCTTGTCGAGGTTGGTCAGCAATTGCCGGCCGTTCTTGGACAGCGCGCCGCCCTTGGTGGTGAACAACTCGGTGCGCAGCAGGTCGTCTTCGGTGAGGGTGAACAGATCGCCCTCGTCGGAGATGACGCCGGCGCTCAACAGCGCGGTCGCCGCTTCGTAGCCCAGGGCCTCGATGTCGAAGGCACCGCGGCCGGCAACGTGGAACACCCGCTCGCGCAGCTGGGCCGGGCAGGACCGCGAATTGGGACAGCGGATGTCGACGTCGGCTTCCTTGGCCCGCGCCAGCAGGGTTCCGCATTCCGGGCAGTGGGTCGGCATGACGAACTCGCGTTCGGTGCCGTCACGCAGGTCGACCACGGGTCCGAGCACCTCGGGGATCACGTCACCGGCCTTGCGGATCACCACGGTGTCACCGATCAGCACGCCCTTGCGCTTGACCTCCGAGGCATTGTGCAAGGTGGCCAGGCTCACCGTGGAGCCGGCCACCTTGACCGGGGTCATGTAGGCGAACGGGGTGACCCGGCCGGTGCGCCCGACACTGACCCGGATGTCGACCAGCGTGGTCTGCGCCTCCTCCGGCGGGTATTTGTAGGCCACCGCCCAGCGGGGCACCCGCGAGGTGGCGCCGAGCCGGCGCTGCAGTGCCCGGTCGTCGACTTTGACGACCACACCGTCGATTTCGTGTTCGACATCGTGGCGGTGCTCGCCCCAGTAGGTGATGCGTTCGGCCACCGCGGCCATACCGTCGACCCGGGCGGTGTGCGATGAGACCGGCAGTCCCCAGGCCTTCATCGCGGTGTAGGCCTCGTGCAGGGTCGCGGGGTTGAATCCCTCGGTGTAGCCGAGGCCGTGGCAGACCATCCGCAGTTTGCGCCGGGCGGTGATGGCCGGGTTCTTCTGTCGCAGTGATCCGGCCGCGCTGTTACGGGGGTTGGCGAACGGCGCCTTGCCCTCGGCGACCAGCCCGGCGTTGAGGGTTTCGAAGTCCTCCAGCCGGAAGTACACCTCGCCGCGTACCTCCAGCACCGCCGGAATCGGGAATTCGCTGTCGGCGGTGAGGAATTCGGGGACGTCGGCGATAGTCCGCGCGTTCAGCGTCACATCCTCGCCGACCCGGCCGTCACCGCGGGTGGCGCCGCTGATCAACCGGCCGTCGCGATACACCAGTCCGAGCGCCACCCCGTCGACCTTGAGCTCGCACAGGTAGGTGGTGTCGCCGCCGATCTCACCGGCGACCCGGCCCGCCCAGGCGGTCAGCTCATCGGGTGAGAACACGTCTTCCAGCGACAGCATCCGTTCCAGGTGCTCTGCCGGTGCGAAGTCGGTGGTGAAGCCGGCCCCGCCCACCAGCTGGGTCGGCGAGTCGGCGGCCCGCAGTTCCGGGTAGGCGTCCTCCAGTGCGAGCAGTGCGTTGAACAGCTCGTCGAATTCGCCGTCGGTGATGATCGGCGCGTCTTTGACGTAGTAGCGGAACTGGTGTTCGCGCACCTCTTCGGCCAGGTCGTGCCACTGCCGCCGGAGATCCGGGGTCACGCTGTCGGCCTCTGGACTCACCCCCGCAGGTTAGCCGCTGACTACCCTGGCGGCATGCCGCACCCGATCATGTACCGCGACGACGACCCTGGACTGGCGGAGTTGCGGCGCATCGCGCTGGGCCTTCCCGAGGCGTTCGAGAAGATCTCTCACGGCCGTCCGGTGTTCTGCACCCCCAAGATGTTCGCGGTCTACGGCGGCAGCAGCAAGACCACCGGCGCGATGGTGCGCTACCCCCATGCGCTGCTGGTCAAGGTCGAGGAGTCCGAGCGACGGGCGCTGGAACAGGATCCGCGGTTCTTCTATCCGATGTACCTGGGGCCCTCCGGCTGGCTAGGGCTGGATTTCGGTGCGGCCGCAGTGGATTGGGATGAAGTCGGCGAACTGGTCGACGCGTCGTTTCGGCTGACCGCGCCGCAGCGGTTGATCCGGCGTCTGGACGGGTCCTGACGCTCGGCATCCTTGAGCCGGGCCTGCAGCCGCCCGATCGCCGTTATATCGCCTCGGGGTCGCCGGCCAGCGCCTCACCGACCCTGCGCACCAGCCCTGCCGCGGTGCGCGCCCAGCCGGCAGTGGCACCGGCCATCCCGCAGACCGGGCTGATCCCGACCTGCTCGACCAGCACCGAGCGCGCGAACCCGATCCGGTCGGTGATGGCGGCCGCAGCAGCCGCGAGTTCCTCCATCGACGAGCTCCGCGCCGGCGCAACCGCCGGCACCAGCCCCATCACCACGGTGCGGCCGGATTCGATGAATGCACCGATCTGGTCGTAGTCGCCCGAGTCCAACGCGGTGCAGTCCAGCGCCAGCGCCGTGATAGCGCTGCGTTGCAACACGTTCCACGGAAGGTCCGATGCACAACTGTGCACCAGAACCTCTCCTTCGATCGTTTCGACGCAGCCGTCGAACAGCGCAGTGGCCACCGCTTCGTCGACGGCGGGCACCGGGCTCAACGCTGTGACCCCGGCCAGCCGGCCGGCGACCGCGGCGGCCAGGGACGGCTCGTCGAGCTGCACGATCACCGGGGTGTCGAGCCGCCGCGACAGGTCGGCCCGATGCGTCTTCAGTCCCTCGGCCAGCGACGCGGCCAGATCCCGCACCGCACCGGGGTCGGCGATGGCGCGGTGGCCGTTGGCCAGCTCCAACTCGGCGGCCAGGGTCAGTGGCCCCGGTGCCTGCACCTTGACCGGCCGTCCACTCCCCCGCAGGCCGGCGATCTCCCAGGCCTCTTCGAGGGCGTCGGTGTCCTCGGCGAACAAGCTCACCGCGCGCCGGCTCACCGCGCCCGGGCGGGCCGCCAGCCGGTACCCGCGCGGGGCGGTGTCGATGGCGATGTCGACCAGCAGCGCACCGGCACGACCGATCATGTCCGCGCCCACTCCGCGGCCCGGCAGCTCGACCAGATGGGCCAGGCTGCCGCCCAGCTCACCGACCACCACCTCGGCCGCCGCCCGCGCGGAGGTACCCGGCCACGACCCCAGTCCGGTCCCGGTGGCGAAAGCAGTCACCGGGCAACCGTATTGAAGTGACATGGCCCCGGCCACGGCGGGCTAGCCTTCGATGGGTGAAGACGTCGCGGCTGGTACCGCTCTGGGCGGTGGCGGCCGCGGTGGTGGGCTGCACCCGGCTGGTCGGCGGGACGGCGCTGCCGCCGCTGGCGCCGCCGGCGCCCGACGACGCCGTCGACCTCGGCCGGATCATGCTCGACACACCCCGGATGCGGGCCGTCGTCGGCGCCGACGATCAGCTGACGATCATCCCCACCATGGATTCCAGCGCGCCGGCGGACATCGACGAGCTCGCCGCGACCATCCCGCCACCGTGCCGGTTCATCTTCGCCGAGACCGCAGTGTTCGGGGGCGGGCCGACACGTTTCCACAAGACCACCTACCAGTACCCGCCCAAGGCCGCGATGGTCTCCGAGGGCGCCGCCGTCTACCCCGACGGCGAATCCGCGCGGTATGCCCTCGACGCGCTGCAGGCCACGGTCGCCGAGTGCGCCGACAGCTCCGCCGGCCCGGGATTGGTCGGCGAGTGGGCTGCCGACGAGCAGTCCCTGCACACCCGTGCCGGCGCTTGCGGGCGCTCCTACCGGCTCAAGTCGGTGGTCCTGCTGGAGGTCACCCACTGCGGCTTCTCGGAGTCGATCGCCGACCTGGTGTTGGTCAACATGGCGGCCGGGATTCCCGGCTAGGGATCGGTCAGGCCGCTACGTCTCAGTCGTCGCGCCTGACCCAATGCGAACCGGAGACGCCACCGACCTCGGGCTCGTTGACTCCGAACACGAAGGGCGCGAAAACAACCTCGCGGCCGTCCGGGTCGCGATACGTTTCGGCCCCGGTCGCCGCCCAATATGGGTGGGACTCGACCGGCACGACACCTGCGGCCCGAAGACGCCTCGTCGCCGCGCCCCGTGCTGTCTCGTCGGGGAAATAGAGGCACAGCTGTTCATGTGTGTCCACCGCGACGCCGTGCGCGGCTTCGACGATTTCAAGGGTGAGTGCGGCCCCCGGCAAGCCGAATATCGCACCGTTGCTGCCGTAGCTTCCGGTGAACGTCGAATACAGCGGTAGTCCGACCAAGTCGCGGTAAAACGCAACCGCCGCAGTGAAGTTGGATGACCTTCGAGCAAATCGGAGCGCGCCGATCGAGCTCAACTCTTCGGGCCAGTCCGCCATGCTCACTTCCCCCGCGTGCTGGGTTACGGCCGAGCCGAGGTGTCCGAGATCGTCGCGCTGGCGATCACTTCGTCGCCGTCGGGATCCGGGCGGTAGCAGGCCAGGGTCTGGCCGCGGGCCACACCGCGCAGCGGCTCACGCAGCCGCACGTGCAGCTCCTCGCCGATGAGTTCGGCCACCGCGCCGACCGTCTCGCCGTGGGCGCGCACCTGCACCTCGCACTCGACGGGACCGCTCCAGGCGCTTCCCGAGGTGAACACCGGCGCGCGCCCGGTCAGCGCCAGCACGTTCAGGTCCCCGGCCGCGCCGACGGTGACGGTGCCCGTGGTGGCATCGATGCCGGTCACATACCGCGGTTGCCCGTCCGGGCCGGGTCCGGCGATGCCCAGGCCCTTGCGCTGGCCGATGGTGAAGCCATGCACCCCGTCGTGTTCGGCCAGCACCGTCCCGCCGCCGTCGACGACGGCACCGGGCCGCACCCCGATGTGGCTGCCCAGGAAGGTGCGGGTGTCACCGGTCGGGATGAAGCAGATGTCGTGACTGTCGGGCTTGCTCGCCACCGCCAGGCCGCGTTCGGCGGCTTCGGCACGGATCTGTGACTTGGGGGTGTCGCCGACCGGGAACGCCGCGTGGCTCAGTTGTTCGGCGGTCAGCACCGCCAGCACGTAGGACTGGTCTTTGTCCGCGTCCACCGCGCGGCGCAGCCGACCGTCCTGGAGCCGGGCGTAGTGGCCGGTGGCCACCATGTCGAAGCCGAGCGCCAGGGCGCGGGCGGCCACCGCGGAGAACTTGATCTTCTCGTTGCACCGCACGCACGGGTTCGGGGTCTCACCGCGGGCATAGGACTCGACGAAGTCGTCGATCACCTCTGCTTGAAACTGCTCGGAGAAGTCCCACACATAGAACGGGATGCCCAGCACGTCGGCGACCCGGCGGGCGTCGTCGGAGTCCTCCCGCGAGCAGCACCCCCGCGAGCCGGTGCGCAGCGTGCCCGGGTTGCGGGACAGCGCCAGGTGCACACCGACCACGTCGTGCCCGGCATCGACCATGCGGGCGGCCGCCACCGAGGAGTCCACCCCGCCGCTCATCGCGGCGACGACCTTCATCGCAACACCCCGGCTGCGGCCAGCATCGCGTGGCGGGCCCGCTCCACAGCTCCGGGCAGCACCGCCAGAACCGCATCCACGTCGTCGTCGACGCTGGTGTGTCCCAACGACAGGCGCAACGAACCCCGTGCGGCCACCGGGTCGGCGCCCATCGCGGTCAAAACGTGCGACGGCCGCGCCACGCCGGCGGTGCAGGCCGAACCGGTCGAGCATTCGATACCGTTGGCGTCCAACAACATCAGCAGTGAGTCACCCTCGCAGCCGGCGAAGGTGAAGTGCGCGTTGCCCGGCAGCCGGTCGGTGCGCGACCCGTTGACGCAGGCGTCGTCGATCGCCGCGAGCACACCGTCGATCAGCCGGTCACGCATGCCCGCCACCCGGTCGGCGGTGACCTCGCACGACCCAACCGCGATCTGCAGGGCGGTCGCCATCCCGACCGCACCGGCGACATCCGGTGTGCCCGAACGTATGTCACGCTCCTGGCCGCCGCCATGCAGGAGCGGAACACAGGTCACATCGCGGCGTACCAGCAGCGCACCGACACCGCATGGCCCACCGAACTTGTGGGCGGTCAGGCTCAGCGCAGACAGCCCGCTCGCCGCGAAGTCGACCGGTAACTGCCCGACCGCCTGCACCGCGTCGGAATGCATGGGCACCCCGAATTCAGCTGCGAGTGCGGCTAGTTCGGCGATCGGCAGCACGGTGCCGACCTCGTTGTTGGCCCACATCACCGATATCAGCGCGACATCGTCAGCACGGCCGGCATCCAATTCCTCGCGCAGCGCGGCCGCCGACACCGAACCGTCGGCATCGGTGGGCAGCCAGGTGATCTCGGCGTCCTCGTGGTCGGCGAGCCAGCCGACCGCGTCCAGCACGGCATGGTGTTCGATCTCGGTGGTGATGATCCGCCGCCGGCGCGGCTCGGCGTCGCGACGGGCCCAGTAGATGCCCTTGATCGCCAGGTTGTCGCCGTCGGTGCCGCCGGCGGTGAACACCACCTCGGACGGGCGTGCGCCCAGCTGTGCGGCGATGGACTCCCGGGACTCCTCCATCCGGCGGCGTGCGCTGCGGCCGGCGGTGTGCAGCGACGAGGCATTGCCGACGGTGCCCATCACGGCCGTCATCGCCTCGATGGCCTCGGGGTACATCGGGGTGGTGGCTGCGTGATCCAGATAGACCATGACCCGCCCAGAATACCGGGCACGTGGAGTCGGCCCGGCGCGGCGGCAGGCATCCGGGGTAGTCAACAGAAGATGCAGGCCCGGCTGCTCGGCCGGGCCCGGCATCCCACCGCCGCCTGGCAGCGGGCGGCCAGTTCCCGCCGATCTGCCCCCGGCAGCTGCAGGGACGCGACGTGCACCCGTGCCACGGTGGACCTTGCGGTGATCAAGCGCCGCATCGAGGCCACCAGGGTGTCATCGCCGACGAAGGCCGGCAGGGTCGAGCGCGATCCGTCCTCATGGTGGTAAGTGATCTGCAGCGGCTGCACCGGCCGCGCCGCGTCCACAGCCGCCTGGAACATCGCCGGATAGAACCGGCCGTGGGCGCGCCCACACCAGGTGGTGCCTTCTGGAAACACCACCACGGTGCGGCCTTCGCCCAGCCTGGCCGCCACTGCCTCGACCACCGCCGGCAGCCCGCGCAGGCTGTCGCGGTCGATCGGGATGATCCGCATGAGGCGGGCCAGCGCTCCGATGCCGGGCCAGCGGATCAGGTCGGCACGCGCCACGAACGTCCCCGGGGACACCGCACCGACGACGAACACGTCCAGCCAGGACGTGTGCGCGCCGACCACCAGCATGCCCCGCAGGTTGCGTACCGGCCCGCCCGTCGTGCTCACTCGCACGCCGAAGCACCGCAACACCACTCGGCAGCAGCCGCGCTGGAACCGGAGCCGGCCCGGTAGCGGCACCGCCAGCAACGGCAACACCGGCATCAACAGCACCACCAGGGCCAGCCGCAGCGCCACCATCGCCGGGGACACCCGCTCGGCGCCGCCGTGCACGCATGCCGGCGTGCAGAATGCCCGGGGCGCCCAGGCATGGGCGACGGCCCCGGTCACGCTTCGACGGAACGGTCTGCGGCCGACACCGCCGACACCGAACGCAGGCGGTGCAGGTAGCGCGCATCGGCGTCGCTTCGGCACAGCAGTGCCGGGAAGTCGCCCACCCCGAAGGCGGGATCGTGGGCCGGTTCGCCGCAGATCCGCGCGCCCAGGCGCAGGTAGCCGCGCAGCAGCGGCGGCAACACCGGGCGGGCCGGCGGCGCGATCTCCTCGAGGCTCTTACCGTCGAGCACCACCGGCCGATACGGCATCACCCGGTGCGGTGAGGCGTGCCGGCGCCGCACGAAGTCTCGTACGCCGCGGATCTGACTGCCGGGGGCACCCTGGCCGCGCACCGGCACCGACACACAGCCGGTGATGTAGTCGTACCGGTAGCGGTCCAGGTAGGCCAGGATTCCGGCCCACATCAGTAGCACGACGGCACCGTTGCGGTGTCCCGGGCGTACCACCGCCCGGCCCATCTCGACCAGCGACGGCCGCAGCGGATCCAGTTCGGTGATGTCGAATTCGCTTGCGCTGTAAAGACCTCCGGCGGCGATGGCCCCGGTGGGAGGAAGCATCCGGTAGCAGCCGACCAGCGCTCCGGAGGTGTCGTCGCGCACCAGTAGGTGGTCGCAGTATTCGTCGAATCGGTCGGCGTCTCGTCCGTCGGCACTGTGCGTCAGGGTGAATCCCGGCTCGGTGCTGAACACCTCGTAGCGCAGCCGCTGAGCGGCTTCGATGAGGGCGGGGTCGGTGGATACCAGTAGCGAGTAGCGCGGGGTGTCGTTGCCAGGGGCGGGGGTGGTGGGGTCGGGGGCGATGAGGACAGAACCAGTGCTCACACTCAAGCACGGTCGCGCAATCACGCGACGACAAGGCAATCACCGCATGACATGTGGGTGCACGCTCGGTGACGAATTGTGCGCACCACCCGTATGACGGCTCAGGTGTCGAGAAACACCACGTTCTCACCGACGGGGTTGCGTGGGATATGCAGGCTGTTGGCCGGAAAGGCGGGGTCGGCGTATCCGATACAAACCCCGCACAGGATCCGGAATTCGTCGGGGATCTCGAGCTGTTCGCGCACGATGTCGGGATACATGGCCGTGGAGACCTGCACGCAGCTGTCCACGCCTCGTTCGGTCAGGGCCAACAGCAGGGTCTGCAGAAACCCTCCGACACCGACCGCGTCGGCGAATCCCAAATCCCGGTGCATACACCCGATCCCGGCCACCGGCGCACGGAAGAACTCCCAGTTGCGGAGCTGGGCGTTCCATCGGCCGTCGCGGTCGTCGCGAGCGATGCCCATCGCCCCGTACACCAGTGCGCCAAGCTGCTGGCGTAACCGGTTGTGCGACTCGGGAAGTCCCCCGATCACTTTGGGCCGATTGGCGCGCGCCTCGGCAGACAGCGCCGCGACCAGGCTCTCTCGGCGTGCGCCGGTCGCCAGAAACAGGCGCCAGGGCTGGATATTGGAATTCGACGGTGCCCGCATCGCCAGTGCGAGCGCCTCGTTCAGCAGTTCAACCGGGACGGGCTTGTCGGGCAGGAACATTCGCGATGAATGCCGCTGGTTGACCACGTCGTCGAACGCGGACATCGTCCTTCCGATCTGCTCAGGCCGCTGCTCCGCCGCCGTCGGCGTGCAGGGTCGATCCGGTGATGAAGCTGGACCGCGGCGAGGCGAGGAACAGCACGGCTTCGGCGATCTCGGTGGCCTGTGCGGTGCGCCCGAGCGGAAGGGCCCGGCCCAGCTCGTCGTTGACGTCCCCCCATTCGGCGACCACTCCCTCGGTGGCGGTCGGCCCCGGCGCAACGCTGTTGACCCGGACGCCGCGCGGGCCGAACTCGGCGGCCCAGGTACGCGTCAGCGACTCCAATGCGGCTTTGGAGGCGCTGTAGCTCGACGCACCGGCAACGCCCTTGAAGGCGACCATGCTGGTGACGTTGACGATGCTGCCGCGACCACGACGCATCATCCCCGGCGCCAAGGCTGCGACCAGGAAATAGGCGCCGCGCACGTTGGTGTCGAACGTCGACTCGAACGACGCCACGTCCTGCTCCACGGTCAGCGCGCCGGGGAAACTGGCGGCGTTGTTGACCACGATGTCGACGCCGCCGTCGCCGCATTGCCGCACCAACGATCTCACCGAATCGAGGTCGGCAAGATCGGCGGCCACG
Source organism: Mycolicibacter terrae (assembly GCF_010727125.1). Lineage (NCBI taxonomy): Bacteria > Bacillati > Actinomycetota > Actinomycetes > Mycobacteriales > Mycobacteriaceae > Mycobacterium > Mycobacterium terrae. The sequence goes on along the minus strand of NZ_AP022564.1, from coordinate 1,391,193 downwards.
AATCGCACCCCGGCACCGAGTTCGGCGACCGCGGCGGCGCCACGCTGCGTCGAGCGGCCGGTGATGATCACCTGGGCGCCGTGTCGCGCCAGCAGCCGCGCGGACTCGAGCCCGATGCCCGCGGTCCCGCCGGTCACCAACGCGGTCTGGCCGGTCAGCTCGTTCACTGGTTCGCCAGCCAATCGGCCAGGCGGGTGGACGTCAGCGTCGCGTCGTCGCCGGTGACCAGGCCGGTGTCGCCGACCTTGGTGCCGAAGTAGACCGCCGCCGGGTCGACGACGATCGGGAGGTTCTCCCCGCGGTGGGCCAACGCCAGGCCCGCCATGTCGGCGAAGGTCATCTTCTCCGGACCGCCGACGTTGACGATCCCGTCGACCGGGGCTGCCTGGGCGGCGCGGGCCACCTCGGCGGCCACGTCGGCGCCGGCGATCGGCTGGATCAGACCTTCGGGCACCCGGACTTCGCCGTTGACGGTCAGCGACGCGGTGATGGCGTCGGCGAACTCGTGAAACTGGGTGGCGCGGACGATCGTGTAAGGCAGTCCGGACTCGGCGATGATGCGTTCTTGCGCGACCTTGGCGCGCATATAGCCGCTGTCGGGCAGGCCGTCGCAGTTGACGATGGACAGCGCGACGTAGTTGCCGACGTCGGCGGCCTTGGCCGCGGCCACCAGGTTGGTGGCGGACTTGGTGAAGAACTCCAGCACCGGGCCGTCGGCGAAGTCCGGCGAGTTGACCACGTCGACCAGCACGTCGGCACCCGACAGCGCTTCGGCCAGGCCATTGCCGGTAAGCACATCGACACCCGAGTTGCGGGCGGCCGCCACCGTCTCGTGGCCGGCAGCGCGCAGCAGCTCGACGACCTTGGTGCCGATCTGCCCGCTGGCACCTATCACAGTGATCTTCATCCTCGACACATCCTCTCGGTAAACACAGTTTCGATACCTCGACACTGGCACCGCACCGCCCGTGGGGAAACCCCGGAAAATCCGTAGTCTGAGCGCGCGACCCCGGGGTCGGGACCCGGCTCAGCGGCCGACGGCGGTGTCGCGCAGCTCCCGGCGCGAGCGGATGCCCAGCTTGGCGAAGACCTTGCGCAGGTGCCATTCGACGGTGTGGGCGCTGATGAACAGCTGCGCCCCGATCTCGACATTGGTCAAGCCGGCACCGGCCAACTCGGCGATCTGCTGCTCCTGCGGTGTCATCACGTCACCGCCGGCCACGGCCCGGCCGCTGACCTTCTCCCCGAGCGCCTGCAGTTCGCGGCGGGTGCGCTGCGCGAACGCCTGCGCCCCGAATCCGGTGAACATCTCATGCGCCGTGCGCAGCTGCGTGCGGGCATCGCCGCGCCGCTTCTCCCGACGAAGCCATTCCCCGTACACCAGGTGCGCGCGCGCCAACTCCACGGCGATCCGGGTTCGACCCAGCCGCTCAACGGCCTCGACGTAGTGGTCCTCGACGATCGACCCCTTGCCCAGCAGCGCCCGCGACCGGGCCAGCACGCCGAGGCCCCAGTCCGTTCCGCTCACCGTGGTTCGTTCCTCGAGCTGCGTCAGCGCGTGCGCGGCCAGCGATGGCTCGCCGGCACGAACGCCGGACTCCACCAGTTCGACCAGGTTCCATCCGTAGATGCCGAGATCTTCATAACCGCCCGTTCGGCGCAGCGCCTCAACCGCCGACTGGTAACGGCCCAGCCCGTTGTACAACACCGCGGCGGCGTAGCCGATCAGGGCGATGATCCGGCCCTCCCCGCGGGCGGCTCCGCTGCGTTCGGCGGTGTCGATCAGCACGCGCGCCTCGGCTTCATCGCCCGTCCACGCGGCCAGCGCCAACGCGTGGTAGCGCACCGGCGTCTGACCGGCCGCTGCGGTCAACGCGTCGGCATCGGCGATCAGCGCCCGTGCCGCGCTGAATTCACCCGCCTGCACGTGAACGCCGGCCCGGGTTGCCAACGCGGTGGGCAGCATGCCCAGCGCACCGCTGTCGGTCGCAACCCGCACCGCGTCGTTCGCGATCCGATACCAGGACTCGTCATCCCACAGGTCGTGCACGGCGGCCTCGTATCCGGCCGGAAACGCTTGCCAAGACCAGGTGTCCGGGGTGAGCGCGGTGATCGCCGCACGCAGCGGCGCCACACCGGCCCGCGGGCCCGCGCTGATTCGGGTGGTCAGCGCCCGCAACAACAGATCAGCCGGACGTCCCGAGTCCCCCGGCGAGCCGGCCGCCAGTACCGCCGCGGTGTGGTTGCGTACGTGTTCCCCGAACGCCCGGCCAGCGTACATCGCGGCGCTGACCGCCTCCAACAACGTCTCCTGCGCCATTACCGGATCAAGCGATTCCAAATGGCTTGCCGCACTGAAGAACTGGTGGACCGAATCGAGAATGGCGCGGGCGTGCCCGCTGCCCCTCCCCTGGGTGAAACCCAATTGCGCCCGCATCCGGGCCAGCCGGGCGCGCTGCAGCTCGTCCAACGGCGCCAGCTCGGCGATGGCCAGCAGCTCACCGGCGGCATCGATTTCGCCCACGGCGCGCTTGGCCTCGGCGGCATTGAGCGCGCGGGACCCTCGCCGCGTCGCATCGGGGGTGAGTTCGGTGGCGCGAGCCAAAAACGCTGCCGCGGCAGCGGTCCCGCCACGCAGCGCCGCCCGGTCGGCGGAGCGTTCCAGCTCCGCGGCGACCGATTCGTCGGCGGCCGCCGCGGCGTGAGCACGATGCCAGGCGCGCCGGTCGGGGTCGTGCGCCGGGTCGGTGGCCTGCGCCAAGGCGCGGTGCGCCTCCCGGCGGTCCTCGAGGTTCGCAGCGCGGTAGATGGCCGAGCGCACCAGCGGATGGCGGAACCGGACCCGTGCACCGACTTCGATCAGGCCCGCCTCCTCGGCCGGGGCCATCGCCGCGGCAGGCAGGCCCAGCTCCCGGGCCGCCCCCAACAGCAGCGTCACATCACCCACCGGCTCCGCGGCGGCCACCAGCATGAGCCGTTGGGTCTCGTCGGGCAGCACGCCGATCCTGCCCAGGTAGTGGCGTTCGATCTGACCCGCCACCGGCACCACGTCCGGCCGGTAGTAGCCGCCGGCCAGCTCGGACGCGGACAGCCCCCGCGGCAGCTCGAGCAGTGCCAGCGGGTTGCCATGGGTCTCGGCGACGATCCGGTCGGCGACCTGGGGATCGATCCGGCCCGGCAACGCCGATTCCAGCAGGGCACGTGCCTCGGTGTCGGGCAGGCCGCGCAGCATGAGTTTCGGCAGCCCGGTCAGGCCGTCGACGGGGTGGCGCAGCGCGCACACCAGCGCGATGGGTTCGGCCAGCAGCCGACGCGCCACGAACCCCAAGGTCTGAGCCGAGACCCGGTCCAACCACTGGGCATCGTCGATGAGGCAGAGGACCGGTTGCCGGCCGGCCTTCGCGGCCAGCAGCCCGAGCACCGCCAGTCCGACCAGAAACCGGTCGGGGGTGGATCCGGTGCTCACACCGAAGGCGATGTCCAACGCGGTGCGCTGCGGGTCGGGCAGCTGGTCCAGGCTCTCGGCCAGCGGCGCGCACAGCTGTTGCAGCCCGGCGAACGCGAGTTCCATATCGGATTCCACGCCTGCCGCCCGGACCACGTGGAAACCCCGAGCGGATTCGACCAGGTAGTCCAGCAGCGCCGTCTTGCCGATCCCGGCCTCGCCGCGCAGGACCAGCACCTGACTGTGGCCGGTTCGGGCCGCGGCAAGCAGTTCCCGCAGGTGGCCGCATTCGACGTCCCGACCACGCAGGCCGGCCGGCTCGCGGGCAGACGCGAAAGCCCCCGGCACGTCAGTCGTGCGGGGGCTTTTGCGTCTGCTCACGCAGAAGAAATTAACCCTTGCGGGCCTTGACCGCCTCGGTCAGCTGCGGGGCGACCTTGAACAGGTCCCCGACGATGCCGTAATCGGCGATCTCGAAGATCGGCGCTTCCTCGTCCTTGTTGACCACCACGATGGTCTTGGACGTCTGCATGCCGGCCCGGTGCTGGATCGCGCCGGAGATGCCCAACGCGATGTAGAGCTGCGGCGAGACCGTCTTGCCGGTCTGGCCGATCTGGAACTGGCCCGGGTAGTAACCCGAGTCCACCGCGGCACGCGAGGCGCCCACGGCCGCACCGAGCGAGTCGGCCAGCTCCTCGACCACCGAGAAGCTCTCCGCGCTGCCGACACCGCGACCGCCGGCCACCACGATGGGGGCCTCGGTGAGTTCCGGACGGTCACCGGCCACCGCGGGCTCACGCGAGGTGATCTTGGTGGCGGAGTCTGCGGCTGCGGGCACCTCCACGGTGACCTGCTCGCCCGCACCGGCGCTCGGGGCCGGCTCCACAGCGCCCGCCCGCACGGTGATCACCGGAGTCTCCCCGGTGGGCTCGGCGTCGACGGTATAGGCACCGCCGAAGATGGAGTGCACCACCTTGGCGCCCTCCTTGACCTCCACCACGTCGACCAGCAGACCGGATCCGATCCGGGCCGCCAGCCGGCCGGCGACCTCTTTGCCGTCGGCGTTGGCGGCGATCAGCACCGCGGCCGGGGTCGCCGATTCGGTGAGCGCGGCAAGGACGTCGACGGTCGGGGTGACCAGGTAGTTCTCCACCACGTCGGACTCGGCGACGTAGATCTTCGCGGCGCCGGCCTCCTTCAGCCCGTCGACCAGCGGGGCGGCGGTGCCCGGGGCACCGACGACGACCGCGGACGGTTCGCCGAGCACTCGCGCGGCGGTGATCAGTTCGGAGCTGACCTTCTTCAGGGCTCCTTCGGCGTGCTCGACGAGCACCAGTACTTCAGCCATATTTGTCTTCGTCTTTCTCTAAGTCCGGGGATCGCCTAGATGATCTTCTGGGCAACCAGGTACTCGGCGATCTTGGTGCCGCCGTCGCCCTCGTCGGTCACCTTCTCGCCGGCCGTCTTCGGCGGCTTCGGTGTCGAAGCAGTCACCTTGGACCCGGCGTTGGCGACACCGACCTCGTCACCCTCGACCCCGATCTCCGCCAGGGTGAGCACGGTGACTTCCTTCTTCTTGGCGGCCATGATGCCCTTGAAGGACGGGAAACGCGGCTCGTTGATCTTCTCGTTGACGCTCACCACCGCCGGCAGCGACGCCTCCAGGGTGAACACGCCGTCGTCCGTCTCGCGTTCGCCGGTGACCTTGCCGCCCTCGACGGTCAGCTTGCGCAGGTGGGTCAGCTGCGGCAAGCCCAGGTACTCGGCGATGATCGCCGGAACCGCGCCGCCGACACCGTCGGTGGACTCGTTGCCGGCGATGACCAGCTCGGTGCCCTCGATGGCGCCCAGTGCCCGGGCCAGCGCCCAGCCGGTCTGCACGACGTCGGAACCCTTCATGCCGTCGTCGAGGAGGTGAACGGCCTTGTCGGCTCCCATCGACAGCGCCTTGCGGATCGCCTCGGTGGCCCGCTCGGGACCGGCGGTCAGCACGGTGACCGTGCCCTCCGCGCCTTCCTTCTCCCGAATCAGCAGCGCCTCTTCGACGGCCCGCTCGTTGATCTCGTCGAGCACCGCGTCGGCGGCGTCACGGTCCAGCGTGAAGTCATCGTCGCTGAGCTTGCGCTCCGACCAGGTGTCTGGGACCTGTTTGATCAGGACCACGATGTTCGTCATGAGTGTGGTTAGTCCTCCTCGAAGGGGTCCTGCGACGGCCGGCCGCAGGACTGGGTCACGATTCACGCAGCCGCACGGCAATGTTACTGATGGGTAACTTAGTGCGGTTCGCGTGTACAGAGTAGCGGGTCGTGATAGAGCCACTGCGGGGTAGCCGGTTCGTGTAACGCACGGTTCGGGTTAGCCTGCCTAGGCAATGAAATCCACTGAGGGTCCCGACTCCCCCGCCGACACCACCCTGGTGCTGACCGGCGAGCGGACCATTCCCGGGCTCGACGTCGAGAACTACTGGTTCCGCCGCCACGAGGTCGTCTATGAACAGCTGGCGCCGCGCTGTGCCGGCCTCGACGTGCTGGAGGCCGGCTGCGGCGAGGGTTACGGCGCCGATCTGATCGCCCGCGCGGCCCGCCGGGTGATCGGCTTGGACTACGACGACGCCGCGGTGGCGCATGTGCGCGCCCGCTATCCGCGGGTGGAGGCCATCCAGGGCAATCTCGCCGCGCTGCCGCTGCCCGACGCCGCGGTGGACGTCGTCGTCAATTTTCAGGTCATCGAGCACCTGTGGGACCAGGCGCAGTTCATCGCCGAGTGCGCCCGCGTGTTGCGTCCCGGCGGACTGCTGATGATCTCCACCCCCAACCGGATCACCTTCTCCCCCGGCCGCGACACCCCGATCAACCCGTTCCACACCCGCGAGCTCAACGCCGCCGAGCTGACGGCGCTGCTCGTCGACGGCGGATTCGAAATGGACGGGGTTTACGGCGTCTTTCACGGGCCGGCACTGCGGGAGATGGACGCCCGGCACGGCGGCTCGATCATCGACGCCCAGATCGAACGCGCGCTGGCCGACGCGCCGTGGCCAGACGAACTGACCCGCGACGTCGCCGCGGTGCGCACCGCGGACTTCGAGATCGTCGAGGACGGCCGGGCGCACGACAGCCCGGATATCGATGACAGTCTGGATCTGGTCGCGATCGCGGTGCGGCCGTGACCCAGAAGCCCAGCAGCGATGCGGTGCCGGGCCAGTTCACCCTGGTGCTGCACACCCACCTACCCTGGCTGGCCCACCACGGCCGTTGGCCCGTCGGTGAGGAGTGGCTCTACCAGTCCTGGTCGGCGGCGTACCTGCCGCTGATGCGGGTGCTGCGGACATTGGCCGCCGAGGGCCGGCGCAACCTGCTCACCCTCGGGGTGACGCCGGTGGTCGCCGCCCAACTCGACGATCCCTACTGCCTCGACGGCATGCACCACTGGCTGGCGAACTGGCAGCTGCGCGCCACCCAGGCCACCACGCTGGCGGACCTGCGCGACTTCGGCCGGCACGAATGCGCCGCGGCCGAGCAGGCCCTCCAGGAGTTCTCGCTGCTGTGGCGACACGGTGCCAGCCCACTGCTGCGCGAACTGGCTCAGGCCGGCACCGTCGAACTGCTCGGCGGCCCGCTGGCCCACCCGTTCCAGCCCCTGCTGGCGCCGCGACTGCGGGAGTTCGCGCTGCGCGAGGGGCTGGCCGACGCCCAGGCGCGACTGGCCCACACCCCCGCGGGGATCTGGGCGCCGGAATGTGCGTACGCGCCCGGCCTCGAGCACGGCTACGCCGCGGCCGGGGTGTCGCACTTCATGGTCGACGGGCCGTCGCTGCACGGCGACACCGCGCTGGGCCGTCCGGTCGGCGAGACCGACGTGATCGCGTTCGGCCGCGACCTGCAGGTCAGCTATCGGGTGTGGTCGCCGAAGTCCGGATACCCGGGACACGGCGCCTACCGGGACTTTCACACCTACGACCATCGCACCGGTCTCAAACCGTCCCGAGTCACCGGCCGCAACGTCGACCCCGACCACAAGGCGCCCTACGACCCGCAGCGCGCCGAGGCGGCAGTCGACGCCCACGTCGCCGATTTCGTCGAGGTGGTCCGCAACCGGCTCCGGCGCGAATCCGAACGCATCGGCCGCCCCGCCCACGTGGTCGCCGCGTTCGACACCGAACTGTTCGGCCACTGGTGGTACGAGGGACCGCTGTGGCTGGCCCGGGTGCTGCGGGCGCTGCCGGAGGCCGGGGTTCGTGTCGGCACCCTGTCCGACGCGATCAACGCCGGGTTCGTCGGCGATGCGGTCGAACTACCCCCCGGCTCGTGGGGGTCGGGCAAGGATTGGCAGGTGTGGTCCGGCGAGAAGGTCGCCGACCTGGTGCAGTTGAACACCGAGGTGGTCGACACCGCGCTGGGCGCCGTCGACAAGGCCGTGGCGCAGACGGCGCCGTCGGGCCCCGCTCCCCGCGACCGGGTCGCCGATCAGATCCTGCGGGAGGCATTGCTGACGGTGTCCAGTGACTGGCCGTTCATGGTGAGCAAGGACTCCGCCGCCGACTACGCCCGCTACCGGGCGCAGCTGCACGCCCACGCCACCCGGGAGATCGCCGAGGCACTGGCGTCGGGGCATCGCGACGCGGCCGAACGGCTCGCCGAGGGATGGAATCGGGCGGACGGTCTGTTCGGCGCGCTGGATGCCCGTAGGCTGCCACGGTGACCCCCCTCCCGCGCGACCGTGCGTGTCACGGGCGCGACACGCCGCGATACGAGCGTCTCTGCGCACGCTCGCGCCGACCGCGCCGACCGCGCCGACAAGGAACAGCCGCGTGAAGATCCTGATGGTGTCGTGGGAATACCCACCGGTGGTGATCGGCGGGTTGGGCCGGCACGTCCACCACCTGTCGACCGCGCTGGCCGCCGCCGGGCACGACGTCGTCGTGCTGGCCCGACGGCCTTCGGGTACCGACCCGAGCACCCACCCCCTGTCGGACGAGATCAGCGAGGGCGTGCGGGTCGTCGCCGCGGCTCAGGATCCGCACGAGTTCTCCTTCGGCGACGACATGATGGCCTGGACCCTGGCGATGGGTCACTCGATGGTGCGCGCCGGACTGTCCTTGAAGACCGACGGCGGCCAGACGTCCTGGCGCCCCGACCTGGTGCACGCCCACGACTGGCTGGTCGCACACCCGGCGATCGCGCTGGCCGAATTCTACGATGTGCCTTTGGTTTCCACGATCCATGCCACTGAGGCCGGTCGACACTCCGGCTGGGTGTCAGGCCGGCTGAGCCGGCAGGTGCACGCGGTGGAATCGTGGCTGGTGCGCGAGTCAGACTCCTTGATCACGTGTTCGGCCTCCATGCGCGACGAGATCGCCGACCTGTTCGGCCCCGGGCTGGCCGAAACCACCGTGATCCCCAACGGAATCGACGCCGCACGTTGGCCGTTCGCACGCCGCCGGCCCCGCACCGGCCCGCCGGAACTGCTGTTCGTCGGGCGGCTCGAGTACGAGAAGGGCGTACACGACGCCATCGCGGCACTGCCGCGGATCCGGCGGGTACACCCGGGCACGACGCTGACTGTCGCCGGCGACGGCACCCAACAGGACTGGCTGATCGAGTGCGCCCGAAAACACCGGGTGCTCAAAGCAACCCGCTTCGTGGGGCGGCTGGACCATGACGAGCTACTGGCACAGCTTCATTCCGCAGACGCCGCCGTGCTGCCCAGTCATTACGAGCCGTTCGGGCTGGCCGCACTGGAGGCCGCCGCCGCCGGTACCCCGCTGGTGGCATCGAACGTCGGCGGCCTTGGTGAGGCGGTGATCGACGGTGACACCGGTATGTCGTGCCCGCCGCGCGACGTGCCTGCGCTGGCCTCGGCGGTGTGCGCGGTGCTCGACGACCCGGCCGCGGCGCAGCACCGCGCCGTGGCCGCCCGGGACCGGCTCAGCGCGGACTTCGACTGGCACACCGTCGCCGACGGGACCGCACAGGTGTACCTGGCCGCCAAACGCCGCGAACGCGAACCACAACCGCGCCGGCCGATCATCGAACACGCGCTGCCGGACCGGTAGCCACTCGCGTGTGGGACCGTTTCGCCGCCGTAGTCACGCACCGTCGTTCGTGGCTGGTGGCACTTGCGGTCCTCGCCGCCTCTGCCGCGCTGATGGCGTTGGGCGGTGCCACCACCGACGCCACCTCATCGCCCACCCTGCTGCCCGGGGCCTCGGAGTCCGCCGAAGCCGACGCGGCGCAGCGCGAGTTCCCCGGTGGTGACCAGGCGACGGCGATCCTGGTCGTCACCCGCCGAGACGGCTCGGCTTTGACGCAGGCCGACCTGGCGGCGGTCGCGCAGGCACACGAGCGGATGCAGAAGGTTCCGCAGGCACTACCCGGTGCGACAGCTCCGGTAGCGGTCTCCGCCGACGCCAAAGCGGCGATCGCCACCGCGCAGTTGAGCACTGCGCTCTCCGGATTCGCGCTCCGCGACGCGGTGCAGGCGCTGCGGTCGGCGGTGACCGGCGGGTTGCCCGGCCAGCTCGCCGGCCACGTCACCGGCGGTCCCGCGTTCGGCGCCGACATCGCCGACGCCTTCTCCGGCGCCAACGTCACCTTGCTGGCGGTGACCGCGCTGGTGGTGGCCCTGCTGTTGATCGTCACCTACCGCTCACCGGTGCTGTGGCTGCTGCCGCTGTTGAGCGTCGCGTTCGCCGACCGGGTCGCCACCGTGGTGGGCGGCCTGATCGCCGGCGCGACCGGGGTCACCTTCGACGGCTCGACGTCCGGGATCACCAGCGTGCTGGTGTTCGGCGCCGGCACGAACTACGCCCTGCTGCTGATCTCCCGCTACCGCGAGGAGTTGCGCCGATGCGCCGACCACCGCGGCGCACTGCGTGCCGCCGTCCGCGCCGCCGGCGCGGCCATTCTGGCCAGCAACGCCACCGTCGTGCTGGCCCTGCTGACCCTGATCGCCGCGAGCATTCCGAGCACCCGCAGCCTGGGGATCTGCGCGGCCTGCGGACTAATCGTGGCGGCGGTGTTCGTGCTGTTCGTTCTCCCCCCGCTGCTGGCGTTGTGCGGACGAAACATCTTCTGGCCGTTCATTCCCCGTGTCGGTGAGAATGCGACGGACACCGGCTGGCGCCGGGTGGCCGATATGGTGGGCCGTCGGCCGGTCCCGGTCTGCGGGATCGCGGTGGTGCTGCTGGCGCTGCTGACGACCGGGCTGCTGGGCACTCGGATCGGCCTTTCCCAAACCGATCAGTTCCGGGTCCGAGCCGACTCGGTGACCGGCTTCCAGACGCTGGCCGAACACTTCCCGGGCGGCGCGTCCGACCCGACGGTCGTCATCGGTGCCACCGCCCGCACGGCGCAACTGCGCGAGGCCATCACGGGTGTCCCCGGGGTGACGTCGGCGGTCCCCACCGGCCTGTCGCCGGCCGGCTCGACTCGGTGGTCGGTCGTGATCGACGCCGCACCGTCGACCGACAGGGCATTCGACACCGTCACGGCACTGCGGGAGTCGGTCCGGGCCGTGGACCCCGGTGCGCTGGTCGGCGGCGCCGACGCCCAGGCGCTCGACATCCGCAACGCCGCAGACCGCGACCGCCGGGTGTTGATCCCGGCGATCCTGGTGGTCGTCCTGGTGGTGCTCTACGCGCTGCTGCGCGCCGCGCTGGCGCCACCGGTGCTGGTCGCCGCGACCGTGCTCAGCGCGCTGGCCGCACTCGGTCTGGGCGGCTGGGCCAGCATCCACCTGTTCGGCTTCCCCGCACTGGACAACAGCACACCGCTGTTCGCGTTCCTGTTCCTGGTCGCGCTCGGCGTCGACTACACCATCTTCCTGGTGACTCGTGGCCGCGAGGAGAGCGCCGGGCACGGGACCCGTGACGGCATGGTGGCCGCGGTCGCCGCCACCGGCGGCGTGATCACCAGCGCCGGAATCGTTCTGGCGGCGGTGTTCTGCGTGCTCGGTGTGCTGCCGCTGATCGTGCTGACCCAGTTGGGCATCATCGTCGGGATCGGGATCCTGTTGGACACATTCGTGGTGCGCACCCTGGTCATCCCGGCGTTGTTCACCCTGATCGGCGACCGGATCTGGTGGCCGTCAAGGCCCTCGGGCGGCCGCGAATGAGGAGCCGCGCCGCCATCCTGCGGCGCTATGGCGCCCCCTGGTCGATCGAGGAGTTCGAGCTCGATCCGCCACGTGCCGGCGAGGTCCTGGTCCAGCTGGCGGCGGCGGGGCTGTGTCATTCCGACGAACACATCCGCCAAGGGCACCTGGCCGGCCCGTCGCAGCAGTCGCCGACGGCCCCGACGATCGGGGGCCACGAAGGCTCGGGAGTGGTCGTCGAGGTCGGGGACGGGGTCACCGGCCTCTCCCCCGGCGATCACGTGGTGACGTCGTTCGTCGCGGTGTGCGGACGGTGCCGTTGGTGCGCTTCGGGAATGGAGTACATCTGTGACGCCGGCGCGGGAACGATGTTGCCGGGCATGCCCACCGACGGGACCTTCCGACACCACGACCGCGACGGGCGGGATCTGGCGCACGTGTCGAAGATCGGTGCGTTCGCCGAGCACACCGTCGTCTCGGCGGCGTCGCTGGTCAAGATAGAACCGCAGCTGCCGCTGCTGCCCGCCGCCCTGCTGGCCTGCGCGGCGCCCACCGGATACGGATCGGCGGCCTATCGCGCCCGGGTGCGCGGCGGAGACACGGTCGTGGTCATCGGGGCGGGCGGCATCGGCATGGCCGCCGTGCAGGGGGCCCGTATCAGTGGGGCCGTCCGGATCGTCGCGGTGGACCCCGTTGCGCTCAAACGGGAGTCGGCACAGACGTTCGGCGCCACCCACACCGCGGCCACCGCAGCCGAGGCCTTCGAGTTGGTCGCCGAGTTGACCCGCGGTGTGATGGCCGACGCCGTGGTGGTGTCCCCGTCGATGATCGCCGACTCCGATGTCGAAGACGCGCTGCGGCTGACCCGCAAAGCGGGGAGGTGTGTGCTGACCGGAATGTCGGTGCAGGGCACCCGAACGGGTCTGGACCCGCAGGATCTGGTGCTGATGAACAAGAGCTTGTGCGGCACGGTCTTCGGGTCGTGCAACCCGCGGACCGACATCCCGCTGCTGGCCACGTTGTATGAGGCGGGACGACTGCAGCTCGACGAGATGATCACCAAGCGTTACCGTCTCGACGAGATCAACGACGCCTACGCCGATCTGACCGCCGGCACCTTGGTCAGGGGCGTCATCGACTTCGGCCTCGATTCGGCGACCACTATCGGGTGATCTCGAGCCCGTCGAGTGCCCCGGCGTCTCGCCAGGAACCCAGGATGTCGGCGTATTCGGTTGGGCTGCCGAAGAAGAAGCTGTCCTGACGCAGCCGGGCGTTCGCGTGACCCTCACGGTTGTAGTAGCCGGGGGTACACGCCTCGCGGCGGCCGGCGATGAACTCGGAGCGCTGCACCACGGTCTCGACCCAGCTCTGCTCGGCGGCCGCGGTGGCTTCCAGCGCGGTGATCCCCTGCTGCAGCGCCCGAGCGATCACCCAGGCCACGTGGCGCGACTGGGTGTCGATCAGATAGGGGAAGTTCACCGTGAACCCCGATTGGGCGATGCTCTCGATGAAGCAGTTCGGGAACCCATGGGTGTGCAGGCCGTGGAAGGTGCGCACCCCGTGGGCCCACTTGTCGGTCAGTGTCACACCGTTGCGGCCGATGACCTCGAATCCGGTGCGCCGGGAATAGTCGGTACCCACCTCGAAACCGGTCGCGAAAACCAGGCAGTCGAGCCGGTATTCGGTGCCGTCGACCACCGCACCGGCCCGGGTGATCCGCTCGACGCCGCGGCCGCGGGTATCGACCAGGGTGACGTTGGCACGGTTGAAGGCCTGCAGGTACTCGTCGTGGAAGCAGGGCCGTTTGCAGAAGTAGCCGTACCACGGCTTGAGGGCTTCGGCGGTGGCCGGATCGGTCACCAACTCCTCGACCCGGCCGCGGATCTCCTCCATCTTCACGAAGTCGGCCAGCTCGGCGCGGGCGGATTGGTCGACTGCTCCGCTGTCACCGGTGACGATCGGCAGCTTCTTGGTGAGGCTGGTCCAGGCGTCATCGACCAGGTCCTCGTCGGCGTCGCCGCCGGCGGTGAGGATCTGAAAGTTCTCCATGCGCCGCTGCTGCCAGCCGGGCTGCAGTTCCGCTGCCCACATCGGGTCGGTCGGCCGGTTACCCCGCACGTCCACCGTGGAGGGCGTGCGCTGGAAGACATCGAGATGCCCCGCCGCCTCGGCCAGCCGTGGCACGCACTGGATCGCGGTGGCACCGGTTCCGATGATTCCGACCCGCTTGTCGCCCAGGCGCTCCAAGGCGGTGCCGGTGTAGTCGTAATCCCAGCGGCTGGTGTGAAACGCCCGGCCGGCGAATTCGTCGAGCCCCGGGATGCCCGGCAGCTTCGGTTTCTGCAGGTATCCGTTGGCCATCGACACGAATCGGGCCCTGATCGCATCCCCGCGGTTGGTGGCTATGACCCAGCGCGATGTCGCGGGTTCCCAACGGATTTCAAGGACCTCGGTCTGCAGGCAGGCGTCGCGGTACAGGTCGTAATGGCCGGCGATGCGCCGGCAGTGCTCGAAGATCTCCGGCCCTTTGGCGTATTTCTCGCTGGGGACGTAGCCGAGCTCTTCCAGCAGCGGCATGTAGACGTAGGACTCCACGTCACAGGCGATGCCGGGATACCGATTCCAATACCAGGTGCCGCCCACGTCGGCCGCCTTGTCGATCAGCCGGATGCTGTGCACGCCGAGCTCGCGCAGCCGGGCGCCGGTCAGCAGTCCACCGAAGCCGGCGCCGACGATGGCGACGTCGACCTCGTCAAACAGCGGTTCCCGAGTGAAACCCGGATCGGCCCACGGATCGTCGGCGAACCTCGCGAAGCGACCCGCCACCTCGACGTACTGCTCGATGCCGTCGGTACGCAGCCGACGCTGACGCTCCCGGGAATACTTGTCGCGCAAAGCATCCGGGTCGAAGGCCACGTCCTGGCCATCCTGGCGGTCCGCCACGATCGAGGCACCTCCGGATCACAACCGGCCCAGCAATCCGCTCAGCATATAATCAATCAGTTGATCACATCAATGGGTGTCGAACAGGGTTCCCCGGATCAACCGCTTCGCGGCGGCCAGCGCCGCGTGATACGCCTCCGGCGAGCCGGTCGCGGCCAGCTCGGTCAGGCCGAAGACCAGCGCATAGGTGACCTCACCCGCGGCTTTCCGAACCGATCCGTGCTGACCGCCGGCATCGTCGACGATGCCGGTGATGATGTCGCGCAACGCCTCGAGTCCCACGTAGCCGGCCTCCCCCGGGTACACCCTGACCGCGCTCTGGGCCCGGATCGCCCACTCGAACGTGGCGAGGTCGGGATGCTCGCGCATCAGGTGACCGGACTCGTCGAGCACCGCCTCGATACGGTCGACCGCTGATCCCGGACGCTGGGCGGCCCGCCGCAACCGTGGCAGCGCGATTTCGGCGCGCGTGGCGATCGCCGCCGCCACCAATTCGGCCTTGTTGGGAAAATAGTTGTAGATGTTGGCGCTGGTGACCCCGGCCGTGCGGGCGATCTGGCGGATCGTCGTGCGCGAGTAGCCCAATTCGGCCACGCAGCGCATGGTGGCCGCGATGATCCGCTGCCGGGTCTGTTCGCCGACTGCGCCGACCGGGCGACCCAGTTGCGGTGTCGTCATGTGCGTATCCTCCCAGCGGCCCACCGGGGTCGCCGGCAACCGGCGCGGTGTTTGACCGGCCAGATCGCCGACGGCCATACTCCAGTGATCATGCCCCTCCCGCCCTCGTCACGGGGTCGGCCGGCCGGGACCACCGCCGACCAGACCCAACAGCGGATCATCGCCGCGGCGATCCGGTGTGTGGCCGAGGTCGGGTGTTCGGGCGCGACGATCCGCCAGATCGCGACCGCCGCGGAGATGACCAGCGGCAGCCTGTACCACCATTTTCCGAATAAGGCCGACCTGCTTGCCGAAGCCGTGGCCACCGCCCGCGGGATCGCACTGCCCCGGCTGCACGCCGCCGCGCGGCGCAGCGGCAACGTGGTGGATCGGCTTGTCGCAGTGCTCGACGAAGCCGACCGATTGGTGCGCGACCACCCCCACCTGGCCGCGTTCGATCGCGCGACCGGTGAGGTACCACCGTTGCGCGACGTCATCGGCGAGATCCTCACCGAAGCCAAGCACGGCGGGGCGCTGGCCTCCGGGGTCGGAGCCGAGGCTGCCGCGGACGCGGTGTACGCACTGACGCGCGGATTGACCGAGCAGAAAGCGCAGCTTTCCCCGGCCGCCTACCGCGCCACCCTGCGCTGCGCCGCAGATCTCCTGCGCGGCACATTGTTCTAAGCGTTTGCCGCGGCCGCGATTCCGATATCGATCCATTCGGCGAGCTGACGCCGGGAGCTCAGGTGCCCGGCATCGACATGGACCCAGCCGTGCATGGTCCGCCCTCCCATCTCCATGGGCTGCGCGGCGGTGGTCCGCAAGATCTCGCCGGCGCGGGCGGCACCGACCCGCACCAGCAGCCCGCCGTCGGCACTGGCGGCGACCGCGATCTTCCCGGCGACCAGGAACGCCAGTCCGCCGAACATCGCCTTTTCCAGCACCGGTGGGCCATCGGCGAACAGCTCCCGCACCCGGGAGGCCAGCTGGGCGTCGTAGGCCACTATGACCCCGAAGGGGCGTGCCGGTCGCGGATCGACGCTGCGGATTGCTCGGGGGTGTCGAAGGCAACGAAGTGGCCGGCACTCGACGACGGCGCCGCACCGGCCGAGATCGGCGGTGACGAGTCGGCCCTACACACGTTCTTCGATGCGACTACAGCGATGCCAGACACCTTACTCGGTGCGCGATAACCCGTTGCGACACATCGGCACCGGGCGCCAACAGATCGAACGCATGCGGGCAGCCGGGGTACACGTGCAACTCGACGGGGACCTCCGCGGCGATCAGCCGGTGAGCAAAGGCGACGTCCTCCTCGGCGAAGATGTCCAGCCCGCCGACATCGAGGTAGGCCGGCGGCAGGCCGGCCAGGTCGTCGGCGCGGGCCGGAGCGGCGTAGCCGTCGGCGACGCCGTCGCCGAGCAGAGCCCCCCAGCCGGTGGCGTTGTCGTCGTAGCTCCAGGTGAGCAGCGTGGCCGGCTCCGTCGCCGCACGGGTCCGGTCGTCGAGCATCGGGTAGATCAACAATTGAGCTTTGATCGCCGGCCCGCCGCGGTCCCGGGCCAGCAGGCACACCCCGGCCGCCAGGCCGCCGCCGGCACTGTCGCCCATCACCGCCAGCCGGGACGCGTCGACGCCCAGCTCGCCGGCGTGGTCGGCAAGCCAGCGCAGCGCGGCGTAGCAGTCCTCCAGCGGAGTCGGATGCGGGAACTCCGGGGCGACCCGATAGTCGACGACCAGCATCGGCACCCCGGAGGCGGCGACGTAGCCGCGCACGGCCGCGTCGTAGAGCGCGCCGAGGCGTTCGAGGTCCAGGATCATCCCGCCACCGTGCAGATACAGCGCGGCGCTGCCGGGCTGATCGATTCCGGCCCGCCGGTACCAGCGCAACCGCAGGGTGGCGCCGGCACGGTCGAACGAGAACTCCTGGGTCTGTACGCCGGTGACCGGCGGCCGCGACGCCAGCGCCCGGCGGAACGTGTGACCCGCGTTGCTGCGGCGGGTGGCGACATCGCCGACCGCGGGCGGCGGCGTGTCCTCGGCGCCGTCGCGCAGCGCCAGCAGCGCGGCCAACACCTGGGCGTCGGGCAGTCCGGCCATCAGAGGCCCCGGATCGCGGTCGCGACCACCTTGGTCTCCAGATACTCCTCGAATCCGGCCAGCCCCATCTCCCGGCCTATGCCGGACTGCTTGTAGCCGCCGAACGGCACGTCGGCGGAGTACCACATGCCACCGTTGACGTTGACGGTCCCGGCACGCAATCCGGAGGCCATCCGGGCGGCGCGGTCGTCGGACCCGAAGACGGTGGCCGACAGCCCATACGGCGAGTCATTGGCGATCCGCAGCGCGTCGGCGTCACCGTCGTGAGTCAACACCACCAACACCGGGCCGAAGATCTCCTCGCGGGCCACCCGGGCGGTGTTGGTCAGCCCGCCGATCACCGTCGGCTCGATGAAGAAGCCCCGGTCCAGGCCGGCCGGTCGGCCGCCTCCGCAGGCAAACGTTCCGCCCTCGGCTATCGCCAGGTCCAGGTAGGACTGCACCCGGTCTCTTTGCCGCGCCGAGATCAGCGGCCCGCACAGGGTTTTCGGGTCACTGGGGTCGCCCACCGGGATCCGCGACATGGCGACGGCCACCGCATCGAGTGCCTCGCCGTAGCGCTCGCGTGGCACCAGCAGCCGGGTGGTCAGCGCGCAGCCCTGCCCGGCGTGCATCGCCACCGTCGATGCCGCGACCGTGCACGCGGCGGCCAGGTCGGCGTCATCGAGGACCACGAACGCCGACTTGCCGCCGAGCTCCAAGAAGACCTTCTTGACGGTCTGGGCCGCAGCGGTCATCACCGAGCGGCCAGTCGCCGTCGAGCCGGTGAAGGAGACCACGTCGACCCGTGGGTCCGCGGCGAGCCGGGCGCCGATGCGGTGATCGGATGCGGTGACGATGTTGACCACGCCGGGCGGAAAGTCGGTCTTCTCGGCGATGATCCGGCCGACTTCGGCGGCGCACCAGGGGGTGTCGGGCGCCGGCTTGAGGACGACGGTGTTACCCGCCGCCAGTGCCGGCCCGAGTTTGGCGAAGGCGACCTGATGCGGGAAGTTCCACGGCGTGATCGCACCGACCACGCCGAACGGTTCCCGCACCACGGTGCGCGCGGTGGTGATACCCAGCGGGGCAGCCACGCCCAGGTCCACCTGCCAGGGATAATTCTCCGCGGTGGCGGCGGGGAAACCCAGGTCGTCCACCGGAGTCTGCAGCTGGCCGCGGTAGGTCAGCGAACGCGGTGCGCCGACCTCTGCGATGGTGATTTCACGCAGTGTCTCGATCTCGTCGTTGAGCACGTCGCGTAGCTGGCGCAGGCAGTGCACCCGTAGCGCCGTGTCACGGCACCAGTCCGAGGAGTCGAACGCGGTGCGGGCGGCGGCGATGGCGCGGTCGAGATCGGCGGCGTCGGCATCGGCAGCCTGTCCGAGAGGTTCTTCGGTGGCCGGGTTGACGGTGCGAAATGTGCCCGCGCCACCGCCAGCCAGCGCGCCGTCGATCAGCAGTTGGGTCGACGGTTCGGTCACCGTCCTAGGCTAACGGCGAGCCCGCTGGCTAATCAATCGATTGATCATTTCGTACGCTACGGTGACGCCCAGGAGGTGACCGGTCAGCCCCATGCCACTACTGAGCGCCCTGCGCCTGAACATGACCAACGTCCCCGGCGCCGAGCATGCCGAGCGGTACCGGGTGGCGCTGCAGATGGCCTCCTACGCCGACGCCAACGGGGTGACCGCGATCGGTTGCGAAGAACATCATCTCGCGGCCACCGGCTGGTTGCCCGCCCCGCTGTTGTTGGCCGCCGCCGTCGCGGGATGCACCAGCACGATCCGGATCAGCGTCAACGCGCTGCTGGTGCCGCTCTACGATCCGGTACGACTCGCCGAGGACATCGCGGTGCTCGATCACCTGTCCGCCGGAAGGGTCAGTTACGTGGCCGGAATCGGTTACCGCCCAGAGGAATACCACGCTGTCGGCAAGGACTTCCGGCGGCGGGGCCGCTTGATGGACGACTGCCTCGACGTGCTGCTCAGATCCTGGGGAGACGAGCCATTCGAGTACCACGGCCGGTCGGTCCAGGTCACCCCCAAGCCGTACACCAAGCCGCATCCGGTGTTGTTCATCGGCGGGATGAGCGCTGCGGCCGCCCGTCGGGCCGCCCGGTTCGGGTTGCCCTTCTCCCCGCCGATGCCGATGCCCGAGATCGAAGCGGTGTATCGGGCTGAATTGGAACGCAACGGCAGACAGGGTTTCGTGTTCAGCCCCGAGAACGGCAACACCGTGACGCATCTGAGCACCGACCCGGAGGCGGCGTGGGCCCGGTGCGGTGACTATTTCTTATGCGAGGCAGTCGAATACAGTTCATGGTCGGTTCCCGGTGTGCCCCGCCCCAACGAGAGCCCGGCCGCCACAATCGACGAGCTGCGCGCGTCGGCAACGGTGGAGGTGCTCACCCCCGACGAACTGGTCGCGCAGTGCCGCGCCGGCCGCACCGGGGTG
This sequence comes from Mycolicibacter terrae, assembly GCF_010727125.1. Taxonomy (NCBI): domain Bacteria; kingdom Bacillati; phylum Actinomycetota; class Actinomycetes; order Mycobacteriales; family Mycobacteriaceae; genus Mycobacterium; species Mycobacterium terrae. Next base: position 1,371,521 of record NZ_AP022564.1, on the reverse strand, counting down.
ACCCTGCATCCGTTGATCGGCGGGCTGCCGCTCGACGAGGGTTGGCAGAGCCTGCGACTGCTGGTCGACAAGGTGCTGCCCGCGCTGAAACCCTAGATGGACACCGAGCCCGCCCAACGATTTCTCCGTTACCATGGGCGTGATGGACCGTCCCTCCGAATCCAAAGTCGACGCCCGTGCGCTGAACGGAGTTTCGGAGACCGCCCTGATGACGCTCAACGGACGGGCATATCAGGCGGCGCAGTCCGACGCCGTCATCGACGACCCGGAGGCTATTCGGCTCGTCGAGTCCATCTCGTTCGACTTCGAGAAGTTCGGGCGTCGTGGCCAGGAGATGGCTTTGCGGTCGCTGGCCGTTGATCGGTGTGCGATGGCGTATCTCGGTGAGCACCCTGACGCGACGGTCGTCGCGCTTGCCGAAGGCTTCCAAACCAGCTTCTGGCGCTTGAACAGTGCAATCCCGGATCCGCGATTCCGTTGGGTGTCAGTAGATTTGGAGCCTGTCATGCGGCTTCGAGAACAGTTGCTGCCGGCCTCGTCGCGCATCACCAATCTCGCGCAGTCGGCGTTGGACCTCAGTTGGATGGCGCGGGTCGACACCAGGGCCGGCGTCTTCATCACCGCCGAAGGCCTGCTGATGTATCTGCAGCCGAGCCAGGCGATGGACCTCATCGCCGCATGCGCGGCCCGATTCCCCGGCGGTCAGATGTTCTTCGACGTCCCGCCTACCGTGGTCAAGAAGCTGGCTCCGCGCGGGATGCGTTCCTCCAGGCACTATCGCGTGCCGCCGATGCCGTTCAGCCTCTCGGCGCGGCAACTCGCCCAGCTGCCGCAGACGGTGCCCGGTATCACCGCGGTGCACGACGTGCCGATGCCGCAAGGCCGCGGGTTCTTCTTCAGAACAGTGTTTCCAGCCTTCTGGCAGTGGCGGCCCACGAAGAACTTCCGCGGCGCCTACACGCTGCTCGAGTTCGGCTGAGAATCACTCGCGGGTGCGGCGGTGATCTCCAGGCCGATGTGCACCTTGTCGATGCCACCGCGCACGATCGAGTGCGGAACGAACCACCAGGCATGCCACCAGTACCGCTTGACGACGGCGTCGTAGACCCGCCGGGTCTGCGATTTGGGCAGCACCCGGGCCAGCGCCTCGACGGGATCTCCTTTCGGTTTGCCCAGGACTCCGCATTTCTGGATGGTGACCCGCGGAGTGTTGTTGATCCGCTTGGTTTTCCACGATCCGTCGTCGGTGATGACCAGTAGCCGGTCCCCTACCGGCGCCCCCCACACCGGGGTCGGCTTGGGTTTGCCGTCCTTGGTGAACGTCGTCAGCAGCAGGTACTTCTCCCGGTACACATCGGAGAATGCCGGTGTCGTCATGACCCGATTCTCGCAGCTTTCAGCGGATCGTTGGGGCGCACGCCGCGATAGATGCCGCGCCGGACGATCCACGGGAACAGCACCCGCTCGACCGACCAGGCCGGGAACCGGAACGCGTGTCCGGACGGCGCGAACACCTCCAGGCCCTCGGGCTGCATACCCAGCACCGAACCCCAGCGCCGTCCGGGTGGCCGGTAGTTGCGTAGCGCTCCGCCGGTGAAGGCGGCGCGCACATTGTGGGCCAGTAGACCGTCCGCCCGGTTGCGGGCCGAGCTGCGCAACGGGTCGGTCGCCGCGACGTCGCCGATGGCGAACACGCCCGGATGTCCGGGCACCCGCAGGTCGGGCAGCACCCGAACGAAGCCGTCGTCGTCGAGCAGCTCGGCGGGCAACCAGTCGGTATTGGGCCGTACCCTTCCGATCGCCCACAGCACGGCATCGGCCGATACCGGGTCCTGCCCGGTGCTCCACCGAACCGGGTCATCGGTGATGTGGTCACACCCGAACCCGTCGGGCACCAGTGCCCGGTGTTCGGCGTGGAGCACCACGCCGGCGGCGGTCAGCCTGCGCTGGACGGTGTTCCAGACCCGAGGATGGTGCTCGCGCAGGGGGCGTGGCCCCGGGAAATACAGGTCGACCCGTTTGCCCGGCCAGGTGCGGGCGATGTGGGCGGCGCTGCTGACAGCCGCGGCGCCGCCGCCCACGACGAGAACCGATTGCGCGCTCGCCAGCCGGCTGTGCGCGGCGGTCAGCTCCGCGGCGACGTCGCCGGCCGATTGTGTCGTGGGCCGGCGCCAGAAGCCGTTGCTGACCCCGGTCGCGATGATCAGGGCGTCATAGGGCTCGGTGCGGGCCGCACCGTCGGCACCCGCGACGGTCACCGCTCGGGCGTCGAGGTCGACACCGGACACCGCGCCGTGCACGGTGCGCACCGTGTCCAGGCGGGGCAGCCGGTCGAACGGCAGCCAGTAGTCTCGCGCCCAGTCCCGGGGGCGAGATAGCCGCAGACCGAGCTCCTGGCCGCTCACCAGGGCGGGTTTCACCGAGATGCCGGCGACGTCGGCGTGCTTGGCCAGCCGGATCGCGGTGAGCACGCCGCTGTCGCCCAGCCCCGCGATGACGACCCGCGGTCGGGTCACCGGCACGACCCTAGCCCCGGGCCGCCTTCTTACGTTCGATGTCGGCCAACGCGGCGGCCAGCTCGGCGCGCTCGGCGGCCGAGGTCTCCCAGGCCAGCTTGCGGTTCTTGACCACCTTGGCCGGCGCGCCCACCGCGATCGAGTAATCCGGGATGACGCCCTTGACCACCGCGTGGGCGCCCAGCACGCAGCCGCGGCCGATGCTGGTCTCGCGCAGAATGGTGACCTTGGCCGCGATCCAGGTGTCCGGCCCGATCCGCACCGGGCTCTTGACAATGCCCTGGTCCTTGATGGGCATGTTGATGTCGTCCATCTTGTGGTCGAAGTCGCAGACATAGCACCAGTCCGCCATCAGCACCGAGTCACCCAGCTCGATGTCGAGATAGGTGTTGATGACGTTGTCACGACCCAGCACCACTTTGTCGCCGAAGCGCAGTGAGCCCTCGTGCGCCCGGATGGTGTTCTTGTCGCCGATGTGCACCCAGCGGCCGATCTCGAGCTCGGAGAGCTCCGGGGTGGCCTGAATCTCGACGCCTTTGCCCAGGAACACCATGCCGCGGGTGATGATGTGCGGGTTGGCCAGCTTGAACTTCAGCAGCCGCCAATACCGCACCAGATACCACGGGGTATAGGCCTTATTGGCCAGCACCCAGCGCAGTGAGGCCAGCGTGAGGAACTTGGCCTGGCGCGGGTCGCGCAGGCGCGAGCCACGCCAGCGCTTGTGGATTGGAGCACCCCACATGGTCGTCATGGCCGGAAAGCCTACGCGAGCGGATTCGGCCCACGCGCTACCCTCACCTGGACTCGTTCACTGGCCTGCCGATGATTGGGGATTGCCACTGTGTTGCGGCGACGTGGTGTCCTGGCAGTCATCGCGGCGACGGCGGTTGCCGTGGCGATGGGCGGCTGCGCCAACACCGATTCGTGGGTGGACGCCGCCCCCGCACCGGGCTGGCCCGCCCAGTACGCCGACGCCGCCAACAGCAGCAACACCGCCACCGCCGGGGCCACCGACCTGCAATTGGATTGGACCCGCTCGGTCAAGGGCGAGCTGGGAGCCGGACCGGCGCTGGGCGTGCACGGCTGGCTGGTGCTCAACGGGCAGACCGAGGCCGGTTGTTCGCTGATGCAGTGGGAGAACGCCGACCACGGCCGGCAGCGCTGGTGCACCCGGTTGCATCAGGGCGGCGGGTTCTTCGGCCCGCTCATCGACGGCTTCGACAACGTCTATGTCGGCCAACCGGGTGCGATGCTGTCGTTTCCGCCCACGCAGTGGATCCGCTGGCGCGCACCGGTGATCGGAATGCCGTCGACGCCGCGGATCCTCGGCGACGGGCTGCTGCTGGTGGTGACCCACCTGGGTCAGACGCTGGTCTTCGACGCGCACCGCGGCACCGTCGTCGGCACCCCGCTGGACCTGGTGGACGGTGTCGACCCGACCGACTTCCGCCGCGGATTGGCCGACTGCGCCGCCGCCCGGCCGGACTGCCCGGTCGCCGCCGCCCCCGCCTTCTCACCGGCGAGCAACACCGTGGTGGTGAGCCTGTGGCAGCCGGGTGCCAAGGAGTCCGGACTCGTCGGGATCAAGTACCACCCGGGCGGCACTCCGCTGCTCACCCAGGAGTGGACCAGCGACGCGGTCGCCGGCGGGGTGCTGGCCAGCCCGGTACTGTCCGCCGACGGCTCCACCGTCTACGTCAACGGACGCGACCAGCGGCTGTGGGCGATCAACGCGGCCGACGGGAAGGAGAAATGGTCGGTACCGCTGAAGTTCCTGGCCCAGACACCACCGGCGGTGACCCCCGGCGGGCTGATCGTCTCCGGCGGCGGGCCGGAGACCGAACTGGTCGCGTTCGCCGACCGCGGTGAGTACGCCGAGCAGGTGTGGCGCCGCGACGACACCATTCCGCTGTCGTCGTCGAGTCTGGCCGGAAAAGTCGGCTACACCGTGGTCGCCGGCACCAGTGTCGGCCCGGCCGGTTCGTCGCTGCTGGTGTTCGACCCGAACGACGGTCATACCGTCAACAGCTATCCGCTGCCCGAATCGCGCGGGTTTCCGCTCGGGGTGTCGGTCGGCCTCGACCGGCGGGTGGTGGTCGCCACCAGCGCCGGGCAGGTCTTCAGCTTCGCCCCCGTCTAGCGGTGGTGTCGCCCGCGCTCGCGCTCGCCTCAGACGGCCAGCGGCGGAAGCGCGGTGCGCGGGAGCTTCACCGAGGTGGCACCGGCGCTCATCGGCAGCAGTTCGCCGGGCGCGAAGTAGAAGATCACGTCCTCGTTGGTGATGGCGAAGTTCTGGTAATGCGACGGGTCCATCCCCGAACCGGGCGAAATCAGGATCGCCGGCACACCGGTTTGGCGCTCGAGGTCGCGCTGCACCACCGGAAAGATCGCTTCCAGCGGCTTGCTGTTGGGCGCGAACAGGGTCTCGAAGGTGATCGGCTTGCGGGCCGCCAGATCGTAGTTGAAGGACTGATACCAAGTGGAGGGCTGCGGGCCGCCGAGATCCTGGAAGATCTTGAGCACGACGCTCTGAGTTCCCTTGGGCGGCTGGCCCGAGCGGTGCTGCTCGGAGGTGGCGTCCATTTCATAGGGCATGTCGCGCGACCCGGGCGACTTGGCTACGGTCAGGAACCCGTCGCGGTTCTGCACGAGGTAGTCGGTCAGCGTCTGCTGGTCGGGGTAGTCGACCGGGAACTTCATGTCCAGGGTGTAGCTGGCATTCGAGGAGTGGACGTGACACAGCCCCCCGGACTCGATGGTTCCACCCAGTTCGGCACACGGCGAGGCCGCGATCGCCGAGGGCAGACCCGGTATGCCCAGCCACCCGCTTACCGCCCCGCCCGCCAACAGGGCGGCCACCATGATGCGCATCGTCGGTTCGTCTCGCTTTGTCTCGACTTGCCGCAGCAAGCAGGAATGGCCCCGAAGCGCATAGCCTACCGGGCTGCTCAGCGGGATGGACGGCAGACGAACGCAATCGGCCGAGCCGCTGCCCCCGTCCCGATGCGGGTGATGACCACCGACAGCGCCCGCTGCCCACGCAGGCGCAGCCGCCGGCGCAGGCCATCGGGGTCGGCCTGTACCTCACGCACACCGCGAACCAGGATCTCCAAGGCGCCGCAGTCCAGCGCCGCCAGCGCCTGACGCAACCGCTTCTCGCTGTAGGCCAGCTCCTCGAGCACCTCGAATCCGCGCACCCCGTCCGGCAGTTCATCACCGGACAGGTAGGCGATGTCGGGATCGAGCTGCCAGAGCCCGTGCCGGGCGCCGTACTGGCGGACCAGCCCGGCCCGCACCACCGCGCCGTCCGGATCGACGATCCACCGCCCCACCGGACGCACGTCGCAGTCGTCGGGTTCGGCGTCGGTGACCTGCTCGTCACGATCCAGGATCACCGCGCGGCGGCGCACGCCCGGCCCGGACAGGCCGGGCGACCACAGGCAGGCCTCGCGCACCGAAGCCTGCCACGAGGTGACTTCGATCTCGCCCTGAAAACCGAGCATCCCAACCTTCTCGAAATCGATTCCAGGAGCGGTCTTTACCACGATGTCGCGCCCTGCGTAGACATCCAGCAGCCGGTCCAGGGCGGGCTCGTAACCGGCCGGGTCGAAGCGGCGCCGTCCACCACCGCGGCGACCCGGATCGGCCAGCACCACCGTGTCGCGGCTGACCGGGGTCAACGCGTCGGCTTGAGCAAGACAGAGCAGGGCCGCCCCGCCCAGGTTGTGGCGAGCCATCGCCAGCCGTACCGGGTCCAGGTCGCTGCCCAGCACCCGATCGGTCACCTCCGACAGCGCAGCCAATTCGGTACCGACCGAGCAGGTCACGTCGTGCACGACGGCATGCGGCGCGGCCGCTGTGATGCGCTGCGCCCGGTGACGTGCCACCGGCGCGGCGCTGGCCTGCTGCAGCGCCTCGTCGGTGAACAGCCACTGCGATGTGCCCGGCAGTTCGGCCAGCTTGGCCGAGGCCCGTCGGCGCAGCAGGGTGGTCTCGGCCAGTGCCGGTGTCCGGTCCCCGAAGCGACCCCGCATGGCGGCGATGTCGGCAACGCGGGTGGTGTCACTCAGGGCGAAGCCGGCGACCTCGGCCAGGGCGGCTGCGCCGGCCGCCGACCTCAGGTAGCCGACGTCGGCCAGAGAGAAGCGGTACCCGCTGGTCAGGAGGGCTTGACCCCGGTGACCATCAGGTTGTAGAACCAGCCCTTCGGCACCACCCGGCGCAATACGTTGGAGTCCACCCAGCTCAGGGCCGTCCAGCTGCTAAAGGCAAACCGCGCCCAGCCCCATCCGAGCTTGCCCGGCGGCACCGTCGATTCGAAGGTCCGTACCGGCCAGCCCAGCATGGCGGCGGTGAACTCCTCGCTGGCGGTGAGCACGTCGACCGCCCCGGCGTTGGCCGCCATCCGCTCCAGATCGGCGGGCTCGAAGGTGTGCAGGTCCACGATCCATTCGAGCGCAGCGGCACGGGAGTTCTCGTCGAGCTCTTCCTGCGGCCGGCGCCAGCTGCCCATCCCGGGCAGCTTCATCGCGGCGACCGTCGTCTTCCAGGTCAGGTCGGCCAGCCGGCGGGCGTAGAAGTTGCCGACCGTGGTGGGCTCGCCGGCGAAGATGAACCGGCCGCCGGGCTTGAGCACCCGGACCACCTCGCGCAGCGACAATTCGACGTCGGGGATGTGGTGCAGCACGGCGTGACCGACCACCAGGTCGAAGGTGTTGTCCTCGTACGGGATTCCCTCGGCGTCCGCGACCCGCCCGTCGACATCCAGGCCGAGGGCCTGACCGTTGCGGGTGGCGACTTTGACCATGCCCGGGGACAGGTCGGTGACCGAGCCGCGCCGAGCCACCCCGGACTGCATCAAATTGAGCAGGAAGAACCCGGTGCCGCAACCCAGCTCCAGAGCGCGCTCATAAGGCAAGCGGTCCCGATCCGCGGCGGGCACGATCGCATCGAAGCGGCCCCGGGCGTAGTCGATACAGCGCTCGTCGTAGGAGATCGACCACTTCTCGTCGTACTGCTCGGCCTCCCAGTCGTGATAGAGCACCTGAGCGAGTTTGCTGTCGTGCCGTGCGGCCTCGACCTGTTCAGCGGTCGCGTGCGGGTTCGGCGTCGGGTCCGTACTCGTCATAGCGAGTCAGCCTAACGGCTGGGCCGACCTCGGTTTAGATCGCTCCCAGCAAGCCGTCGGCCAGTGAGTCGGCGGCACCACCGGCGTCGCTCCCGAACGCGCCGGTGATGGTGTCGATCACCGCCTGGGGGAACGCTTCGAACGCGGCGACGACCTGGTTGAAGCCGGTCTGCAGCGCGGCGGTGATGTCGGCCTGGTCGCCGCCCTGGATCGCCTCCCAGATGTGCCACAGCGCGATCTGCGGCGCCGTGATCAGGTCGCGGTAGTCGACGAACAATCCGGTGAACAGGTCCGGGGTCGGGTTCACGGGTATGCCGTCCCAGCTGACCAGCGTCCAGCCGTCGGTGGGGTTGCCTTCGAGTATGGCCTGGCCCGCGTTGGGGGGCGGACCGCCGTTTTCGAGCACCGTCTGCAGAATCGGCCAGATGTCGGGGTTCTTGACGTTCATCAGAATCCAGATGGCGATGTCGCCGCCGCTGGAAGAGGCCACAGCGGTCGTCGGGCCGTCACCGGCGATGGTGTTGTCGTACATCGTCTGCATGGCGCCGTTGACTTGGTCCTCGAAGACCACCCCGTTGTAGTTGGTGCCGGGCTCCGAGACGAAGAGGTTGCCGAGGATCCACATGGCCATCGGGAAGAAGAAGGAGGCTTCGCTGATCAGGCTGCGTGGCTGTTCTTCGAAGATGCCGGCGGGGATCTCGTTGAGATCCGACAGCACCTGCACATCCAATCCCAGGGCCGCGGCCAGCGGGGCCATGGTTTCTTGGGTCCGGACCAGCTCCGAGGCGTAGATGCCGGCGATACCGTCCGGGTACTCCTGCTGGATGGCGGCGGCGACGTCCTGCGCCTGCTGCTCGCCCAGTTCCGTCAGATGAGCACCGGGTGGCAATGTGCCGAGAATATTGTTGAGGTCGTCGGTCGATTGGCCGTGCCGCACCCAATCCAGCGTGATGTCCTCGGCGGTGAGCTGGATGTCGAAGGCTAGCGCGCCGGCGGGTGGTGGCGCCGTCACCGGCGTGCCGGCGACAAGTCCGGCGCCGACCAGCGCGATCCCGGTGGTGGCCCACGGACTGGCGGTGAGTCTCTTCATGTCCATTCCTCCCCTGGCGGACATATTGTGACTGAATTCACACTACATACGCGTGGCCGAGCTGGGCAATACCAATTCTTCAGCGAATCTCTGGTCGGTATTCAGGCGCCGGCGCGGGTGCAAACGTAGCAGCCGGGCGCGCCGGCTTCACCCGCCGCGCCCGGCCGGCCACCAGTCGCCGGTCAGCCCGCCAGAGCCGCCACCACGTCACCGGCCGCGTCGCCCACACCGCCGCCGGCGGCGTCGCCCATCGCCCCGGTGATGGTGTCGATCACCGCCTGCGGGAATGCGGCGAACGCGGTGAGCACGTCGTTGAAGCCGGTCTGCAGCGCGGCGGTGATGTCGGCGGGGTCGCCGCCACCGATCGCCTCCCAGATGTGCCAGCCGGCCATCTGCGGCGCGACCATCAGGTCGCGGAAGTCGACGAACAGCCCGGTGAGCAGGCCCGGGTTCTCCGCCACCTCTGTTCCGTTCCAGCTGACCAGGGTCCAGCCGTCGGTCGGGTTGCCCTCGACCACGACCTGGCCGGTGTTGGGCAACAACCCCTGCAGCAACGACGTGAAGTAGATCTCGAAGTCGGGGTTCTTGACGTTCATCATCACCCAGGTGGAGATCGCCGCCGCGTGCGAGAACGCCACGCTGTTGAGGTTTCCGTCGGCGTCGACCGTGCCGCCATTGGCATAGATCTGCTCGACGGCGTCGGAGAACCGGTCCTGGAACGCCATGCCGTTGGGGTCGAGGGTCGATCCCAGCTGCGGCACCCAGTACTGGCCGAACATCCACGCCAGCGGCCCGACCAGATACAACAGGGCGGTCGCCTGGCTGGACTGCGAGGTTCCCTCCAGGAAGCCGGCATTGAGTTCGTTGAGTCCGGACAGCACCGTCGGCGACGTGTCGGTCGCGCCCGCGGCCGCCAGCCAGTCCGCCGCGGTCTGCTGGGTCCGGAGGAACTCCGACGCGTAGACGCCGTCGTAGAAGCTCGGGTCGGCGAGGTGCTGCGAGTTGGTCGGGTCGGCGAGGTAGGCCGCCTGGGTGGCGCCCTCATCGGTGAGCGGCGCGCCGGGCGGCAGGGTTCCGATGACGCCCTCGACGTTGTCCACCGACTGACCGTGCCGCACCAGGTCGAGCACCATGTCGGTGGCGGTCAGCTGGATGGCGGGCGCGGCGACCACCGCGGGCAGCGGGCCGCTCATCGGTGTCACCGGGGCGACGGCGACGACGCCGGCACCGACGAGGGCCACTCCGGCGGTGATCCACGGGCGGGTGTGGTTCATGACCTTCTCCTTCAGCGAGCTCATATTCCAATACGCTACGCCGCGTAGCGCAAATGATTCGCTGAGGTTAATCTGATGTTTTCCCCATTGTCAATGGGTTCCCGTCCATTCGGCGGGCGTCCGTCCCTAGCCGCTCAGCGCGCCGGCGAGGGTGTCGATCACCGCCTGCGGGAAGGCGGTGACAGCCGCTACGACCTGGTCGAAGCCGGTCTGCAACGCGGCGGTGATGTCGGCCTGGTCGCCGCCCTGGAATGCCTCCAGGATGTGCCACGCAGCGATCTGTGGGGCCGTGGCCAGATCCCGCCAGTCGACGAACAGTCCGGTGAGCAGGTCTGGGGTCGCCGACACCTCATGCCCGTCCCAGCTGACCAGCGTCCAGCCGTCGGTCGGATTGCCGTCGATGACCACCTGAGCGGTGTTGTCCAACGGGCTGAGGGTCTTGAGCGCTTCGTTGAGGACCAGTCCGAAGTCGGGGTTCTTGACGTTCATCAGCGTCCAGACCGCGATCGTCCCGGCGTGCGCGAACGCCACGCCCGTCGTCGGGTTGTCCGGGTCGGCCACGGTGTTGCCGTAGATGGCCTCGATCGCCTCACCGACGCGCTCGTTGAACACCACCCCGTTGGGGTCGATCGAAGAGCCCAGCTGGGGCACCCAGTACTGCCCCATGATCCACATGAGGGGGGCGAAGATATAGCCGACCTCGGTGAGGATGTTCAGCGGCTGGCCTTCCAGCCAGCCCGCGTCGAGTTCGTTGAGTCCGGCCAGAATGGTGACGTCCGCGCTCAGCAGATCGGCCAGCGGCTGCGCGGTGTCCTGGGCGCGGATCATCTCCGAGGCGTAGAGCCCGGCGATGCCGTCCGGGAACGCGTCGTGGATCGCCGGGGCGACGTCTGCCGCCTGCTGCTGCCCCAGCTCGGTGAGCTCAGCGCCCGGTGGCATGGTGCCCAGGATGCCTTCGGCGTTGTCCACCGACTCGCCGTGGCGCACCAGGTCGAGGGTGATGTCCTGGGCGGCGAGCAGGATGTCGACCGCGATGGCCTCGGGCAGCGGCCCGGCAACCGGCGTGGCCGCGACAGCTCCCGCCGCGACGAGCGCGATGGTTGCGGTGATCCACGGACGGGTGGCAAGTCGTTGCATCTGGTGTCTCCCTACAAGCCGGCACAGGTGCGGCCACGGCCGCGTGACTGAACGTTAGCTGATAGGAGGTTGATAATGCGCGATTATTGACGGTTCTCGCCGTGTCCCGCGGCGAACACCTGCGCATACCGGCGCCGGTCGGCTGCGGCCCGCTCGGCGGGAGGCAGCGTGGCGACGGTATCGATCGAGGCTTTGGCCGCGGCCAGCGCCTGCCGCGGGGCGTCGACGAAGCGCCGAGCCCAGCTCAGGGCCGCCTCGTAGACCCCGTCGGGAGCCACCATGTCGTCGATCAGGCCCAGCGCGAGCGCTTCCTCGGCGTCGAAGAACCGCCCGCTGTAGGCCAACTCCTTGGCGCGGCTCGCGCCGATGGTGCGGGTCAGCCGGGCCAGCCCCGCACCATCGGGAACCAGGCCGGCCAGAATCTCGGTGGCGCCGAATTTGACGTTGTCACCACTGATCCGCCAGTCCGCCGCCAACGCCAGCGCCAGGCCGCTGCCCAGCGCGTAACCGGTGACCGCGGCCACCGTCGGCTTTCCGATGGCCGCCACCGCCTCCACGGCGTCATGGCGGATGCCGGCGAACCTTTCGGCCTCGGCGGATATCAGGGTGCGAAGTTCGGGAACGTCGTCACCTGCGCAGAAGATCTCGTGGCCGCCGTACAACACCACCGCGGCGACGTCGTCTCGCGCCGACACCTCCTCCGCCGCCTCGGTGATCTCCCGGTAGACCTGGCGGGTCAAGGCGTTGCTCGGCAGACGCGACAGCGCCAGGGTGGCCACCCCGGCCGATGACGAGTGCACACTGACGAATTCGCTCATCCGGGCCACCGCGTGCCGCGCGCCTCGTTGTAGCGCGTCGAGTCGAAGAATTCGATCTCCCAGTTGTCGCCGTGCCGAGCCATCGTCGGTTGCGTCACCACGATCTGGCGTTCCAGCGCCAACACGTCCTGCACGCTGCGGCCGACCAGCGAATCCAGCTGGGTCCAGGTCGGCGGCAGCAGAAAGCTGCGCCCGGTCGCGAAGTCCTCGATCGCGGCTTCGGGAGTCACCCAGCCGGCGTGGTCGGACTCGGTGTTGTCACCGTCGGCGCGCTGACCGAGCGGGAGTCCCGCGACGAAGAAGTAGGTGTCGTAACGGCGGGTGCGCTCGGCCTCGGGCGTCACCCAGTTCGCCCACGGCCGCAACAGTTCGGCGTGCAACACCAGGTTCTCGGTGCGCAGAAAGTCGGCGAACGACAGTTCGCCGACCGCCAGTGCGCGGCGGGCGTCCGCATACACCGACGCATCGGCGACGACGCGCTGCGAGTCGTCGGCGGGGCCGGCGAACAACACGCCGGACTCCTCGAAGGTCTCCCGCACCGCCGCGCACACCAGCGCCGCCGCCAGGTCGATCTCGACGCCGAAGCGCTGGGCCCACCAGGACGGTTCCGGCCCGAACCAGGCGACCTCGGCGCTGCGGTCGCGGTCGTCGACCCCGCCGCCGGGAAACACCATCACCCCGGCGGCGAACTCCATGGCGGCGTGACGGCGCATCAGGAACACATCCAGCGGGCCGTTCCCGCTGTCCCCGTCGCGCACCAACATCACCGTCGCGGCGGGCCGGGTCGGCAGCGGCGGCGGCTGGGCGGCGCTCATGCGCGCCTCCGATGGGCTGCGCGGCCGCGGGTCCGGCGCGCGAAGTACCGCCCGTCGATGACGTCCAATGAGATCGACTGCCCGAATGCGGCGGACAGGTTCTCGGCGGTCAGCACGTCGCCGAGCAGGCCTGCGGCGACGGGGCGGCCCTCGGCCAGCAGCAGGCAGTGACTGAATCCGAGCGGAATCTCCTCGACGTGATGGGTGACCAGCACCGTCGCCGGTGCGTCCGGGTCGGCGGCCAGATCGGCCAGCCGGGCCACCAATTCCTCACGGCCACCCAGGTCGAGGCCGGCCGCCGGCTCGTCGAGCAACAGCAACTCGGGATCGGTCATCAGCGCACGGGCGATCAGCACCCGCTTGCGCTCCCCCTCGGACAGCGTCCCGTAGGTGCGGTCGGCCAGGTGTTCGGCGCCCAGGCTTTCCAGCAGGTCCACCGCCCGGTCGTGGTCGACGGCGTCATAGCGTTCCCGCCACCGTCCCAGCACCGCATAACCGGCCGAGATGACCAGGTCGAGGACGGTCTCGTTGCCCGGAATCCGCTGCGCCAGTGCCGAGGAGCTCAATCCGACTCGGGCACGCAGTTCGGTGGTGTCGACCCGGCCCAGCTGCTCGCCGAGCACAAAGGCCGCGCCCGAAGACGGATGTTCGGTGGCGGCGGCGATCCGCAGCAGCGACGTCTTGCCGGCGCCGTTGGGCCCGATGATGACCCAGCGTTCGTCGAGTTCGACCGACCAGTCCAGCGGGCCCACCAGGGAGCGCCCGTCACGGCACAGCGAAACGCCCTCGAAGTGGATCAGCAGATCTTGGTCGGCCGCTGCGAGGGGGCCGGGGCGTCCGGTGTCGGGCACGGCCCTATGGTGCCGTACCCCGACCTCGTAGCAACCGACCGGGTGCCGCTAGCCGACTAGTCCGATGGAATCTCGACCCGGCGCAGCACCCCGTCGTGCGCGTCGGCGGCCTCGATCTCGGCGCGGGTGACGCCCAGCAGGAACAGCACGGTGTCCAGGTAGGGGTAGCTCAACGATGCGTCGGCGACCTCGCGCAACGCCGGCTTGGCGTTGAACGCCACGCCCAACCCGGCCGCGGCCAGCATGTCGATGTCGTTGGCGCCGTCGCCGACCGCAACGGTCTGTTCCAGCGGCACACCGGCCCGGTCGGCGAACTCTCGCAGTGCATCGGCCTTGCCGGCCCGGTCCACCACCGGCCCGATCACCCGGCCGGTGAGTTTGCCGTCGACGATCTCCAATTCGTTGGCCGCGACGAAGTCCAGCTTCAGATCGTCGGCCAGCGGTGCGATCACCTGCCGGAACCCACCGGAGACCACCCCGCACTTGAAACCCAGCCGGCGCAGCGTGCGCAATGTGGTGCGCGCCCCCGGGGTGAGCTCGATCTGCCCGGCCACTTCGTCGATGACACCGGCGGACAGGCCGGCGAGGGTGGCCACCCGGTGATGCAGCGACTCGGCGAAGTCCAGTTCGCCGCGCATGGCGGCCTCGGTGATCGCCGCGACGGCGTCCCCGGCACCCGCGCGGGCGGCCAGCATCTCGATGACCTCGCCCTGGATCAGTGTGGAGTCGACGTCGAAGACGATCAGGCGCTTGGTCCGGCGGGACAGGCTGGCATCCTGGAATGCCACGTCGACCCGCTGCTGCGCGGCGACCTGGCTCAGCGCGAACTGCAACCGGCCCGCCGCGCCGGCCGGCACCGATACCCGCAGTTCCAACCCGGTCACCGGGTAGTCCGAGACGCCCCGGATCATGTCGATGTTGGCGTCGATCTCCGCGATCTCAGTGGCCAGCGCGCCGAGAGCGGCGGCCGTCACCGGCCGTCCCAGCACCACGATCCGATGTGTGGACGGCACGGCGATGATCGGAGCGTCGTCGCTGCGCTCGATCGTGACTTCCAGGCCGACGCCGTGGATGGCCGCGGTGACCTCGGCGGCCAACGCCGTTCCGTCGGCAACCTCCGATACCGCCGACACCAGCACGCCCAGGGTCAGCCGGCCGCGGACCACGACCTGTTCGACGTTGAGCAGTTCGACCTGATACCGCGACAGCACCTCGAAGAGCGCCGACGTGACGCCCGGCTGATCGACGCCGGTGACAGTGATCAGCACCGGCACCTTGGCCATGCTCACCCGCGGCGGCCGCCCGACCGGGTCCGGCGCCGCCTCACCCCCAGTGGGCTCATCAGACCGGTTCGGGCTCGTACAGCTCGTCGCCGGGATGACGGCCGACGTGCGCCTCGGCACGCAGCCGATCGATCATGTGCGGGTAGTGCAGCTCGAAAGCCGGCCGCTCCGAACGGATCCGGGGCAGCTCGGTGAAGTTGTGCCGCGGCGGCGGGCAGCTGGTCGCCCACTCCAGCGAGTTGCCGTAGCCCCAGGGGTCATCCACGGTGACGACCTCGCCGTAGCGCCAGCTCTTGAACACGTTCCAGGTGAAGGCCAGCATCGAGGCGCCCAGGATGAACGCCCCGACGGTGGAGACGATGTTGAACGGCTGGAAGCCGTCGGTGGGCAGGTAGTCGGCGTAGCGGCGCGGCATGCCCATGTTGCCCAGCCAGTGCTGGATCAAGAACGTGGTGTGGAACCCGATGAATGTCAGCCAGAAGTGCAGCTTGCCCAACCGCTCGTCGAGCAGCCGGCCGGTCATCTTCGGGAACCAGAAATAGATTCCGGCGAAGGTGGCGAACACGATGGTGCCGAACAGCACGTAGTGGAAGTGCGCGATCAGGAAGTAGCTGTCACTGACGTGGAAGTCGATCGGCGGGCTGGCCAGCATCACGCCGGTCAGGCCGCCGGCCAGGAAGGTGACGATGAAGCCGAGCGAGAACAGCATCGGCGTCTCGAACGTCATCTGTCCCCGCCACATGGTGCCGATCCAGTTGAAGAACTTCAGTCCGGTCGGGATGGCGATCATCAGGGTCAGCAGCGAGAAGAACGGCAGCAGGACGGCACCGGTGGCGTACATGTGGTGCGCCCACACCGCCGTCGACAGGCCGGCGATGCTCATCGTCGCGTAGACCAGGGTGACGTAACCGAAGATCGGCTTGCGGGCGAACACCGGGATCACTTCACTGACGATGCCGAAGAACGGTAGCGCGATGATGTACACCTCGGGATGGCCGAAGAACCAGAACAGGTGTTGCCATAGCAGCTCGCCACCGTTGGCGGAGTCGTAGATATGCCCGCCCAGGTGCCGGTCGACGGCCAGGCCCAGCAGGGCCGCGGTCAGCAGCGGGAAGACGATCAGCACCATGATCGAGGTGACCAGGATGTTCCAGGTGAAGATCGGCATCCGGAACATCGTCATCCCGGGGGCGCGCATGCACGCCACGGTGGTGATCATGTTGACCCCGCCCAGGATGGTGCCCAGACCAGCGACAGCCAGGCCCATGATCCACAGGTCGGCGCCGGCGCCCGGTGAGTGCACCGCGTTGCTCAGCGGGGTGTAGCCGGTCCAGCCGAAGTCGGCCGCACCGCCGGGGGTGATAAAACCGGCCAGTGCGATGGTCGCGCCGAACACGAAGAGCCAGAACGAGAACGCGTTGAGCCGCGGGAACGCCACGTCCGGGGCGCCGATCTGCAGCGGCAGCACCAGGTTGGCGAAACCGAAGACGATCGGGGTGGCATAGAACAGCAGCATGACGGTGCCGTGCATGGTGAACAGCTGGTTGAACTGCTCGTTGGACAGGAACTGCAGGCCCGGCGCGGCAAGCTCGGTGCGCATCAGCAGCGCCAGCAGGCCACCGATGAAGAAGAACACCATGCAGGCGACGCAGTACATGATGCCGATCAGCTTGTGATCGGTGGTGGTGATCATCTTGTAGAGCAGGCCGCCCTTGGGGCCCATCAACGGCGGGAATGGCCGACTGGGCTCGAGTTCTGCGCGCGGGGGTGCTTCGGCGGTCAACATTCCTCCAAACATGGGCATCCCGGGACTTGGGTCGAATCCTAACCCCGGCCATCGCCCCGCCGGTATAGCCCTCCTACAAACTGTCGTATTCGTCTCCTCGTGGGGCTGGCTGCGCGCGGGTGTTAACGTCACCGCGTGACCAGGGCGAACCGGCGGGCGGTGTCGGCGGTAGCACTGACCGTGATGCTGATCACGGCCTCGGGTTGCTCGGGTCAGGACCCGGAAACGGCGCCGACGTCCACCACCACGACCATGGTCGCCGGGGCGGGTGTGCTCGGCAACGACCGCCGCCCCGACGAGTCCTGCGCTCCCGAGCCGGCCCGTGCCGACCCGGGGCCACCGATGCGATCGGTGCACAACGCGGACGGGGTGGAGCCACCGAGTACCGAGGTGCCCGAGGAAGCGGAGCGCATCGTGGTGCTCTCCGGTGATCAGCTCGATGCGCTGTGCGCCCTGGGCCTGCAGTCCCGCATCGTCGGGGCCGCGCTACCGGACGGCTCGGAGAGCCAGCCCTCGTACCTGGGCGCCGTGGTGCACGGCCTGCCGGCCGTGGGCACCCGCAGCAATCCCGACACCGGTGCCATCGCCGCATTGCGCCCGGATCTCATCCTGGGGGCACAGGGCCTGACGCCGGGATATGCCGAGCTGGCCTCGATCGCCCCCACCGTGTTCACCGGGGCGCCGGGCGCAGCATGGGAGGACAACCTGCGCGGGGTCGGCGCCGCGACCGCGCGCAGCGGCGCCGCCGACGAGGTGCTCGGCAGCTTCAGTGAGAAGGCCGATGCCACCGGCGAGACCGGCGACGCCACCCACTTCCAGGCCTCGGTGGTGCAGCTCACCGACAACGGCGTGCGGGTGTACGGGGCGGCCAACTTTGCTGCCAGTGTGCTCAAGGCGGTCGGGGTGGACCGGCCGCCGGCGCAGCGGTTCACCGACCAGCCCTACCTCGAGATCGCCGCGGGCGACGGCGATCTGGGCGGCCGCGCGGACTTCTCGGCGGCCGACGGTGACATCGTCTACGTGTCGTTCGCCTCGCCGGCGGCCAAGGCGCGAGCGGCCACGGTGTTCGACAGCGTCTCCTGGCGCCGGCTGGGGGCCAACCGCGACAGCCGGGTGTTCGTGGTGAACAACGAGGTGTGGCAGACCGGGCAGGGACCGATCGCGGCCCGCGGAGTGGTCGACGACCTGCGCTGGGTGAACGCGCCGATCAACTGAGCGGCCGCTGCGCGATCCGCTGCCGCAGTTCGGCTGAGAGCACCCGCAGCTGTTCGGCGATGCGGCTCTGCGCGGCATAGACCTCGTCGCGCTGTTTCTCGGCCCGTTGCGCATCGAAAATTGCATCACCGTCGACATTGCAGCGAACTCTCAGCCTTATCGCTCAACTTCACAGCAATGCGTTACGCATTCGCTGACGAGCACCTCTTTCCTGGTGCAAGTAGCGGAAACCTACTGCATCGCAAGGCTTTCCTTCCGCTGACGCGTCCCGTCAGGGCCGGCGACCCTCGGGGTGATCTGTGTAGTGTCTGGCCGCTCCGTTTTCGGCGACGGCAAACCCGGGCCGCAGTACGCTCATTCCGTGCCGGAAACGTCATACGCCAAGTGTGGCGATCTCAGCCTGGCCTATCAGCTGTTCGGCGATGGGCCGATCGAGCTGGTCATCGTCGGGCCGTTCGTGACCCACGTCGAGCTGGCCTGGACCCTCCCCCAATTCAAAGCGTTCGTTGACCAGCTCGGAACCTTCTGTCGCGTTGCCTGGTTCGACAAGGCCGGGGTCGGGCTGTCGGACCCGGTACCGAAAGTTCGTACGCTGGAGGAGCGCGCGGCCGAGATCGAGGCGGTCATGGACACGGTCGGCTTCGGACAGGCCGTCATGTGCGGACTGAGCGACGGTGGACCGGTAGCCATCATGTTCGCGGCAACCTGGCCGACGCGAACCAGGGCGCTAATCCTGTCCGGCACGGTTCCCTATTGGGGCTTCGAGGACTGGGACGACTTGGACCGAGACCCGGCCGAGCTGCGGGCGCGCTTCCTCGCCGAGCTGGGCGAGGACTACACGCCCTCGATCGCTCAGCTCGCCCGCTTCCAGCAAGCCGGCCGCACGGTGCGCTCCGGGTGGGGAAACGGCGAGACAGCCAGCATCAGTTCGCCATCGGTCCGGTCGCTACGCCAGCTCGCGATGTGCGAGCGCATGTGTGCGAGCCCGGGAATGGCGCGGGCCTCCTTTGAAGCGGCGTTTCTGATCGACGTGCGGCCGATCCTGCCGACGCTCACCGCGCCGACCCTGGTCATCCATGCCCGCGAGGACAACGCGGTGCCGGTTCAGGGCGGCCGGTATCTCGCCGCACATATCCCCGGAGCGCGATACCTGGAGGTTGAGGGCGTGGACCACGCCCCCTTTCTGACCGAGCCGGACAAGATCCTGGCGGAGGTCGAAGAGTTTCTCACCGGTGGCCATGCGGCGCCGGCACAGTCACATCGCGCATTGCGCACCGTTTTGTTCACCGACATCGTCGCTTCGACGCAACACGCCGCGGCGACCGGCGACGAGCGGTGGCGAGCGGTGCTGCAGCGCTTTGGTGAAATCACCGCCGAACTCACGGAGCGATTTAGCGGCGCGGTGGTGAAGAGCACCGGCGACGGTCACCTCGCCACGTTCGACGGCCCGACGCAGGCGATCCGCTGCGCCGAGGCGTTGCAGACCGACGCCGACGCACTAGGCATCGAGATCCGGGTCGGTATCCACACCGGTGAATGCGAACTGATCGACAACGACATCGCCGGGATGGCCGTGCACATCGCGGCGCGGATCGTCGGCCAGGCCGGCGCGGGCGAGATTCTGGTGTCGCGCACCGTGCGCGATCTCGTCGTCGGCTCGGGCACGGGCTTCGAGGACCGCGGTAGCGTGGAGCTTCGCGGCGTTCCCGGCACCTGGCAACTCCTTGCCATCGATCGCAACGGCCCGGCAGCCGGATCAGCCGAGGCCGAACTGGCCTCGACGCCGACCCCCGGCCCGCAGGCCTCGATGCGCCGCTCGGACCGGGCCGTAGCCGTGATGGCACGGCAGACACCATGGATCCTGCGTGGGGCAGCCCGTATCGCTCTGATCACCAGCCGCAGATCGAACCCCCGGCACGTCGAACCGCAGCGGGATGTGTCAAAGATTACGTAACAGTCCCGGAACCCCCCACACCCTGGGCAAACAGGCGTCGCCATTGCGCCTGGACGAGGAACGGACGACCACTGCACAAATTACTTCGCTAGGCTATATAAGAACGCCTAGTTTGTAAAGAGAGATATCACCGATGAGCACCGTTTCCGCTTATGCCGCCACGTCGCCGACCGACCCCCTGACCAAGACCACCATCACCCGCCGGGACCCGGGTCCGCACGACGTCGCTTTCGATATCGCTTTCGCCGGTATCTGCCACTCCGACATCCACACCGTCAAGGCCGAGTGGGGCCGCCCGCAATACCCAGTCGTGCCCGGACATGAGATCGCCGGCGTGGTGACCGCGGTCGGCGCGGATGTCACCAAGTTCAAGATCGGCGACCGCGTCGGCGTCGGCTGCTTCGTCGACTCGTGCCGCGAGTGCCCCAGCTGCCAAGCCGGCCTCGAGCAGTACTGCACCGGCGGCGGCATGGTCGGCACCTACGCCGGCGTCGGCCGTGACGGCCAGCCCACCCAGGGTGGCTACAGCGGCGCGATCGTCGTCGACGAGAACTATGTGCTGAGCATCCCGGATGAGATTCCGCTCGATGCCGCCGCGCCGCTGCTGTGCGCCGGCGTCACCACCTACTCGCCGCTGCGCCACTGGAATGTCGGTCCCGGCAAGCGAATTGCCGTCGTCGGTCTGGGCGGTCTGGGCCACATGGCCGTCAAGCTCGCAACCGCGATGGGTGCCGAGGTCACCGTGCTGTCCCAGTCGCTGAAGAAGATGGAGGACGGGCTGCGGTTGGGCGCCGAGCATTACTACGCCACCAGCGACCCCGCGACGTTCAAGAAGTTGCGCGGCACCTTCGACGTCGTCCTGAACACCGTCTCGGCGAGCCTGGACCTGGGTGCGTACCTGGGGCTGCTCACCCTGGACGGCAGCCTGGTCGAGCTGGGCATGCCGGAGAAAGCCCTGGCGGTACCGCCGGGCCCCCTGGTCAGGATGCGACGCAGCGTGTCGGGGTCGTTGATCGGCGGGATCGCCGAGACGCAGGAGATGCTGAACTTCTGCGCCGAGCACGGCGTGCGCCCCGAGATCGAGGTGATCGAACCGGATTACATCAACACCGCCTACGAGCGGGTGCTCGCCTCAGACGTGCGCTACCGGTTCGTCATCGACACCGCGTCGTTGCGGCAGCCCTGAGCCGGCGCTAGACGTAACGGTTGCGCCCGGCCAGTGCGCCCGCCGACGTCTGCACCAGATAGACGGCGAGCATCATCAGCCACGGCACGGTCCATCCACCGCTGGCGTGGTGCAACAGACCGAACATGAACGGGCCGACGCCGGCGAGCAGGTAGCCGAAACCCTGCGCCATCCCCGACAGGCTCACGGTGTCCTGCGTATCGCGGGCACGTAGCGCAATCACGGTGAGCGCCAACGAGAAAACGCTCATCCCCAGCCCCACCAGTACGCTCCACAACAGCGGTGCGGCCGCGGGCGCGATCAGCAGACCGACCATGCCGGTCATGCCGAGCGTTCCCAGTCCGACGATCCATCCGCTTTGGCTGTCGCGGCGGGCGGCCAGCGGCGAGACGATCAGGCTGATCGGCACGGCGATCAGCGAGATCAGGCCGAGCAGCAGGCCCGCGCGCGTTTCGCTTGTGCCGTTGTCGATCAGCACCTCGGGTAGCCAGCCCAGCACCACGTAGGCGAGGAACGACTGGGTGCCGAAGAACAAGGTGACGGTCCAGGCCAGCTTGCTGCGCAACAGCGATCGGCCTTTCGTCGCGGCCGCGGGTGCGGTGGTGCCGGGCCGATCGAATCCGCGGGCCCCCACCACCCATGCCGCCAGCGCCAGCAGCGCCAGCGCACTCCACGCGCCCAGCGCCGATCGCCAGCCTCCCAGCGCGTCGTCCAGCATCGGGGTGACCGCGGAGCCCAGTGCTCCTCCCCCTTGTAGCGCCGCGGTGTAGATCCCGGTCATCAGCCCGACCTGCGCCGGGAAGGATCCGCGGATGATCACCGGGATCAGCACGTTGATCAACGCGATTCCGGCGGTCGCGATCAGTGTTCCGCCGAGCACGACCAAGGCGCCATCGCAGACCCGGATCAGCAGTCCGGCAACAAGTGTGAGCAGCGCTGCCGAAACGGTACGGGCCAATCCGATCCGTCGGGACAACCACGGCGCGGCGAGGCCGGCTGCCGCGAAGCACAGACCGGGCAGGGTGGTCAGGACACCGGCCCAGGTGTCCGAGGCGCCCAAGGCTCCCCGCATCTCCGGGAGCAGCGGGCCCACGCTGGTGATGGCAGGGCGGAGGTTCAGCGCGGTCAACACCACCGCGACGGTCAGCAGGGCGCCGCCGGCTGCCATCGTCGCAGGCCGGAACTCGGCGGCGCCCTCGAGCTCCAGTTCGAGGTCACGCTCGTACTGGCCGAGTCTTTCGGTGCGGGCTGCGCGGGTCACCTAAAGTAGGATGACATACATCCGATGATTGGATGACGGGAGGATGCTGTGCCGTTAATCACCACCCGCCGCACGTGCCTGGTCGATCAGGTGATTGACCAGCTCCGGGCCTCGGTGACCGGCGGGGAATGGCCAGTCGATTCTCGAATCCCCCCCGAACCGGAACTCGCCGAGGCGCTCGGGGTCGGCCGCAACACCGTGCGTGAGGCGGTCCGGGCGCTGGCCCACGCCGGCATTCTGGAGGTCCGTCAGGGCGACGGGACCTACGTGCGGGCCACCAGCGAGGTGTCCGGCGCCGTGCGTCGGTTGTGCGGCTCTGAGCTGCGCGACGTGTTGCAGGTGCGGCGTTGCCTGGAGGTCGAGGGGGCACGGCTGGCCGCCGTCGCCCGCACCGACGAAGACCTGGCCGAGTTGCGCGCACTGCTGGAGCGCCGCGACGGTCACCAGCAACAGGGTCGAGATGAGGACTTCGCCCGGGCGGACACCGATTTCCACCGCGCCGTGGTCCGCTCCTCGCACAACCCGGTGTTGGCCGAGCTGTACTGCGGGCTCACCGAAGTGGTCATCGCCAGCGTGGCCACGACGAGCGGAAAACCGGTGCAGGCGGACCAGATCCGGCACCGGGGCTTGCTGGAGGCGATCGTCGCGGGCGACGTCGAGGCGGCCGGGCGCGAGGCGGGTGGATTCCTCGACGAACTGTTAGACCAGTTGCCGGCCCGCTGAGCTCCTCACTCGCGTCGAAGCCCCAGCACCCGCAGCAACTCCGGCCGCCGCAGGATGAGCCCGATCCACAGCAGCACGCCGACATACACCCCGGACAACACGAAACCGGCCAACGGCTTGTCGGTAAGCAGGTTGACCGTCACCGCCCCGCCCAGATACGCGGTCAGGCCCAATGCACCCAGCACCGCGGTGCGGGGGATCAGGAAGACGATCAGGCACACCAGCAGCACCCAGCCGATGACCGCGGTCTTATCCGGGGAGAAGCCGAGCGCTTCGGTGCCTTCGCGGGCGAATTTCATGCCGGCGATCTTCGGGATGGCGTCGAAGGCGAAGAACAGCCCGAGCAGGACGGTGATCACGGCGCCGATGATCCAGGTCCGGGAACGCTTGGTGTGGTCGGTGTGAGTCGTCATCGGTGGCCTTCCTTAATTCGAATAGTGATCGCCTGGCGCAACACTAAGCCGGTAGCGCGTTTACCGGTTCGCGGGCGCGCAGGAACACCGCGGTGTAGATGAACAGGATCACCGCCGTGGCGACCAGCATCAACAATCCCACCGCGTAGCTGTTGTGCACCGGGTCGTAGGTCGCCCCCATCACCAGCGGCGGGAAATAGCCGCCCAAGCCGCCGAAGGCCGCGACGATCCCGGTGACCGAACCGACCGAGCCGGCCGGCGCGCGACGCGCCACCCAGGCGAACACCCCGCCGGTGCCGATACCGAGCGCCACCGCCAGCGGCAGGAACGTCAGGCCAGACCAGATGTCGGCCGGCGGCTTGAACACCGAGACCAGGGTCTGCACTGCGATACCGGCCAGCGAGGCCAACACCACGTACTTGGGCGCGATGTGGTCGGCCAGCGATCCCCCGAGCAGCCGGGCCAGCACCGCCGCCAGCGCGAACGCCGCAGTGCGCTCCCCCGCTCCGACCTGCGAGAACTCATAGATCGTCTTGATGTAGATCGGCAGGTAGCTGCTGAACGCCACGAATCCGCCGAACACCAGGGCATACAGCAGCGACATCTCCCAGGTGACCCGGAGTCTCGCAGCGGCCCGCAGCTTGGGCACCACCGGAGCGACGTTCGGCTCGAAGTATGGCCCGTTGCGCATCACCAGGACGCACAGCAGCGCGGTCGCCGCCAAGGTGACTGCGACGATGAGGTGGGTGGTGAACAGGCCGACCCATGTCACCAACCGCGGGGTGAAGAAGGCCGACACCGCGGTGCCGGCCATGCCCATCCCGAACACCCCGGTGGCGAAGCCGCGCCGAGTCGGGGCAAACCAGTTGTTGGCGAACGGAATTCCGATCGCGAACACGGTGCCGGCCACCCCGAGGAAGAACGCGGCCACCACCATAAGCAGATACGAGCCGATCGTGGCGGCGATACCCACCGCCAGCACCGGTGCGATCGAGGCGAGCGACACCGCGATGAACATGGTGCGCCCACCCAGCCGGTCGGTCATCGGCCCGGTGACGATCCGTCCCAGCGCGCCGACCAGGATCGGGGTCGCCACCATCAGCGACTGGGTCAGGGTGGTCAGGTTCATCTGCGCGGCGTACTGCGTCGACAGCGGGCCGATCAGATTCCACGCCCAGAAACAGATCACCGAGACCCAGGTGGCCAGGGCCAGTTGCACGCCCGGGCCGAAGCCACGACGGTCCGCACACATCACCGGATCATGCAAACACCGCCAGGCAGGGTCGGTTCGTCATTCGCGCAAAATGCCGGCGCGGCCATGACCGGGTTCAGCTGTGCAGGGCCGTGCGGAATCGGTCCCGGTAGGCCTTCGGTGAGACGCCGAGATGTTCGACGAACGCCCGCCGGAGGGTCTCGGTGCTGCCGAAACCCGCCAGGCGTGCGGTGTCGGTGACGCTGTGGCCGGCGTCCAGCGCGGCACGGGCGGCATCGATTCGGACCATTTCGACGTAGCCGGCCGGAGTCATCCCCAGTTCGGATCGAAACAGCCGGGTCAGCTGACGCGTACTCAGACAGGCCCGGGTGGCAAGGGTGCTCACCCGGTGGTCCGCGCCGGGATCGGCGGCGATCGCGTCGGTGACCACCCGCAGTGCGGACTGCGGCGCCGGATGGGCCTCGACCAGAGTTGAGAACTGTGATTGGCCGCCCGCGCGTTTGAGATAGACCACCAGCCACCGGGCCACCGCGCGGACGAGGTCTGCGCCATGGTCCATCTCCACAAGAGCCAGCGCCAGGTCGATCCCCGACGAAATCCCCGCCGAGGTGAACACATCGCCGTCGCGGACGAAGATGGCATCCGGCTCGACGGTGATCTCGGGGAAGGCGCGCGAAAACAACCCGACGTCGTGCCAGTGGGTGGTGGCACGGCGGCCGTCGAGCAGACCGGCCTGCGCCAGGACGAACGACCCGGTGCAGATGGAAGCCAGCCGTCGGGTGCGGCCGGAGAGAGATCTGACCGCCTCCACGAGTTCTGGGTCGATCGCGCGGCGGGGCAGGGTGTCGGCCCCGGCGACCATGACGGTATCGGCGGACTCGATCGACGCGAGGGACCCGGTAACACCCAATCGCGTCCCGATCGAGGTGGTGACATCGCCCCCGTCGACCGAGGCGAACTTGAGCCGGTAGTTCGCCCCGAAGCGGTTGGCCTCGGCGAAGACCTCACCGGCCCCCGCGACGTCCAACATCGTCACCTCGTCGAAGACGACGATCACCACGACCCGTGATGGTGCGCTGGCTTCGGCCACGGATTCATTGTGTCGCAATCTGAGGTCTTGACGGCTCAATCGACACCTGTGAACCAGGCAGATCGGCCGCAATCTGGATACTGATCGACCCACCGAGGAGACCGCTCATGACCACTCAGCCGATCGAGACCATCGCCGACGTCGTCGTACCCGACACCCGGCTCGCCCGAGAGGCAACCGATCTCGTTCGCAGCGCCGAGGACGACGTGCTCTTCCATCACTCGCGCCGGGTGTACTTGTTCGGAGCGCTCCACGGTCGCCTGTCGGGGCTACAACCCGATCTGGAACTGCTCTACGTCGCAGCGATGTTCCACGACTTCGGCCTCACCACGCGCTACCGAAGTTCAACTCAGCGCTTCGAGATTGACGGCGCCGACGCCGCACGGCAGTTCCTGTTGGAGCGCGACGTCGACCCGTCCGACGCCGATAGGGTGTGGCTTGGCATTGCGCTGCACACCACGCCGGAGGTCCCCGCACGCCTCGACACCGAAACCGCTTTGCTCGCCGCGGGTGTCAAAACGGATGTGGTCGGCGTCGGCCGGGCGGACCTCGCCGTGGACGATGTCGCCGCGGTGATCACCGCCCATCCGCGCCCGGACTTCAAGAACCGCATTCTGGTGGCCTTCAACGACGGCATGAAGCATCGTCCGGAGACCACCTTCGGGACGATGAACGATGACGTGCTGGCCCACTTCGATCCCGCCTTCGAGCGCGGCAACTTGGTCGAGGCCATTCTCAACAGCCCATGGCCCGAGTAACGGAGAGGAGCAGGCACATGGAGATCCACGAAGCGCTGTACACCACCAGGATGATGCGGCGGTTGCGGCCCGATCCGATTCCGCTGGACACCCAGGCCCGCATCCTCGATGCCGCCGTGCGCGCCCCCAACGGCGGCAACACCCAACGCTGGCATTTTCTCGCCGTCGATGATCCCGAACTCAGACGCGAGCTGGCCCAGCTGTTCCGGCAGGCCCGCGCCGTCGAGTACGAGAAGTTCGCGAGCGGGACGGGACCGATGGTTGCACCGGCGCCCGACGCGGACCCGACCCGACATGCCGAGACCATGCGCCGAATCAAGAGCTCGGGTGATTATCTGGCCGACCACTTCGAAGACGTTCCGCTGTTGCTGTTCGTCTTCGCCATCGACGACCTCGGCGGGGCCAACATCTACCCGGCGATCTGGAGCGCGTTGCTGGCCGCCCGCGCCGAGGGCGTCGGCGGCGTCATGACGATGGTGCTCCGCAACGTCGAGGACCGTATCAGTGAGCTGCTGGGTGTGCCGGTTGCCCAGGGCTGGAAGATGTCGGCCATGTTGGCACTGGGCTACCCCCGGGGGAATTGGGGTGTCGCGACCAATCGGCGTCCCGTGCAAGAGGTTTCATCCAGAAACCGCTGGGGAACACCGTTTGGGGTCGAGGTCCCGCAGCCACTGTGGCCGCACGACTACTTGGCTCCCGACCTGGCCACGGTAGTTTGAGGACTCGTGCAGGCGATTGTTGCAACTGACCGCGCCGCAGGTGTCGGTGGGCTTTCGCTGGCCGATGTCCCCTACCCGATTGCCGCGGAGAACGACGTCATCGTCGAAGTCCACGCCGCCGGTTTCACGCCCGGTGAACTCGACTGGCCGGCAACCTGGACGGACCGCGCAGGCCGTGATCGAACGCCCAGCATCCCCGGGCATGAGGTCTCGGGCGTCGTCGTCGAGCTGGGCTACGGCACCACGGGGCTCTCGATGGGCCAGCGCGTCTTTGGAATCACCGATTGGGCCCGCAACGGTTCGCTGGCCGAATACGTCGCCGTGGAGGCCCGCAACCTCGCACCGTTACCGGCCGACATCGACCACGTGGTGGCCGCGGCCTCGGCGATATCCGGGCTGACCGCCTGGCAGGGGCTGTTCGATCATGCCCGTCTTGTCGCCGGTCAGACCATACTGGTTCACGGCGCCGCCGGCGCGGTCGGTTCCATCGCGCTACAACTGGCCCGTGAGGCCGGCGCGCGGCTGATCGGTAGCGGCCGAACCGAACACCGCGACACGGTGCTGGGCCTGGGCGCCGATGGATTCCTGGATCTGCAACAGGATCGGCTGGAAGATGTCGGCCAGGTCGACGTGGTGTTCGACGTCATCGGCGGTGAACTGCTCGATCGTTCAGCGCCCTTGGTACGTTCCGGTGGCGCACTTGTTTCCATCGCCGAACCACCACGCGTTCAACCCGAGCACGCACGCGCCATCTTCTTCGTCGTCGAGCCGGACCGATCGGGTCTCAGTGCCATCGAGCGCCGACTTCGCGACGGCCGGTTGCGCCCGCTGCTCGGGGCGACGTGTTCGCTGGCCCAAGTTCCCACGGCATTCGACCCGGCCAGGCGCGGCCACGGCAAGACCGTCGTCGCAGTCATCGGCGCCGACTAGGCGCCCCGGCGCCGGCGCGCTCTCGCTCCCGGCCGACATTTCGGAGGTTCCCATTGAAATTGGGTCTACGGCTACCGCAGAGGTTGGGAGTAGACCTCCGACACGACGTGGTCGAAGCCGCCCGCACTGCCGAAGTTGCTGGCTACTCCAGCTTGTGGACCTACGAACGGCTGCTCTTCCCGGACTCGCCCACCGACCCCTACAGTCCGACGACTGCGGAATGGCCGGAGTCTTCGCGGCAGGCCGCCGACCCCCTGGCGATACTCACCGCAGCGGCGGTGGTGACCGAGCATGTGCGTCTGGGCACTGCCGTTCTGATCGCCGCTCTGCACACACCGGTCCAATTGGCGAAGCAGTTGGCGACCGTCGACCAGATCAGCGGCGGGCGCGTGGTCGCCGGTCTGGGCTCGGGCTGGTCCAGTGACGAGCTGCGGGCCACCGGTGCGACACGAGCAGATCGCGGTCGATTTCTCGACGAGACGCTGAACGTCTTCGACGCGGTGTGGGGATCCGACCCGGTGACGGTGCGGGGACCGCGGGTCGTGATCGACCATGCCTCGGTCCTGCCCAAGCCCGTGTCGAGAATCCCTGTACTGCTGGGCGGCGGAGGTAGCAACCTGGGTCGTCACACCAGCTCCAAGGCCCTGCAGCGCATTGCAGAGCACGCAGACGGTTGGCTGCCGGTACTGACCACTCCCGGGCCGGCCGGCGCCACCGAACTGCGCGGAACCTGGGAACGTATTCGCGAAATGGCTTCTGCGGCAGGCCGAGACCCAGGCCGCATGGAGATGATCGTGGTCGGCAATGTCACCTTCACAGACCGTCCGGCCGGTTCGGGGCGATCGGCGTTCGCCGGCACCCTCGATCAGATCATGGATGACATCACCACGGCCGCCGCGGCCGGCGCGGACGAACTCATCGTGGACCTCAATCTGCAGGACTGGTTCACCAGCACCCAGCAGATGCTTGAGACCGCCGTCGAGATCCGCGAACGAGCCGTGGTCTGGTAGACCGACGTCCTTCGGTGTCCGGGCCTGCCGACCCCACCTCTCGGGGCTTTTAGAAGTCCCAGTCGTCGTCTTCGGTGATGACGGCCTTGCCGATCACGTAGCTCGACCCCGAGCCGGAGAAGAAGTCGTGGTTCTCGTCGCCGTTGGGACTCAGCGCAGACAGGATCGCCGGGTTGACGTCGGTCTCGTCCCGCGGGAACAGCGCCTCGTAGCCCAGGTTCATCAGCGCCTTGTTGGCGTTGTAGCGCAAGAACTTCTTGACGTCCTCGGTCAGCCCGACCCCGTCGTAGAGGTCTTGGGTGTACTCGACCTCGTTGTCGTAGAGCTCGAAGAGCAGCTCGTAGGTGTAGTCCTTGAGTTCCTGGCGCTTGGCCTCGTCGACGGCGGCCAGCCCCCGCTGGTACTTGTAGCCGATGTAGTAGCCGTGCACGGCTTCGTCACGGATGATCAACCGGATCACGTCGGCGGTGTTGGTCAGCTTGCCCCGGCTCGACCAGTACATCGGCAGGTAGAAGCCGGAGTAGAACAGGAAGCTCTCCAGCAGGGTGGAGGCCACCTTGCGCTTGAGCGGCTCGTCACCGCGGTAGTACTGCATGACGATGCCGGCCTTGCGCTGCAGGTTGACGTTCTCTTCCGACCAGCGGAACGCCTCGTCGATCTCGGCGGTCGAGCACAGCGTGGAGAAGATCTGGCTGTAGCTCTTGGCGTGCACCGACTCCATGAACGCGATGTTGGTGTAGACCGCTTCTTCGTGCGGGGTCAGCGCGTCGGGAATCAGGCTGACCGCGCCGACCGTGCCCTGGATGGTGTCCAGCAGCGTCAGGCCGGTGAAGACCCGCATGGTCAGCTGCTTCTCGTCGTCGGTCAGGGTTCCCCAGGAGGGGATGTCGTTGGAGACCGGAACCTTCTCCGGCAGCCAGAAGTTGCCGGTCAACCGGTCCCAGACCTCGAGATCCTTGTCGTCTTGAACCCGGTTCCAGTTGATCGCCGAGACCCGATCGATCAGCTTCATTTTTTCGCTCACCGACAACCCCATTTCACCCACCGGAAGCTAGGCCTTCGACACTACCCCTGGGGGCCGACAACCCGTGTCAACACCAGAAGTTGTGTCTGCGTGTCGTGTCAGCCCACCCCGGAAAATCGGTACTCACCCGCCCGCAACGAGCGGGTGGACTGCCAGTACTGCCAGGTCATGCCGCTCCACAGGGTCCGGTTGACCCCGTGCTCGTCCAGATACCAGCTGTTGCAGCCGCCGGTGATCCACACTGAACCGGCGAGCTTGTCCTGCAACTCGGCGTTGTAGCGGTCCTGGGCAGCACGGCTGGGCGCCAACGCCTGCGCACCGACCTTGTCGGCCGCGGCGATCGCCTTGGCGACGTAGCGGATCTGCGACTCGATCATGAACACCACCGAGGTGTGGCCGAGCGCGGTGTTGGGGCCGAGCAGGAAGAACAGGTTGGGCATGTCGGCCACGGCGATGCCGCGGTGCGCCTGGACCCCTTCGCGGTTCCAGCGCCCCACGAGGTCCTCGCCGTTCGGACCGGTGATGCCGACATAGGTGTAGGAGTCGGTGACATGGAATCCGGTGGCGTAGATGATGACGTCGACGGCGCGTTCCACATTGTCGGCGGTGACGATGCCGTCCCGGGTGATGCGAGTGATCCGCTCGGTCACCAGCGTCGTCTTCGGATCGGCTACCGCACGGTAGTAGTTGTTGCCGGAGTACAGGATTCGTTTGCAGCCGGCCCGGTACTGCGGCGTCAGTTTGCGGCGCAGCTCCTTGTCACGGACCTGTCGACGGATGTTGAGCTTGCCGACCGCCTCGATCAGGCGCAATAGGCCGGGGCGCTTGGTCATGGCGAATCCGACACCTTCCAGCGCCCAGTAGATGGCGGCCCGCACCGCGTAGCGCAGTCCTGGCACCACCACGAACGCTTGTCGCACCGCATCCGGCAGCTGATGATGCGGCACCGGCACCACCCACGCAGGGGTGCGCTGAAAGAGCTGCAGCTCAGCGACCCGGTCGACGATCGCGGGCACGATCTGGATCGCGCTGGCGCCGGTTCCGATCACCGCGACCCGCTTTCCGGTCAGGTCCACACTGTGGTCCCACTGCGCGGAATGGAATGCCGTGCCTGCGAATTCATCGATTCCCTCGATATCGGGCAGGCGTGGGATGTGCAGGCCGCCGACTCCGGAGACCACGAACTGGGCCACATATTCCTGGCCGTCGTCGGTGAACACATGCCAGCGGAACTCGTCGTCGTCCCACGCCGCACGGGTCACCTTGGAACCGAACCGGATATGGCGACGCAGACCGTACTTGTCGGTGACGTCCTTGAGGTAGTCCAGGATCTCCGGCTGCGGCGAGAACAGTCGGCTCCAGGTGGCCTTCGGCTCGAACGAGAATGAGTAGAGGTGCGACGGCACGTCGCAGGCGCAACCCGGGTAGGTGTTGTCCCGCCATGTCCCGCCGATCTCGTCCGCCTTCTCCAGGATGAGGAATTCCACACCCTGCTTCTGCAGCGCAATGCCCATGCCCAGGCCGGAAAACCCGGTCCCGATGATGAGCGCCCGGGTGTGTACCGGCGCCCGGTGGCCGGTGTCTTCGGCGGTGTGATCGGTCAGCGTCATCGCGCATCCCTCCCGTTCAGGTATCGATGTTCAGTGTCTTTGCCGGACTGACGTCCGTCAACGCCATGCCGCCTTCTCGCAGGAGCCCCTGCGAGAAGGCGGCACGGCGACTGCCAGGATCAGCTCGTCAGCACGGCTATCACCTGGTGGTTCAGGTCGGTCAGCGAATCCATCAGCGGCGAGTACGGACTCAGGTCGAAGCTGTTGCCGGCGTGCAGGATTCCGGTCGCCATGTCATCACGGGCGTTCAGCATTCCCGCGATCAAGCTGGTGGTCGGGTCGGTGAACGCGTCGCCGAAGAGCGTCCCCATGCCCTGCATGCCACCGGTCAGATCCGTCCAGACGTGCGCCAAGTCGCCGGTGCTGAAGTCGCCCTGCACGGCCTGAGCGGTCTGGTCCATGACGGCCTTCATGCTCAGCATGCTCAACATCATCGGCAACTCGATGTCCTTGAACGCCAACGGCATGTTGCCGATGACCGCCGCCATGGCACCGGCCGGGTTGGTCAAGAACTCCGACGCAACGGCGTTCAGGTCCGGCATCAAGGCGGAATCCGTCATCCGGTCAAGGACTGTCGGCACGCCATCCTGGCCACCAAAGATCTGGTTGAACGCGTCGTGGCCGATGGCCGCCTCGACCTGGTTCTGCAACAGGTTCGCGCCCAGCCAGTTGATGTTGTGGTCCTGGTCCTGGGTGTAATTCCAGTTGAACAGGCGGTCGTGCAGCAGCGCCGCCTGCTCCTCGGGGGTGACCACCGGGGTGTCCGCCGGGAGATGGCTCTTGACGTCTGCCATGTTGACGACCTCGGCATGGACGGCGTTGCTCGTCGGAGCGGTCGCCACGTCCTGCCAGCGCACTCCGAGCATTCCGTTGGCCAACCCGCCGTCGTTGATCCAGTTGGCGACGCCGGGGTCCTTGCTACTGATGACGTAGTAGATGTAGCCGTCGGAGGATTCGAAGGTGTCGGTGTTGTTCAGACTGCCCTGTGCAGTCACGATCGGAACATTCTGGCCCCACGCGTTGGCGAGCTCCAGGCCGTAGTAGCCGGCGTCAATTTCGGGCACCTTGATGATCAGCGCCTGATCCGGCTCCAACTGGAAGTGGCCGAAGGTGCTCAGCTGGCCGGGCATGAGGCCGTTGATCGAGGAGGTGGATGAG
The DNA here is from genome assembly GCF_010727125.1 of Mycolicibacter terrae. Classification (NCBI taxonomy): domain Bacteria; kingdom Bacillati; phylum Actinomycetota; class Actinomycetes; order Mycobacteriales; family Mycobacteriaceae; genus Mycobacterium; species Mycobacterium terrae. Next base: position 1,338,559 of record NZ_AP022564.1, on the reverse strand, counting down.
GCGATGGGCGTCATCCAGTTGGGCGGCAACGAATCGGGAATCGCCGTCTGGTCGTAGTAGACGCCGTCGGCGTTGATCGTTGGAATGTCCTTGGCGACGATGCTCAGCAACTCCGACAGCTGACTGTCCGAGAGGAACGTCAGCGGATTCTGCACCACGCCGTCCTGCTGCAGAGAGAAGGAATCGTGCGGTAATCCCCCGTTACCGATGGTGTCGCGGATGAGGACGTTATCCGCGCCGGTCGTGTTGATCCAGTTCCCGTCGTGCGGTGTGGAACTGAAGATGATCGTGTAGCTGCCATCGGCATTGGGTGTTGCATCCGATAGGCCGAGGACGTGCCCGGTCGGCTCGAATCCTTGAACGGAGCCGATCGTTCCGGACAGCGACGTGAACGTGACGTCGATGCTGCCGGGAGCGGGATGGACCGTCATCGTGTAGGTGCCGTCCTCGTTGACCGGGATGACGCCGTACTGATTGTCGGGGTTCACCAGGATGTAGAAGGCCGAAGGGTCCGCGGAGTTGGCATCCCATGGCTGCCCGAGCATCCAGGGAACGCCGCCACTGGGGTTATACATCTGGCTGTACTCCAAAGCGAGCGAGGTGGAGGCGACGCTCTGGACGTACTGCTGTAGCGACGAAAGATCCGACGGGACGATGAACGGGTAGTTGCTGTTGGTCTCGGTGACCTGATGCTGGGCGTCGAGCAGTTGGTCGATGATCGACTGGGCGGCTGCCGTCGGCGCCACCTCGGCGATCGCATGCGGGGTCGCCAGGGTCATCGCCAACGCCCCGGCCACCGCCCCCGGTGCGGTTGCGGCGACGACGCGCAGCCGCTGCCGCACCCGACGCCGCTGAACGGCCTTGAGGTTGGCGTATTCGACGGCTGCGCGTTGAGTGGATCCGATGCGCGACATGTGGTCCTCCGGTGTGTGGTCAAGATGCGCTGTGACGGCTGTCACCTGATAGCGACCTGATTGTTCGGCGAACGGAGGCGGACACGAAAGAGCATTTGCCACCCAATCGGCACACCAGCCGGTGCATAATGCACCACCGACATATGCTGTGGCCATGGATTGGACACGGCCATCCGAGCCGGTATGCGAGCTGATCCGGCACGGCGCCCAGCTGATGCTCAGCGCTCCGCCAGAGTCACTCGACGAACTCCACGAGGCCACCTTGTCGGCGGTATACACGCAGGCCATAGCCTCTGATCCGGTCCTCGCCGAAGGCATCCGCCGCAGCAACCGCGCCAACCTGCTGCACTGGGCGGCCGCCAATGTCAGCCACCCCGCCGAACCGGTACCGGCCAATCTCGCGACGGAGTCACTGCTCATCGTCCGCGACGGATTCCGCCGGGGCCTCGATGAATCGGCCGTCCTCGACGCCTACCGAGTGGGCACCAACGTCGCGTGGCGGTCGTGGATGCAGACCGCATTCACCCTCACCAACGACCCCGACGAATTGCGCGAACTACTCGACGTGACGGCCCGGTCGTTGACCTCGTTCATCGATGCCACCATCGCCGGAATCGGCGAGCAGATGCAGCGGGAACGAGAAGCCCTCACCCGGGGCACCCACGCCGAGCGTCGGGAGACCGTCGCACTGATCCTCGACGGGGCGGCGATCACCACACAGCGCGCCGAAAGCCGGCTCGGCTATCGCCTCGATCAAAGCCACACCGCCGCGGTGATCTGGAGCGAGGACTCCACCACCAACTTGACCGATCTCGACGCGGCGGCTGAAGCGCTGACCCGCGTCGAAAGCGGCCAGCGCGCGTTATCGGTGCTGGCGAGCGCGGCCACCCGCTGGGTGTGGGTTCCCGGACCCGCCGGGCCGGACCTGGCGGGTGTTGCCGCCGTGCTGGACACCCTGCCGGGAGTCCAAATTGCGCTGGGCACGACAGCGGCGGGCATCGAGGGATTCCGGCGCAGTCACCTTGACGCCGTCGCAACTCAACGCGTGATGGTGCGGCTGGGCTCCACCCAGCGCGTCGCCCGGTTCACCGATATCGAACTGGTGGCGCTGATCAGCACCGAACCCGAACAGGCAGACCGGTTCATCACCCATACCCTCGGAGACTTCGCGTCGGCCGACGCCGAACTACGGCAGACCGTCCTCACATTCATCCACCAGCAGTGCAACGCCTCACGAGCAGCCGAGCACATGTTCCTACACCGAAATACGTTGTTACGCAGGATTGCTCGCGCGAACGAACTATTGCCGACGCCGGTGGCCGACAACGGCGTGCACGTGGCGGTGGCATTGGAGGCACTGCGCTGGCGCGGCGCCTAGCTTCCAGCCGAGCCGCCTCGCGGATCGCCGGGGTCAGGCGACCGGTTGACGCCGGACGGCCTCGTGGATCGGCCGATCCGCATCCATGGTGGCGCCGAGATTCTCGGCGGTGCCGCTGACGACACCCATCATGATCGTGGTCAGGTACGCCACGAACGTGTCACGGGCCATCCGCCGCGGGCTGTCCGGCTCGGGGCCCAGCCACCAGTCGGTGGCCGAGGTTGCGGTACCGAAGGCCGCGAACGCCGCCAGGTCGATCCCCTGCCGGTCGAGTTCGACGTCACGCAGTTCGTTATTGAACATCTCCGCCATCGCCAGGGTGATCTCGCGTCCCTCGTTGAGGGTGCGCATCGTCGACTCGGACCGCTCCGGGAACCGTCCCTGAATGAAGAACCGCAAGACGTTGGGATGGGCGTCGACCAGGGCCACATACTCCTCGACGCTGCGCCGGATGATGACCCGCAGCGGGTCCGTGGCGAAATCGATCGAGGCGATGATCGCCTCCCACAGATCGTCGCGCAGCCGCTGCCCGATGGCCTGGAAAAGGTCGGACTTGTCGGCGAAATGCCGGTAGATCTTGGGCTTGGCGGTACCGGCCTCCTCGGCGATCTCGCGCACGCTCAGGTCGGGTCCGAGCCGGTCTATGGCCCGGAAGGCGGCCTGGACGATCTCACCGCGGACCTTCTTGCGGTGTTCGCGCCAGCGCTCACTGCGTGCGTCGACTTTCTTCCCGCCATTGTCGGCCGGATTGACTCTGCTCGTTCCGCGCACGTCAAGCACCTTACCGCGTTGCCGCAGCTCACCTGGGGAGACCGCGCGGCGATCTGGTCCGTTAGCATCGATGGACAGTTCCGGGTGCTGCGGCGGCCCCCAGACCCAGCAACGCGCATATTGAGACGAGATGTAGTGACGCAACGATTCGACCTGGCCATTGTCGGCGGAGGCCCCGCAGGGTCGGCGGCCGCCTGGCAGGCGCGCCAGGCCGGCGCGAGCGTCGTCGTACTGGACAAGGCCGACTTCCCGCGCGACAAGCCCTGCGGTGACGGCCTGACCGCTCGCGCGGTCAGCTACCTGCAGAAGATGGGCCTGTCCGAACAGGTCGACAAGTTTCACCGGGTCAATCGGGTGAAGGTGTTCAGCCCGAGCCCCTGGCAGCTGTCGTTTCCGCGTCGGCCGGGGATGCCCGATCACGGGTACGTGGCGCGGCGGCCCGAGTTGGACACCCTGCTGCTCAAGCACGCCGAATCGGCCGGGGCGCAGGTTCGCCAGTCCGCCGAGGCCGCCGGGCCGATTCTCGACGACACCGGCCGAGTGGTCGGGGTGCTGCTCAAGAGCGGCGAGAAGGTGCTGGCCGACGCGGTGATCGCCGCCGACGGCGCCTATTCGCCCATCAAGCGGGCCCTGAAACTGGACTCGGACTACAACGGCTACTCCGCGATCGCCATCCGCGCCGAGATGCCGGCCGTGCGGCCCGACGTCGATTCGCTCGACATCTATATGAAGCTGGTGTTCCAGGGCGACCAGCTGCCCGGTTACGGCTGGGTCTTCCCGCTGGGCGGCGGCCGGGTCAACATCGGCTTGGGCTACGTCAACAGCTACAAGAACTGGCACGCGATCAACGCCACGGACTTTCTCGGCGAGTTCCTGGAGACGCTGCCGCGGGACTGGGAGCTGCCATCGATCGCCGAGCTGAAGAAGTCCAAGACGGTGCGGGCCTGGCGCCTGCCGATGGGCTTCACCGCATGGCCGCCGTGGCGACCCGGAGTGTTGTTCACCGGGGACTCGCTGGGCGCGGGCCGGCCGACCTCCGGCGCCGGTATCTCCAAGGCGCTGGAGTCGGGCTTGGCCGCCGGTGAGTGCGCGGTCGCGGCGTTGACCAACAGCGGACCCGACGACTTCACCAACTACGCCCAGCGAATGCAAGCCGCCTGGGGCCGGGAGTACAAGCGCGGCCGGTTCTTTCACAAACTCGCCGGCATGCCGACGCTGGCCAACGCAGGCGTCAAACTGCTCGACAACGCGCGCTTCCGCGACGTCATGCTGTCCCGGCTCTACAAGGGCCAGCAAGGGCCATCCCACACCTACTGAGTTGGGCGGGGGGCTCCCCACGCGCCGTCATCGCAGGTCGTCCGTCCGCTGTGTGACGCGCGCGTAGATCGGCGCCGCGGCGACCGTCGTGAACGGCACCGCCATCGGAAATTCCGTGCTCAACGAGCTGATCGCACAGTGCCGCACGCAGGTGGCCAACGCCAGGGTGGCTTCCAACATCGCGAAGTGATCACCGACGCACTTGCGTGGTCCGCCACCGAATGGCAGATACTGCCAGCGGTTACGGCCAGCGGAGTTCTCCGGGCTGAACCGGTCCGGATCGAACTCCAGTGGGCGCTCCCACAGCGTCGGATCGCGGTGCATCGCATAAATGCCGACCCCGACCATGGAGCCGGCCTGAACCCGATAGCCGTCCACCGCGATATCGCGCACCGCGGTTCGGCCGTTGAGTGCGCCGGGCGGGCACAACCGCAGTGCTTCATTCAAGACCTGGACGGTGTACGGCAACCTGGGCACATCGTCAGGGCTGGGCTCCGCACCGAGCTCGGCGACCTCTGCGGCGACCCTGCGCTGGATGTCGGGGTGATTTCCCAACGCCCACAACGCGTAAGCCAACGTCGTGGCGGTGGTGTCATGACCGGCCAGCATGAACACGAGCAGCTCGTCGCAGATCTCACGATCGGTCAATCCGCGGCCCGTGTCGGGGTCGGTGGCAGCAATCAGTCCACGGACCAGCGGTGCGTCCCGCTCGGGGTCGGCACGACAGGCCTGCAGGATGTCGTCGGCGACTCGATGCAAGGTGACGCTGGCGGCGCGGGCGCGCTGTCGCGCCGGGGTCGGTAACCAGCGGGGCGCGCGTACCGGAGCCAACACCCGATCCGTCACGTACTCCTGTGCGATGCGCATGGGCGCACCCAGTGCCGCGGCGTGCTCGTCAAGGTCGACGCCGAGCACCGAACGGCCCAGGGCCCGCAGCGTCAATTGACGGCACTCGGCGTCCAAATCGACCGTTGACCCATCAGCCCAGCCGCTGGCGATCATCTCGGCAGCCTGTGCCATATGCCCGGCGAACTCGCGGACGTGGTGCTTGGTGAACAGTGGCTGCAACGTGCGTCGCCGCGGTAACCAGGCGTCATTGCGCAGGTCGAACAGGTTCGGCCCCATCAGATGGCGCAACTCGTCGTGGGCTGGGGCGCGATCGACACCGCCGCTGCTGAACACGTCATGCGCACCCTGCGGCGAGGTCACCACCACCACCGGGGGAGCTAGCCAGTGCGGCGCCAGCTCCACCCTGGTTACCGGTCCGCCGGCGTCACGCAATACCTCGATTCCGGTATGCAGTTGCCGGACCTCGCGCAGTTGCCGCCGGTACGGCAACGGGTTCTTGGGCGCCAGTGGCAGCGCACGAACATCGACCCCGACATCGTCCACGGTCATAGCGGTCAGCAAACCAGGCCCGGCTCGCGCCTCGCCTCATCCGAACGGTTGAGATTTTCCCAGGAAAATTCAGAGCAACCGGGCGTCCCGCGGGAGCAGAATGTCCGATAAACGGGCGGTATGTCCGCTGAGTGAAAGACCTGGGTGCAGCGATGGCGACCCTGGACGACTTCTCCCGAATAGTCGCGACCGTATACAGCTCGGTGATGGCACCCGAGAACTGGACCGTGGCACTGGGCGAGCTTCGGCACACCCTCGATGTACACAGCTGCGCGCTGATACGAGCCGACGGAAACGGCCGGTCGGTCCAAGCCGCGCACCTGGCCCCGCAAGTGCGCCTCGACTACGAGCAGTACTACCACCGGATCGATTACGTGCTCGAGGCCGTCGAACAAAGCCCGGTCGGTGTCCTGCGCAGCGGGCGGTCGCTGGTGGACTTGCAGAGGGATTCGGAGTTCAACGTCGACTGGCTGAGCCCGCTGGAGATGACGGACGGCCTGTTCGTACGGCTCACCGACGGACCCGCCCCGCTGATGTTCCTCGCCGCTGGGCCACGGCCGCCGACGCCGTTCGTCCCGTTGGTCAACGCCCTGGTGCCGCATCTGCAGCAGGCCCTGCGCAGCCAAGCGCACCTGGAACGCCTGCGTCGCTGTGCCGACGACCTCAGTGCGCTCAGCGAGGCGCTGGGCCACGCCGTCATCGTCGTCACCACCGACTCCCAGATCGTCTACACCAACTCCGCCGCTGAGCAGCTGTTGCGATCGGCCGACGGACTTCTGGTCCGCGCCGGGCGACTCGAAGCGGCAGCCGCCAAAGCCGACGCAGCGCTGCGGTGCAGCATTCGTGCCGCGGTGACGCCCGGGGACAACCACCCGGCGGGAAATTCCCTGCTGTGTGCTCGCGCCTCGGGTCATCGGCCCTATGTCATCGAGGTTCTGCCCTCCGGTCCGCCCGGCGCTACCGGTTCCGCCCGGCACGCCATCGTCGTCGTCGCCGATCCAGAGCACGAATCCGATACCGCGCCGGCTCTACTGCGCCGCCACTACGGCCTCACCCCCGGTGAAACCGAGATCGCCGTCATGGTGCTGAACGGCGGCGGAGTCAAAGACATCGCCGAACGGATGTCGCTGTCGCAGGCCACCGTCAAGACACACCTGCAGCACGTTTTCGACAAGACCGGAACGCATCGCCAAGCCGACCTCATCCGGCTGCTGCTCGGCCTACGCTCGCCCTGCCGCTGAGCTCAGCGCCGACCGCGCGCGGCGCGGCCCGGCTTGCGGGCGACCTTGCCCGCGGCGACGCGGGCGGCCTGCTTGGCGAGGGTCTTCTCCCGCGCCGTGCGTTTCGGAACCGGTTGCGCCTGCCCCCGCGATGATCCGGGTTTGCGGCCGCGCACGATGCCGACGAACTCTTCGACCAGTGCCGGCTGCGGCCCGTCCGGGAAGGCCAGCGCCACTCCGCTGGTGGGGGCATCGGTGATCGGCCGGTAGGTGAGGTCCTTGCGGTGATACAGCCGCGCCAGTGACTGCGGAACGATGAGCGCGCCGAGGCCGGCAGCGACGAGTTCTATTGCGTCCTTGGTGGTTTCGGGCCGGTGGTCGACCGGTGTGCCGGGGGCGTTCGCCCAGGCGAGGACGTCGTCGAGTGGGAGCAGAACCGGCTCGCCGTCGAGGTCGGCGGTGGCGATCTCCTCGACGGCACCGAAAAGGTGATCGGTGGGCACCACGGCCACCGTCGTCTCCTGGTAAAGCGGGATGATGGCCAGCCCGGAGGTATCGGCCGGCAGCCGGAGCAGCGCCACATCGACGGTGCCGGCCCGCACTGCGGCGGCGGCCTCTGCGGCGGCGACGGAGCGCAACTGCAGCGGGACCTCCGGGTGACGCTCCGCCCAGATCCGGGCCCACTTCGCGGGCGTCCCGCCGGGGACGTACCCGAGGGTCAGAGAGAGTAGCGCCACCGCATCAGGCTACCGATAGGCTGCTCGCATGAGCAGGCCCAACGCGCAGTCCATGAAACCCGCCACGGCGGCGAAGAAGCTGGATGTGTACCTGCCCGCGACACCGGCGGAGTTCCAGGAGAACCCGATCACCCGCAGCGAACTCGCCGCCCTGCAGGCGGACCCGCCACAGTGGCTCAAGGATCTCCGCAAGAACGGGCCGCACCCGAAGAACCTGGTGGCGGCCAGGCTGGGCATCTCGATCTCCGGTCTCGCGCGAGGCGGCGTCGAGAATGCGCTGACCACCGAGCAAATCGAGCAGCTGCTCGAGGAGAAGCCGGAGTGGCTGGTCGCCGAACGCGAGAGTTACCAGCTGGTGTTGCGCGAGCAGCGACGCATCAAGGCGCTGCACGCCGAACAGGCGCGCACGAGCTGATTCTGATCATCAGACGGAATCAGGACTTACGGGCGGTCAGCAGCAGATACTCCCAACCCATCGACCCGCTTAGCAGCGCGCGATCGGCCAATGCCGCGATGTCGGCGTCGAGTGCAGCCACGCGATCCGGGTCGTCGGCGATCCCCTGATAGGCCGCGATGGTGGGCCCGTAGTTCGCCTTGAAATAGTCGCGAAACGCGATGCCGTCGGCAAAGGCGGAGACTGTCAGTTCGCGGCGTTGCGTCACCACATCGGTGACCTGCTCCCCGAGCAGGGCGCGCACATGGGGCTCACTGCCCCACAGCGGCGGCGCAGCGGCCCCCGCCGGGGGTGCAGGCACGTACGGCTTCATGGTGGCGAACATTTGGCCGATGAAACCCTCTGGCGTCCAACTGATCACACCGATACGGCCGCCGGGGCGGCAGACGCGGATCAGCTCCTCGGCGGCCGATTGATGGTGTGGCGCGAACATCACGCCGATACAGGACATCACCACGTCGAACTCATCGTCGTCGAACGGCAGCGCCTCGGCGTTGGCCTCGCGCCAGTCCAGCACGACACCGCGTTCTGCGGCCTTCTCACGCCCGCGTTGCACCAATTGCGGGCAGAGATCGCTGGCCACGACCTGGGCCCCGGTGGCCGCGGCGGGGATCGCCGCATTCCCGGTTCCCGCGGCCACGTCGAGCACGCGGTGCCGCGGCCCGATCCCGCAGGCTGCCACCAGTTCCGGCCCCAACGGCGCCACCACATCAGCGGCTATCGCCGCGTAGTCGCCTAACGCCCACAGCGCACGGTGCTTGGCCTCAATGTCGTTCACCACAGCGTTCATCGGTTCCCCTTCCTCTCGCACCCGGTGAACTCATCGTCGGTCCGGCCGGCGCAGGCATCCAGTTCTAGATCTGTACCGACCGTGCTACAGAACCTGTACTGGGCAGGCCGGCTGCGAGACCATAGATTCGGGCGATCCACGAAAGGTACGCAGATGCCGGGATACAACCAGTTCTGCCCCATGGCCAAGGCCATGGAGCTGCTCGACGAACGCTGGACATTGCTGGTGGTGCGGGAGCTACTGCTCGGCAGCACTCACTTCAACGATCTGCGCCGTGGCGTACCCAAGATGTCACCGGCGCTGCTCTCCAATCGGCTCAAGTCGCTTGTCCGCGCCGGCGTGGTCGAGCGCACCGAAATCGACGGCCGTGCAACGTATTCGCTCACGGCTTGCGGACAGGATCTGGCCGGTGCGGTAGAGGCGCTCACCTCGTGGGGGGTGCGTTGGATCAGCGACCTCGGCGACGCCGACCTCGACCCCCACCTATTGTTCTGGGATATCCGCCGCACCATCCCGATCGGTGCCTGGCCGCGGTCACGCACCACGCTCGAATTCATTCTCGGCGGAGTGGCGGCCAAGGCGTCACGGTGGTGGCTGGTGGTCGCCAACGGCGAAGCCGAGGTGTGCGACTTCGACCCAGGTTACGAGGTGACCGGCACTGTCGATACCAGCCTGCGGATCCTGACCCGGATCTGGCGTGGCGACCTCGGTTGGTCACATGCCATGCACGACGGCAGTGTCGCACTGTCGGGACCCACCGAGGTGCGCCGAGCCATCCCCACCTGGATCGGGCAGGGCAGAGCTGCCTCGGTTCCCCGGCCGGCCTGAATATCGCTCAGGGCAGGTTGAGCTGCCAGGACACCCCGAATCGGTCGTTGACCCAGGCGAAGGCGGTGGAGAAGCCGTAGTCGCCGAGCGGCATCAGCGTGGCGCCGCCCTCCCCCAACTCTGCCACCAGCCGTTCCAGCTCCGCGCGGTCGGCGACGTCGACGAACAGCGAGCTCGACGGGGTGAAGTCGAAGCTGTGCTTGACCGCGCTGTCGCTGACCAGCACACGCAGCCCGGCCAGGTCGAGCTCGGCCAGCATGATGCCGGTAACCGGGTCGGGGTGCGGCGTCGAGGACACCACCGAGGCGCCCGGGAACGCAGCCAGGTACATCTCGATCGCGGCGGCGGCGGTGCCGCCCTGGAACATGAGGAACGGTCTGATCCGGGTCACGCCGCCCACCCTAACCACGCCGGTACGGGTGAGCGTTGCGACGGTCTGCCCGTCATTCAGACCGCCTCCACACAAAGAAGCAGGCCAGGGAATGTTGTCCCTGGCCTGCTACTGGGCTCGAACTGCCCTACAGCATGCAGGACACGCAGCCCTCGACCTCGGTGCCCTCCAGCGCCATCTGGCGCAGCCGGATGTAGTACAGCGTCTTGATTCCCTTGCGCCAGGCGTAGATCTGCGCCTTGTTCACGTCGCGGGTGCTGGCGGTGTCCTTGAAGAACAGCGTCAGGCTCAACCCCTGGTCCACATGCTGGGTGGCCGCGGCGTAGGTGTCGATGACCTTCTCATAGCCGATCTCGTAGGCGTCCTGGTAGTACTCCAGGTTGTCGTTGGTCATGTACGGCGCCGGGTAGTAGACCCGGCCGATCTTGCCTTCCTTGCGGATCTCGATCCTCGACACGATCGGGTGGATCGAACTCGTCGAGTGGTTGATGTAGGAGATCGACCCGGTCGGCGGAACGGCCTGCAGGTTCTGGTTGTAGATGCCGTGTGCCTGAACAGATTCCTTCAGTCGTTGCCAATCGCTTTGGTCTGGGATCCGGATACCGGCGTCGGCGAAGAGCTGGCGCACCTTGACCGTCTTGGGTTCCCACACCTCGTTGAGGTACTTGTCGAAGAACTCCCCGGATGCGTACTTGGATTTGTCGAATCCCGCGAACGCCTGACCGCGTTCCAGCGCAAGACGATTCGACGCACGCAGCGCGTGATAGAGCACGGTGTAGAAGTAGATGTTGGTGAAGTCGATGCCCTCTTCGGAGCCGTAGTGGATGCACTCCCGGGCCAGGTAACCGTGCAGGTTCATCTGGCCCAGCCCGATGGCGTGCGACTCGTTGTTGCCCTGTTCGATCGACGGCACCGACCAGATGTGAGTCTGATCGCTCACCGCGGTGAGCGCCCGGATGGCGACCTCGATGGTCTGGGCGAAGTCGGGCGAGTCCATCGCCTTGGCGATGTTGAGCGAGCCCAGGTTGCAGGAGATGTCCTTGCCCACCTTGGCGTAGGTCAGGTCCTCGTTGAACACCGACGGCGTAGAGACCTGCAGGATCTCCGAGCACAGGTTCGAGTGGGTGATCTTGCCTTCGATGGGATTGGCCCGGTTGACGGTGTCTTCGAACATGACGTAGGGATAGCCGGACTCGAACTGCAGCTCGGCCAGGGTCTGGAAGAACTCGCGCGCCTTGATCTTGGTCTTGCGGATCGCCGAGTTGTCAACCATCTCGTAGTACTTCTCGCTGACCGAGATGTCGGCGAACGGCACCCCGTAGAACCGCTCGACGTCATAGGGCGAGAACAGGTACATGTCCTCGTTCTTCTTGGCCAGCTCGAAGGTGATGTCGGGGATCACCACGCCCAGGCTCAGCGTCTTGATCCGGATCTTCTCGTCGGCGTTCTCCCGTTTGGTGTCCAGGAACCGGTAGATGTCCGGGTGGTGGGCGTGCAGGTACACCGCACCGGCGCCCTGGCGGGCACCGAGCTGGTTGGCGTAGGAGAACGAGTCCTCCAGCAACTTCATGATCGGGATGACCCCGGAGGACTGATTCTCGATGTTCTTGATCGGGGCGCCATGCTCGCGAATGTTGCTCAGCAGCAACGCCACTCCCCCGCCCCGCTTGGACAGCTGCAGCGCGGAGTTGATCGAGCGGCCGATCGACTCCATGTTGTCCTCGATGCGCAAAAGGAAGCAGCTGACCGCCTCGCCGCGCTGCTTCTTGCCGGAGTTCAAAAACGTCGGGGTGGCCGGCTGGAACCGGCCGTCGATGATCTCGTCGACCAGTTGCTCCGCCAGCTTGGTGTCACCGGCGGCCAGGGTCAGCGCCACCATGCACACCCGGTCCTCGAACCGTTCCAGATAGCGCTTTCCGTCGAAGGTTTTCAGCGTGTAGGAGGTGTAGTACTTGAACGCGCCCAGGAATGTCGGAAACCGGAACTTCTTGGCGTAGGCCCGATCCAGCAGCGACTTGACGAAGTTGCGCGAGTACTGGTCGAGCACCTCGCGCTCGTAGTAGTCCTTCTGGACCAGGTAGTCCAGCTTCTCGTCCTGGTTGTGGAAGAACACCGTGTTCTGGTTGACGTGCTCCAGGAAGTACTGACGGGCGGCCAGCACATCCTTGTCGAACTGGATCTTGCCGTCACTGTCATACAGGTTGAGCATCGCGTTGAGCGCGTGGAAATCCAGCTCGCCCACCGGAACACCGCGGTTGGTTTCGGCTACCTGCTCTGCAGTTGCAACGGTAGGTGGCATGCCTCGTCCTTCCAGAAATCAGCTAAGCCCGCGCGGACGGCTTGCACGTCCTCGTCGGTTCCCATCAATTCGAATCGGTACAGGTACGGCACCCCGCACTTGCGGGCGATGACGTCGCCGGCATAGCAGAATTCCGCACCGAAGTTGGTGTTGCCCGCGGCGATCACGCCGCGCAGCAGACCCCGGTTGTGTTCGTTGTTCAAAAAGGCGATGACCTGCTTGGGCACGTACCCGCCCGCTGCGTCATCGGCGATGTTCGGTGTCCCACGGCCACCGCCGTAGGTCGGCAGCACCAGCACGTAGGGATGGTCCACCTCGATGCGCCCATGCAGCGGAATCCGGATGGCCGGCAGTTGCAGTTTCTGCACGAAGCGGTGGGTGTTCTCCGACACCGAGGAGAAATACACCAGGCTGCATTCACAATCCGCAGACACGGCGACCCCCTTCAGTTCTCAGTCAGACTCCACCGGTACCCCACCGGGCGGCCGATTACGCGCTGATAGCGGTCCGCGCCAACGCCTTGATGCGGTCCGGCCGAAAACCCGACCAGTGCTCGTCGCCGGCGACGACGACCGGTGCCTGCAGGTAACCCAGCGCCATCACGTAGTCCCGCGCCTCGGAGTCGAGCGTGATGTCGACGGTCTCGTAGGCGATGCCCTGGTTGTCCAGCGCCTTGTAGGTGGCGTTGCACTGCACGCACGCGGGCTTGGTGTAAACGGTGATGCTCATGGGCGGCAGACTCCTCAGCGAATCGTCGGCAACGAACAGATGACGGATCAGGTACTACTTTCAACGGACCGCCAAGGCCTTGGATTTCCCGCTTCCACCGCAGCTCCGGGCACCGAATCGATGCTGTTCGCCGCAGTCCGGTCAGCCGGGCGATCCGGGGTCTGTCGGTACGTGAAACACTACACCTAGTGGGTGTCCTTGAGAAGTCATACAAGATGTTCCGAACAACATTCTTGAAATTCGCTGGTTGTAAGCCCGCGGCGGTGCCCGCCCCGGCGTGTCGCACGTCACAAAATTCATGCCGAGTGCTCATAGCGACAGGTCTACCACCGGACACCGACAACGACTCCCCGGCGCCGGGCCTGCGACCGCTTCCCAGCAAAGCCTCGGCCGGGGCGGTTCAGCCCACCTCGGCGGCCAATTTCGCGATCACGTCGCCCACGTCGGAGACCAGCTGTGCGTGCTCGCGGGGATGTTTGCCGCCCAGCGTGCCGATGGGCACCGACAACTTGATCTCCTCGACCACCCGCGGCCCGGCGATACCGAAGGACTTGCGGGTCTCGTCGTGCGCCCACACCCCGCCGTAGCGGCCCAGCGCCGCCCCGATCACCACCAACGGCTTGCCCTTCAGTGCACCGTCGCCGAACGGCCGCGACAGCCAGTCGATGGCGTTCTTGAGCACCGCCGGGATGGTGCCGTTGTACTCCGGGGTGATGACCAGGGCCGCGTCGGCGTCCGCCGCCGCCGCCCGCAGGGCCGTCACCGCCGCGGGTAGCACCGCGGGATCGTCCAGGTCCTCGTTGTAGAACGGCAACTCACCCAGGCCGTCACAGACCGTCACCGTGACGCCGTCCGGAGCGTTCTCGGCCGCCAACTGCGCGATCTGGCGGTTGACCGATGCCGCGCGCAGGCTTCCCACCAACGCCAACACCGTGAGTTTCCGATTCACCGTCATGCCTGAGCCGAACCGGAGCCGGCCCGGATTCATTCCCGACGGGGCTAACGGGGCAGCGGCTTCTTCGATGGGAGCAGCGCGCGGCTGAACACCTTGTTGGCCTGCCGCATCGCCACGCTGTAGGGCAGCCAGGCCAGCCGTTTGAACGCGTAGAGCGCCCGGATGTCCCCGGAGGTGTAGACCAGGTAACGGTTGCGGGCCACCCCGGCGAGGATCTTCTCCGCCGCCTTCTCCGGCGTCACCGCGTGGCCGGCGAACCGCCCCACCCAGCGTTGCACCTGCGGATCGTCACGGTCGACCCCGGCGATCTCCACGGTGTTGACCAGTGGGGTCTTCACCGCGCCGGGGACCACCACCGACACCCCGATGCGGTGTCGCGCCAGGTCGAAGCGCAGCACCTCCGACACCCCGCGCAGCCCGTACTTGCTGGCGCTGTAGGCGGCATGCCACGGCAGCGCGACCAGTCCGGCGGCCGAGGACACGTTGACCAGGTGTCCGCCCCGGCCGGCGGTGACCATCGGCGGCAGGAACGTCTCGATGACGTGGATCGGGCCCATCAGGTTGATCGAGACCATCTTGCTCCACTGCTCGTGGGTCAACCGGTCGACGGTCCCCCACGCCGACACCCCCGCGATGTTCATCACGATGTCCATCGCGTCATGCCGCTCGTGGATTTCGGCGCCGAATGCGGCGACCTCGTCGTAATCGGCGATATCGACGACCCGGTGCGCGGGCACCAGCGCCCCCAGGGCACGCGCGTCGGCGACGGTCTCGGCGAGTCCTTCGGCGTTGCGGTCGGTCAGATAAAGCTCGGCGCCCAGCTCGGCCAGCCGTAGCGCCGTGGCCCTACCGATCCCGCTCGCCGCCCCGGTGATGAAGCACCGCTTGCCCCGGTAGTACTGCGCTACGCGTGTCATGGGTGCTGACGATACCGGCGGTACCGGCCCCGGACGGTTCAGTCCCGCGCCTCGTCCGTGCTACCGCTCCACAGCGCGGTGCGCCACAGCGCCTCGAGCACTCGCACACCACGTTGCACGTCGCCGTCGGCGCCCAGGAAGGCGCTGTCGCCGGAGAGCATAAAGCCGGTGGTGGCCGCCAACGTCCGGACCAGTGCGGGGATGTCGTCGCTGATCGGGTTCGCGGTGCCGGCGACCATCTCGTCGTTGACCACGCCGACGATCTGGTTGATCACCGCGTCGATCTGGGCGTCGAGCAGTTCGCGGATCTCGGCGTCGCTGTTGCGCGCCAAGTTGCACGCCGACATCACCGGGTCGTTGTGGGCATAAACCGCCGCCGCGCTGCCCACCATGCGCTGCGCGAAGGCCGCCGGGGATTCGTCGTCGCCACGCGGGGCGAAGAAGTGGGTGAGCTCTTCGAGCTCATGGGTCGCCTCGGCGAGGATGTGGGCGAGTACGGCGTATTTGGAATCGAAGTAGAAATAGAAACCCGACCGCGCCACCCCGGCCCGGTCGCTGATGGTGCTGACCGACAGCTCCGCGAACGGCTTTTCCTCCAGCAGTTCCCGCACCGCCTGCACAATCGCCTGGCGCTGTTTGTCGCCTCGACGCTGGGGCGCATCGTCGGTAGCCGGGCCGCCCGCGTCGCGCTGGGTACTCATCCTTTGCACCTTGCACCACGCCGCGCCGGATTCAAACTTGACACGCGTCAATTTTAACCTGAGGATGTGGTTGCGTGACGGTTGCCACAGTCGCGCCTCGAGCCGATGAACGAGAGGTAGTCAGCCGATGACGACCATGACCACCCCGCAGTATCTCCTCGATCAGGCCCGGCGCCGGTTCACCCCGACGCTCAACACCATCCCCGGCATGGGCGCCATCGAGAAGCGGCTGTTGAACGTGGACTGGAAGCAGAAGACGCTGGCCGACCCGCCTCCTGGCAGCGAGCTCAAGCCCATCATGGGTGATTCCGGGCTGCCGCTGCTCGGCCACATCATCGAGATGTTCCGCCAGGGGCCGGACTTCCCGCTGCACATCTACAACAAGTACGGGCCGGTGTACTTCGCCGAGTCGCCGATCCTGCCGTCGATCGTCGCGCTGGGACCCGACGCGACCCAGGCCATCTTCACCAACAAGCAGAAGGACTATTCGACCACCGGCTGGATCCCGGTCATCGGGCCGTTCTTCGACCGCGGCCTGATGCTGCTGGACTTCGACGAGCACCTGCATCACAAGCGGATCATGCAAGGGGCGTTCACCCGTCCGCGGCTGGCCAGCTACGTCGAGGACATGGACCGGGTGATCACCCGGATCGTGGCCGACTGGCCGACCGACGACGCGCGGTTCCTGTTTCACCCCGCGGCCAAGGAACTCACGCTCGACGTGGCGGCGGTGGTTTTCATGGGCCACGAACCCGGCGAGGACCACGAGCTGGTGACCAAGGTCAACCACGCCTTCGAGCAGACCACCCGCGCCGGCGGAGCGATCATCCGCACCGCGGTGCCGCCGTTCAAATGGTGGCAGGGCCTGCAGGGCCGCAAGGTGCTCGAAGCCTACTTCGCCGAGCGGGTCACCGAACGCCGGCGCGTCGAGGGCGCCGACATGCTGTCGGTGCTGTGCCACACCGCCGATGACGACGGCAACACGTTCAGCGACCAAGACATCGTCAACCACATGATCTTCCTGATGATGGCCGCGCATGACACCACCACGTCGACCGTGACGACCATGGCCTACCACCTGGCCGCGCACCCGGAGTGGCAGGAGCGGGCCCGCGATGAGTCGGAGCGGCTCGGCGACGGACCGCTGGACATCGAGTCGCTGGAGAAGCTGGAGACCCTCGACCTGGTGATGGACGAGTCGCTGCGGTTGGTCACCCCGCTGCCGTTCAACATGCGCCAGGCCGTGCGCGACACCGAGCTGCTCGGACACTATGTTCCGGCCGGCACCAACGTCGTCACCTGGCCGGGCATGAACCACTGGCTGCCCGAGCTCTACACCAACCCGCGCCAGTTCGACCCGGAGCGGTTCCTGGAACCACGCGCCGAGCACAAGAAGCACCGCTACGCCTGGGCGCCGTTCGGCGGCGGCGCGCACAAGTGCATCGGGATGAACTACGGGCGCCTCGAGGTCAAGACCATCCTCCACCGGATGCTGCGCCGCTACCGGTTGGACGTGGCCCGGCCCGGTTACCAGCCGCGCTGGGACTACGGCGGTATGCCGATCCCGATGGACGGTATGCCGATCGTGTTGCGCCGGCTCTAGATCCCGCGTCTCATCGGGCCGTCAGCAACCGGTTGGCACAGGTGATGACCGCGTCCAGCGCGGAGCACCCGGCATCGGGCGCAACGCCGACGGCCCACGCCGCACCGCGCCCGTTCGAGCCGTGGATGAACGTGGCCGTCTCGGTCCCGCACCGAAGCTGGTGGAAACCCAAGATTTCCAGTGTGATCCCGCGGTCATGCAGCATCGTGGTGAGCGCGGCCAGCGGTCCGGGCGCCGCGGCCGTGCAGGTGCCGTTCACGCCGCGGACGGCGATATTCGCCTGGTAGGTGCGGCCCTGCGGCCCCAGTCGGGCGGCGGGGCGCTCAGCGTCCAGGCAGCGCCATCGGCTCAGCGTCAGCGGCCCGGCGGCGCGGCCATAGGTGGAGACGAAGCCGTCCCACGACAGCCGCGCGGCCTGCTCGCGCAGGTCACGTGGGAGCGGAACCCGGAATTGGTCGGCGAACGATGCTGTGGTCATATCTCGGTCTTTTCTGCTCGAGGAGAGTGACCGACGGGTAATAGCCTCCGACCCACAGCGGGGGGTCGGTCTGAATCAGACCCCGCTGCGGGTTCCGGCTACTACGAGCAGATGACGCATGATCCGGCCAGGTTAGTCGTGCTCCGGTAGGCGTGCAACCCGATTATTCGGCTCAATTCAGAATGCGCCGGGCGACATTGGTGGTCACCAGATCGAGCAGCTCCTCGCCGCGGCCGGCGAGGATGGTTCTGATCGCATACAACGAGAATCCCTTGGCCTGCTCGGCGGTGATCGCCGGCGGAATCGACAGTTCCTGTCGGGCCGTGACCACGTCGACCACTGCTGGTCCGTCATAACCGAACGCGTCGGCGAGGGCGGCTTCCAGGTCGCCGGGCTGCTCCACCCGGCGCCCGAACATGCCCAGCGCGCTCGCGACGGCGCCGAAGTCCGGATTGTGCAGGCCGGTGCCGAAGTTGACGATACCGGCGGCCTTCATCTCCAGCTCGACGAAGTTCAGCGACGAGTTGTTGAACACGATCACCTTGACCGGCAACCGATTCTGCGCCAACGTCAGCAGCTCCCCGAACAGCATCGCCAGCCCGCCGTCGCCGGCCAAGGCGACGACCTGCCGTTCGCGGTCGACCGTCTGCGCGCCGATCGCGTGCGGCAACGCACACGCCATGGTGCCGTGGTTGAACGACCCGATCAGTCTTCGGCGTCCGTTCATGGTCACGTAGCGTGCCGCCCACACCACCGGGGATCCGACGTCGACGGTGAACACAGCGTTGTCAGCCGCCAGCCGATTCGCCACCGCGGCAACGTATTCGGGACGAATCGGGGTACGGTCGCGATCATTGGACGCCAGCGCGTCCAACCGCTTGCGGGTCTTGCGGTAGTGCCCCAGCGACCGGTCCAGATGGGTGCGGTCGTCCTTGTTCACCAACAACGGGCGCAGCGCGGCGACGGCGTCGGCCACCGTACCCAGCAGTCCGAGATCGATCGGGGTGCGTCGTCCCAGGTTTCGGCCACGGATGTCTACCTGGATGATCTTCGCGCGCTCGGGATAGAACTGCTGGTAGGGAAAATCGGTGCCGAGCATCAGCAGCACATCGGCTTCCCTGATCGCCTTGTAACCGGAGGCGAATCCGAGCAGCCCGGTCATGCCGACGTCGTGGGGGTTGTCGTACTCGATGTACTCCTTGCCGCGCAACGCGTGCACTATCGGCGCCGCCAGCGTGCGCGCCAGGTCGATGACCTGGTCATGGGCGCCGGCCACCCCGGCACCGGCCAGGATCGTGACGTTGTCCGCGGCGTTGAGCATGACCGCCGCGGCACTCAGGCTGCGCTCGTCGGGACGGCATACCGACCCGGAGGGCAGCACCGGACGTGATCCCCAGGCGGTGTCGTCGACCCGGCTGGAGAGGATCTCGCCGGGCACGACCACCACCGCGACCCCGTTCTCCTCGACCGCGGCGCGCATCGCCAGTTCCAGGATGCGCGGCGCCTGCTCGGGGGTGCTGACCAGTTCGCAGTAGACACTGCACTCGCGGAACAGGTTCTGCGGGTGGGTTTCCTGGAAGTAGTCCGAACCGATCTCGGCAAGCGGGATGTGGGCGGCAATCGCCAGCACCGGCACCCGGCTGCGCTGGGCGTCGAACAGACCGTTGATCAGGTGCAGGTTGCCGGGGCCGCAGCTGCCGGCGCACACCGCCAGCCCACCGGTCAGCGCGGCGTCGGCGGCGGCGGCGAACGCCGCGGTCTCCTCGTGGCGTACCAGCTCCCAGCTGAAGTCGCCGGCCCGCCGGATCGCATCGGTGAAGCCGTTGAGGCTGTCCCCCGGGATCCCGTAGACGCGATGCACCCCGCTGCGTTCGAGGGTGGCGATGACATGGTCGGCGACGGTTGCCATTTCACGTCCTCCTCACCGGGAGCGAGCGTGCGCAGAATGCCACCGCAGACGGCGTGTCGCCGCGCAAACACGCACGCTCGCCCGTAACGCGTCGCGCGTAGGAGACGCTACTTGATCAGCGGATCGCGAGGCATCCCCAGAATCCGCTCGGCGATCTGGTTACGCGTCACCTCCGAAGTACCGCCGGCGATCGCGATACCGCGCGCCCCCATCACCATCCGGCCGGCCAGCGCACCCGGCCCGTCGTCCAGGGCGACGTCGGGACCCAGCAGCGCCGCCCCGATCGCCGCGCCGTCGCCCATGTGCTCGGCGAGCCTGAGTTTGGTGACGTTACCCTCCGGCCCTGGGCCGGCGCCGGCGATGCTGCGTGCCACCCGGCGCAGGTTCAGCAGCCGCAATGCGTGCTCGTCGGCGACGAACCGGCCGATCCGCACCGCAGCATCGGCCACCGACTGCCTGCCCCGCTGGGCCAGCGCGATCAGCTGCTGGTCGATCCCGGCGGTGAAGGAGCCGCCCCCACCGATGCTGACCCGCTCATTGCCCAGGGTGGCCCGGGCCACCTTCCAGCCTTCGTTGACCTCGCCGACGACGTCCTCGTCGGGCACGAATACATCGTTGAAGAAGACCTCGTTGAACTCCGAACCACCGGTGATCTGACGCAACGGTCGCACCTGCACCCCGGGCGCCTTCATGTCGATGATCACCATGGTGATGCCGGCGTGCTTGGGCACCTCGAAATCGGTACGCACGGTAGCCAGGCCGCGCCGGCACAGATGCGCACCGGAGGTCCACACCTTCTGGCCGTTGATCTTCCAGCCGCCCTCGACCCGGGTCGCCTTGGTCTTGACCGCGGCGGCATCCGAGCCCGCGTCGGGCTCGGAGAACAGCTGGCACCAGATCTCCTCCTGACGCAGTGCCTTCTCCACGAACCTCTCGATCTGCCAGTCGGTGCCCTGCTGGATCAGCGTCAGGATCACCCAGCCGGTGATCGAGTAATCGGGCCGCTGGACACCGGCGGCACTGAACTCCTGCTCGATCACCAACTGCTCGACCGCGTCGGCGGCCCGGCCCCACGGCTTGGGCCAGTGCGGCATCACGTAGCCGGTCGCGATCAGCCGGTCCAGCTGGTCGTCGCCACCCAGCGCGGCGATCTCCGCGGCGTCGGCGCGGATCTGCGTACGCAGTTCCTCGGCCTCGGGCGGCAGGTCCAGGCTGTTGGCCCGGGTGATGCCGGCCGCAGCGCTCTCGAAGACGGCCTGGGCCGGTGCGTCGCCGCCGAACAGCGCCTGCACCGTCAGGGCGCGGCGCAGCTGCAGGTGGGCGTCGTGTTCCCAGGTGTAGCCGATACCGCCGTGCACCTGGATGTTGAGCTCGGCGTTGCGCACGTAGGCGGGGAACGCCAGCGTGGCGGCCACCGCGGCGGCCAACCGGAAGGCGAACTCGTCTTCCCCGTCGGCGCGCGCGGCATCCCACACCGCGGCGGTGGCCGACTCGGCGCCGACCAGCATGTTGGCGCAATGGTGCTTGATGGCCTGGAAGGTGGCGATGGTCCGGCCGAACTGCTCGCGCACCTTGGCGTACTCGACGGCAGCATCGGTGCAGTCGGCCGCGCCGCCCACCGCCTCGGCGGCCAACAGCACCCGGGCGCGCGCCAGCGCCGACTCGCGGGCGCCGACCAGGATGTCGTCGGCGCTCACCCCGACACCGGTCAGCGTCACCCGACCGGACCGGCGGGTCGGGTCGAGGTTGCCCGGCACATCGACGCTGACCCCGGCCCGGTCCCGCTCGAGCACCAGCACATCTTCGCCGGCTGCCACCAGCAGCACATCGGCCAGGCCCGCGCCCAGCACCACCCCGGCGTCCCCGGAGGCCACGCCACCGTCCAAGACGACATCACCGGCCAGACCCACGCCGGCGGTGACGGAACCGTCGATCAGTCCGGGAAGCAGGCGGGCCTGCTGGTCGCCGGCGCCGGCGGCGGCGATCACCGCCGAGGCGATGACGGTCGGAACGAACGGCCCCGGCGCCACCGCCCGGCCCAGCTCCTCGATCACCACCACCAGCTCGGGCAGCCCGAAACCCGAGCCGCCGTACTCCTCGCCGACATGCAGGCCCAGCCAGCCCAGTGCGGCCAGTTCGTCCCAGAACGGTGGCCTGCCTTCATCTGCGGCGTCCAGCAGCGCACGCGCCGCCGCGCGGGCCTTCTGGGCGGTCAGGAACCCGCGGGCCACCTCGGCCAGTTCGCGATGGTCGTCGGTTACTGCGATGCCCATTGAGGCCTCCTGGATTGTATTTACTTGGGTGCGAACCGCTGCCCGGCGTCGAGCCGCAGGCACTGCCCGTTGAGCATCGGGTTGTCGACGATGGCGGCAACCAGCTTGGCATACTCCTCCGGGCGCCCGAGCCGCTTGGGGAACGCCGCATCCTTGGTCAGGGCGCTGGCGAACTCGTCTGGGATGCCCTTGGTCAGCCCGGTGGCGAACAGGCTGGGGGCGATCGCCAGCACCCGGACGCCCACCGATCCGAGGTCCCGGGCCATGGTCAGGCACATGCCGGCGATGCCCGCCTTGGCGGCGGTGTAGGCGACCTGGCCGATCTGCCCCTCGAACGCCGCGATCGACGCGGTGTTGATGATGACGCCGCGCTCCTCGTCTTCGGGCTCGTTGACGCTCATGTGCGCCGCGGCGAGCCGACTGATGTTGAACGTGCCGACGAGGTTGAGGTCGACGACGGACTGGAACGATTCTAGGTCGTGCGGCCCGGACTTGGACAGCGTGCGCTTGGCGATCCCGCCGCCGGCGGTGGTCACGATGACGTGCAGGCCACCCAGGGCCTCAACCGCGTTCTTGAGCACCTCCTCGGTGCCGGCGAAGTCGGTGACGTCAACCGGGTAGAACTCCCCGCCGAACCCGGCCGCCACCTCTTTGCCCTCCGAACCCTCCCGGTCCAGCACCGCCACGCTGGCGCCGCGCGACGCCAACAGCTCCGCGGTAGCCCGGCCCATCCCCGAGGCGCCACCGACGACGACGACCTTCTTGCCACTGATCTCCATGCGAACTCCTTTAGCAAGTACTTGACTATCACCGAACAAGTTATCGTTCCGCTCGGAACCCACCACCACTCGGGCACCGGCAGGCCTCAAGGAGGTAACAGTGGCCGCACCGACCGCGCCGGAGGTGATCGAGCGACGAGACGGCCCGGTGACCTACCTCCAGACCGACCCCGGCCTGCCGCCGGTAGCCGTGGTCGACCACTCCCCCGTCTCGGCCCGGCACAAACTGGTGTTCGGCGCGCTCGCGCTCGTCGGCGCGGTGGCCTGGGCACTGATCGCCTTCGCCCGCGGCGAGTCGGTGAACGCGGTGTGGTTCGTGGTGGCTGCGCTGTGCACGTATATCATCGGATTCCGCTGCTATGCAAGGCTTATCGAGCGCAAGATCGTACAGCCACGCGACGAGCATGCGACTCCCGCGGAGATCTTCGAGGACGGCACCGACTACCTGCCGACCGACCGGCGGGTGTTGTTCGGCCACCATTTCGCCGCGATCGCCGGCGCCGGCCCGCTGGTGGGCCCGGTGCTGGCCACGCAGATGGGCTACCTGCCGGGCACGATCTGGATCGTGATCGGCGCGGTGGTGGCCGGCTGCGTGCAGGACTACCTGGTGCTGTGGTGCTCTACCCGGCGCCGTGGCCGATCGCTGGGGCAGATGGCCCGCGAGGAACTCGGCGCCGTCGGCGGTGCCGCCGCGATCATCGGGGTGCTGGTGATCATGGTGATCCTGATCGCGGTGCTGGCACTGATCGTGGTGCGGGCGCTGGCGGTCAGCCCGTGGGGGGTGTTCTCCATCGCGATGACGATCCCGATCGCGCTGTTCATGGGGATCTATCTGCGCTACCTGCGGCCCGGCCGGGTTTCAGAAGTGTCCCTGATCGGCATCATCGCATTGCTGGGCGCCGTCGCATCCGGCCGGTGGGTTGCCGAAACATCTTGGGGGGTCGCGTGGTTCACCTTGTCTCCGGTGACGCTGTCGTGGTGCATCATCGGCTACGGCTTCGCCGCCTCGGTGCTGCCGGTGTGGTTGCTGCTGGCGCCGCGCGACTATCTGTCGACGTTCATGAAGGTCGGCACCATCGTGCTGCTGGCCGTCGGGATCCTGATCGCCCAGCCGGTGATGGCCGCTCCCGCTGTCTCGGCGTTCGCCCACACCGGCGACGGGCCGGTGTTCGCCGGCTCGCTGTTCCCGTTTCTGTTCATCACGATCGCATGCGGGGCGCTGTCGGGATTCCATTCGTTGATCGCCTCGGGCACCACGCCCAAGCTGCTGGAAAAAGAGAGCCAGATGCGGCTGATCGGCTACGGCGGCATGCTCACCGAGTCCTTCGTGGCGGTGATGGCCTTGATCACCGCGTCGATTCTGGACCAGCACCTGTTTTTCACCCTCAATGCTCCGGTCGCCTCGACCGGCGGCACCGCCTCAAGCGCCGCCGACTATGTCAACGGGCTCGGCCTCGGCGGCCCGCCGGTGACCGGCGATCAGATCAGCGAGGCCGCCGCCGCCGTCGGCGAGCAGTCGATCGTGTCACGCACCGGCGGGGCGCCGACCCTGGCGCTGGGAATGGCCGACGTGCTGGGAAGGGTTTTCGGCGGGCCGGGCCTCAAAGCGTTCTGGTATCACTTCGCGATCATGTTCGAGGCGCTGTTCATCCTCACCACCGTCGATGCAGGCACCCGGGTGGCCCGCTTCATGTTGTCTGATGCGCTGAGCAACCTTGGCGGACCGCTGCGCAGGCTGGCCAACCCGGGATGGCGTCTCGGAGCCTGGGCGTGCAGCGTGGCGGTGGTGGCCGGATGGGGTTCGATCCTGTTGATGGGGGTGACCGATCCGCTCGGCGGTATCAACACCCTCTACCCGCTGTTCGGTATCGCGAACCAGTTGCTGGCCGCGATCGCGCTGACCGTGGTGACGGTGATCGTGATCAAACGGGGCCGGCGCACCTCGGGCCTCAAGTGGGCACTGGTCCCGGGCATTCCGCTGTTGTGGGATCTCGCGGTCACCATGACGGCGTCGTGGCAGAAGATCTTCTCCGGCGATCCGCGGGTGGGCTACTGGACGCAGCACTTCGCCTACCGGGCCGCCGAGCGGTCCGGAAAGACCTCATTCGGGTCGGCGGCCGACGCGCAGCAATTACACGACGTCGTCCGCAACACCTTCATCCAGGGCAGCCTGTCGATCGTGTTCGCCAGCCTGGTCGCGGTGGTGTTCGTAACCGGACTCGTGGTCTCGCTCAAGGCGATTCGCGGGTCAGCGCCGACCACCGAAGCGGTGCCGGTATTGTCGCGGCGTTTCGCACCCGCCGGGCTGGTCGCGTCGGCGGTCGAGCGAGAGGTTCAGGCGCAGTGGGACGCCCGGCAGCCGGGCTAGTCCGGGCGGCCCGCCATTTCGGCTGGTACTGGGCTACTTTGCTGGGCGACAACCACTATCGCCGTTACCTGGAATACCGCCGGCGGGCTCATCCCGGCGAACCAGTGCTCTCCGAGCGGGACTACTGGCGGCGGCGTTATGACGCCGACCCCGGCGCGCGTTGCTGCTGAAACGACGTATTCGACGGGATCGACTGGGTGCCAAGCGGGTTCCACTTCATGTGAGCACTGCCGGCCGCACATGCGCCAGCCACAGCTCTGGCGCCGCGCCGGTGCGCCCACATCTCGATGATCACGATCGCCGATGGTTCCATCACCGATCGTTCGGCGAGGCCGGGCATTGACTTCGACCGAGATTTATATATGGTTAGCCTAACCTTATTTGATCATCCATTCCGCAAGTCTGTTTACCGAAGGAGACTGTATGAAAACTGTAGCCCCCGTGTGGATCAGCATCACCACGGCCCTAACCGGGGCCGGTATCGCGGCCGTAGCGCCCGCGGCTGTTGCCGCGCCCGACGTCGCGTCCCGGGCGGTGCAGCTGATGGCTGATTTCGATCCCTTCGGCCCGTTTGCCGACGCCTTCAACGCCGCATCCGCGAACGCCACCGCGGTCGCTCAGTTCTTCCTCGACGCCCCAGCGGCGACGTTGCAACAGATCATCGTCAACCAGCTGGGCGAGCTCGGCGCAGATCCACAGACGTACCTGCAAGATGTCGGGGTCAACTTCTTGTTCGCGGTGCTCGCGGGCACCTTCATCGACCCAGACCAGGATGAAGATGACCTGGACTTCATCAATATGCTGTCAGCGCAGACCCTCGATGCGGCGCACCATGATCTGCAATTGGGACTGGTCGGCGCAGAGCCGTCTGATTTTCCGGCCCCGGACGAGCCGATGCCGGCACTCATCGACCTGTTGTCTTCACCGGCCAGTGGACTCCTCATCGGCGAGCTGGGCCCGCTGATCAGCCCAATAGTGGCGTTGGCCAACAGCGTTCAGGCAGCGGTGGACGATTTCGGCACCGACCCCACCACCGCCTTCCAAGACCTGATCAATATTCCGGCCAAGGTCGTCGATGCCTACTTGAACGGCACCACCGTCGATCTCACCGCATTGCTGCCGGCGATAGAACAAGCCAACATCCTGCCGTTGCCGGATGGCGCCAGCATCGACTCGCTGACCCTGGCCTTGGGCGGACTCTTCAGTCCGGGCACGACGGGTGCTCTCGACGACGGCGTCGGCGGCTCGATCTTCAACGCCATCGGTCTCGACATCAGTAACGTGCCGGGCCTCGGCGAGCTCGACATCGCCGGCGTCGGAGTGGGACCCCTTGCCGCCATGGCTGAGCTGTCCCAGATAATCGCCCAGTCGATCGGCTGGGACGGTTCGGGTAACCCGCTCGATGAGCTGGGCTCCCTGATGTTTTGACGTGGGTGACGTGGGTGAGGCCGTGGTGCGCCCGTGACCAAACCTTGATGAAGCCTTGACCGAATTCTGGGCATGTGCGCGGAGGTTGGCGGCCCGAATCTCCCTACCATCAACGGCATAACCCAAGTTGCTTGTTCGGGAAGGTGAGCCGAAGATGTGGACATCGGTGCGCTCTGCAATTGTCGTTGTCGGGGTCGCCGTCACCACCGTGGTGGCCCCGCCGGTCACCAGTTCGGCGGCCGCCAGCCAACCACCCGGCGGCGGTGTCGCATCGATCCAGCCGGCGTCGGGCGCCCTCGTCGGCGTAGCGCACCCGGTGGTGGTGACGTTTGCCGCGCCGGTGCTCGACCGCCGCGCCGCCGAGCGCACCATCGCGGTGCGGTCGACCCCGGCCATGACCGGAACCTTCGAGTGGGTCGACGACACCGAGGTGCACTGGGTTCCCGACCACTACTGGCCGGCCCACAGCACCGTGGCGCTGTCGGTGGGCAAGCTCTCCGCCGACTTCGCCACGGGAGCAAAGGTGGTGGGTGTGGCCAGCATCTCCTCACACACCTTCACCGTAACCGTCGACGACGAGGAGGCCGGCCCCCTGCCGGCACCGCACCACCGCCCGCACTGGGGCGAGGACGGCGTCATGCCCGCCACCATGGGCAAGTCTGACTTCCCCACGCCGACAGGCAACTACACCGTGCTGGCCAAGGAGCGGAAGGTCCTGATGGACTCCAGTAGCGTCGGCATCCCGATCGACGACCCCGAGGGCTACCGCTTCGATGTCGAGCAGGCTGTGCGCATCTCTCGGCGCGGGCTCTACGTCCACGCCGCGCCCTGGGCGCTGCACTCACTGGGTCTGGAGAACGTCAGCCACGGCTGCGTCGGCCTGAGCCCCACCGACGCGGAATGGTATTTCGACCGGGTCAACATCGGCGACCCGGTGATCATCAAGGAATAGCGCGCCGCGCTCGCGGACGACCCCTAAGACGTCGGCGCGGCGCCGAATTCCACCGGCATCGCGTCGATCCCGTTGATCCAGGGCAGCACGGATCGCGATGGCCGGTCTAGCTGGTGAATGTCGGGCATGATGTCCGCCAACGCGCCGAAGATCAGGTTGATCTGCATGCGGGCGAGATTCGCGCCGATGCAGTAGTGCGCACCCGGAGCCCCGAAGCCCAAGTGCGGGTTGGGGCTTCGCAGGATGTCGAACGTGAACGGGTCGTCGAAAACCTCTTCGTCGTAGTTGGCCGAGCCGTAGAACATCCCGACCCGCTGCCCGCTGGTGATCTGCACCCCACCGAGTTCGATATCGCGCAGCGCCGTGCGCTGGAAGGAGATCACCGGCGTCGCCCAGCGGACCACCTCGTCGACCGTGGTCGGTGGGCGTTCTGCCACGAACAGCCGCCATTGGTCGGGATGGTCGAAAAACGCCAGCATCCCCTGCGAGGTGGCGTTACGGGTGGTCTCATTGCCGGCCACCATCAGCATCATCACGTAGTAGCCGAACTCCAGCGCGTTCAGCGCTTCTCCGTCGATTTCCGCGGTGACCAGCGCCGTCGCGATGTCCTCCCGCGGCCGACTCTTCCGGTCTTCGGCCAGCTGGTAGGCGTAGCCCAGAAGTTCGGCGGAGGCCTGCATCCCATCGGCTGCGGCGTCCGGGTCGCCGTTGCCGCCGCCGACCAGCCGGTTACTCCAGTCGAAGACCTGCTGGCGCTCATCTGCGGGCACACCGATCAGTTCACAGATGGTCGCCAATGGCAGCTGGGAGGCGACTTCGGTGACGAAGTCGCCGGTGTTGTGCTCGGCGGCGGCGGCAACGATCTCGCGGGCCTGGCGGTCGAGTGAATCCCGCATACCGCCGACGACGCGAGGGGTGAATCCGCGGGAGACGATCCGGCGCAGCTTGGCGTGCTTGGGTCCGTCGAGGAACAGCATGATGTTGTCGCGGCTGGCGTCGTGAAGGTCTTGGTTGCTGGTGGTGTTCGTCCGGATCAGCGAGGTGTTCTCGTGCGAGGAGAAGACCTCGTCGTTCAAAGACACCGCGCGCACATCAGCGTGTTTGGTGACAACCCAATAGCCCTCGTCGGGGTAGCCGGAGATGCCGAACGGCTGGTCGTTCCACCAGATGGGTTCGGTTTTGCGCAGAAGTGCGAACTCCTCGTGCGGGATCCGCTCGGCGATGAGGGCGGGGTCGGTGAAATCGAAGCCCTCAGGCAGCAGGCGCTGTGTCTCGGTCATCGTGCTCCCTCTCGCTCTACCAGCGGTTGCCAGGCCATACCTTGATCGACGTTGTGGACGTAGCCGGCCGACGGGGCGGCGAAATGCGACCCGAGCAGCAGCGCCCGCTCGTCCGCGACCCGGCGCAACAGCCGCAGCCGGCTTGCCCGGGCCGCGCTCGCGTCCGCGTCGGGCAGCGCGGCGGTCTCGGGGTGGGAGATCTGGATCGGATGGTGCACGACGTCGCCGCTGATGTAGGCGACCGCGCCGGCGGATTCGATGCGTACCGAGACGTGGCCCGGGGTGTGGCCGGCGGTCGGCACCAGCCGGACGCCGTCGGTCACGCGGTGATCCGGGTCGATCAGCCGCAGCTTGCCGAGGTGTTGCAACGGCGCGACGCATTCCGGCGCCACCCGGTCCTCACCGGTGAAATCGCACCAGTGTTCGTGCTCGGCCGCGGTCACCAGATAGTCAGCGTTGGAAAACGTCGGCACCCACTGCCCGGCCCGCTCGACCGTATTGCGACCCGCGTGGTCACGGTGCAGATGGGTGCACACCACCGCGGTGATGTCGTCGGGGCGAAATCCCGTGGCGGCCAATGACTCCTCGAAGCAATCCGGTATCTGCCTGATCCGCAGGAAGCTCTCGCCGAAGCAGGTGTCGACAAGTACGCGTGCCGCCGCGGACTCGATCAGGTAGGACTGGATCGCCATCAGGATGTTGCCCGACGCGTCGAGGTAGTCCGGCCCCAGATTCGCCGGAAATCTGTTGGGTGCGTTGGCGAACAGCCGCGAGGGCGGAATCGGGATGACCGCCTGCAGCACCGCGTGGATCCGAACTTCGCCGACAGTCCAGTGCTGCACGCCCGTGGTCCCCTCTCGCACGGCGATCGTATGACACAAATCATTTGGATTCAATGCTCCATCGGGGGACGTGAACTGCGGTTGATCTGGCACACTCGACCCGTGGCAGGACCCCCCGTCCGATTCCGGCGGCTCGCCGAACAGGTCGCCGACGAACTCCGCCGACGTATTCTGGCCGGCCAGCTCACCGATGATGAGGTGCTGCCCAAAGAGGACGAACTGCTCGTCGAGTTCGCCATCAGCAAGCCGTCGCTGCGCGAAGCCATGCGGATCCTGGAAGCCGAGGGGCTGTTGACCGTGCGACGCGGCAAACATGGCGGCGCTGTCATACATCGCCCCAGCCCAGCAAATGTCGCCTACACGATGGGACTGGTGTTGGGCTCCCAACAGGTGAGCCTCGCCGATGTCGGCACCGCGCTGCTTCAGGTGGAGCCGGCGTGCGCGGCGCTGTGCGCGGGGCGCCCGGACCGCAAAAGCACGGTGGTGCCGATTCTGCGGCGACTGCACGAGGAATCGATAGCATCCGTCGACGACCTCCCCCAAGCGACCTCAGCCAGCCGGCGCTACCACGAGGCCCTCGTCACCCACTGCGGCAACGCCACCATGCTCGTCATGGCCGGTGCACTCGAAACCCTGTGGTCGGCTCACGAGCAAAGTTGGTCCGCGCAGGTCACCGACCACTCCACGGTGCCGGTGTCCGAACGCCGCGCCGTTTTGGAAGATCACCGCCAGGTGATCGACGCGATCGACGTCGGCGACGCCCAGCGGGCGCGAGACCTGGCGGCGGCACACCTGGTGCACGCCCAGCGCTACCCCGGATGGTCGGGAGTGGTCGATCCCGCGATGATCCGGCCGGGTGGCGCCCGCGGGTCGCGCAACGGAGATGACCGAGCCGCCCGCGACCGGCATTGACGTTCCACCTTATTTTCATATGATTTGGTCATGACCGGGCCGGAGACGGGTGAGGCATGAGCACGCATGAATCGGTGCGTGCCGGCGGGGCGGCGGTCTGGTCGCCCTCGGTGGTTCCGCCGATCGGAGTCGAGCTGAGCGACTCCCAGGCGCTTGCCGTGGCGTTTCGTCACCTCGCCGACATCGGCTTCGCCGAGAACATGGCGGGGCACATCACCTGGCAGCCCGACGGCCGGGCGGAGATGCTGGTCAATCCGTGGGGATTGTGGTGGGCCGAACTCACCGCCTCCGACATCTGCACCGTCGATGAGGACGCCCGCGTCACCCGGGGCCGCTGGGATGTCACCCCGGCCATTCATATCCATACCGAGTTGCATCGGGCCCGCTCCGACGCCCGGGTGGTCATCCACAATCACCCCTACTACGTCAGCCTGCTGGCGTCCCTGCAGACGCTGCCCGAGCTGGTCCACCAGACCGGCTCGTTGTTCCTCGACGACCTGTGCTTCGTCGACAGTTACGACGGCGAGATCGACAGCGCCACCCGCGCTCGAGACCTGGCCCAGCGCATCGGCGATGCGAACCTGGCCATCCTGGCGTCGCACGGGGTGATCGCCACCGGACGCACGCTGGCCGAGGCGGTCTATCGGTCGGCGACCATCGAACGGGTCTGCAAGCTGGCCTACCACGTCATGCTGACCGGCCGGACCCCCGCGCCGATGAAGCGCTCCGACATGGCCGGCATGCAGGCGTCGTTGATCGAGCGCGCCGCCGACGTGTACTGGGCCGGCGCCGCGCGGATGACCATCAAGGCCGACCCCCACGTGCTGGACTGAGCAGAATCGAGGCCCCGGGTGAAATCGATCGATGAACTCAGCTCCGACCCGAACTTCACCACCGCCAAAGTCGGCGCCGAGCGCACCGTGACCTTCCTGCCCGAACCACCACGCGCACAGCGTCGCTACACGGTGATCTCGGTCGACGATCACATCGTCGAACCCCCCGACACCTTCGCGGGCCGCGTCCCGCGCAAACTCGCCGACCGGGCGCCCAAGGTGGTAGAGACCGAAAACGGCGGCCAGACCTGGATCTACGACGGCCAGTCGCTGCCGAACGTCGGGTTCAACGCCGTCGTCGGCCGGCCGGTGGCGGAGTACGGTTTCGAACCCGCCCGGTTCGACGAGATGCGGCGCGGCGCCTGGGACATCCACGAACGCGTCAAAGACATGGACCTCAACGGCGTCTACGCCTCACTGAACTTCCCGTCGTTCCTCCCGGGCTTCGCCGGGCAGCGGCTTGCACTGACCACCAAGGACCGCGACCTCGCGCTGGCATCGGTGCGGGCCTGGAACGACTGGCACCACGAAGTGTGGGCCGGCTCCTACCCCGACCGCATCATCGGTTGTCAGCTGCCGTGGCTGCTGGACCCGAAACTGGCCGCGACGATGATCTACCAGAACGCCGAAAGAGGTTTTCACGCTGTCACTTTCAGTGAGAATCCGGCCATGCTGGGCTTGCCGACCATTCACTCCGGCCATTGGGATCCGTTCATCGCCGCGTGCGCCGAGACCGGCACTGTGGTCAACCTACACATCGGATCGTCCGGTTCGGCGCCGTCCACCACCGACGACGCACCGCCCGACGTGGCGGGCGTGCTGTTCTTCGCCTACGCCATCTCGGCCGCGGTGGACTGGCTGTACTCCGGGCTTCCCAGCCGGTTCCCCGAGCTGAAAATCTGCCTGTCCGAGGGCGGGATCGGCTGGGTCGCAGGGTTGTTGGACCGCCTTGACCACATGCTGAGCTATCACGAGATGTACGGGACGTGGAAAGCGCTCGGCGAGACCCTCTCGCCGGCCGAAGTGCTTCAGCGCAACTTCTGGTTCTGCGCCGTCGAAGACCAGTCGTCGTTCTGCCAGCATGAGCGCATCGGCACCGACCACATCATGCTCGAGGCCGACTACCCGCACTGCGACTCGACCTGGCCGCACACTCAGCGCGTCATCCACGAGCAGATCGGCGATCTTCCCCCGGAGGTGGTCCGGAAGTTCACCTGGGAGAACGCCGCTCGGCTGTATCAGCATCCGGTACCCGAGGCGGTCCAACGCGATCCGGACGCGTTCTGAGGTGGACACGTCCGCGCCGCTGCGTATCGCGGTACTCGACGACTACCAGGGCATCGCCGAAACCGTGGACTGGTCGGCCATCCCGCGACCAGTCGACCTGCGGGCGCTGCGCGAGCACATCGCACCCGCCGACGACCTCGTCGCCCGGCTGGCCGATCGCGAGGTCGTGGTGGCGATGCGGGAGCGCACCCCGATCGACGCCGATCTGCTGGGCCGATTGCCATCGCTGAAACTGCTGGTCACCACCGGACCGTTCAACGCCGCCATCGACATAGCGGCCGCCCACCGGCTCGGCATCACGGTATGTGGCACCGGCGGCATCATCACCCCGACCGTCGAACTCACCTGGGCGCTGATCCACGCCCTGCAGCGCCACCTGATCGTCGAGGACGCGGCGCTGCGGGCCGGGCGCTGGCAACTGACCGTCGGCGCCGATCTGGCCGGGGCGACGCTGGGACTGGTCGGGCTGGGCCGGATCGGCCGGCGGGTCGCCGCGGTGGGCCACGCCTTCGGCATGCGGGTGACCGCATGGAGCCCGAACCTGACCGCGGAGCGCGCCGCCGAAGCGCAGGCGGAGCTGCTGGACCGGCGCAGCCTGTTCGAGACCGCCGATGTCGTGTCAGTTCACCTGGTGCTCTCCGAGACGACCCGAGGCGTCGTCGGCCGCGACGAACTCGCCGCGATGAAACCCGGCGCGATCCTGATCAACACCTCGCGCGGCGGCCTGATCGACGAGCCGGCGTTGATCGAGGCACTGCGGGCGAACCGGATCAGAGGTGCGGGGCTGGACGTCTACGGCGAGGAGCCGCTGCCGGCGGGACACCCCTTGACGACGCTGCCCAATACGGTGCTGACACCGCACCTGGGCTATGTCACCGAGAAATGTATGGACCGGTTCTACCGGGATATCGTTGATGATATTGCGGGGTATTGCGCGGGCACACCGCGACGACTGGTGGATATTTGAGCGAGGCGGTTTATTCCACTTTGGTTACCATAGTTCTGCAACAAAGAAGTCGCATCGGAATAACAGTTCAACAAAAGTATTGCACCGGTCGGTGACCGAAATTCTACGCATGGAAAAAGGCCCACGACCAGATGGTCGCGGGCCCTTTACCGAGAGGCTTATTTGGTACCGCCGGCCAAGCCGATGGGGGCACCGATAGCGTCTGCGGCCATTCCCACGATAGGGCTCGCCGCGGCGGCTCCGGCCGGCCCCGGCGCCACCAACGGCACCGGTGGAGGCATTCCGGGTACCACCGGAATCGGGGCGATCGGAATCGGTGGCACCGGCCCGGGAAGCCCCATCGGCACCACCGGAGCAGCGAGAGTAGTCAGGTCTGCGGCGGCCGGCCCACAAGGAGCCCCCGCCAGCACTGCGGTCGTGTCGACCAGCGTCGCATCAGCCGGCGCCGCGGCGCCCGCCGGTCCCACGAACGCGGTGAGGCCGCCGTTGCACACCGGCCCACCCACCGGCAGCGGCGCCATCGATGGCGCGGCTGCCGCATTGGCACTGAAAATCAGTGCACTTACACACAAGCCAATACCGGCGAATATCGCGATACCGGGTCTCCCGAGGCTCTTCAACGCAAACTCCGATTGTTAGTATCCAGCCCCCCGGACACGCAGTTTTCGACTGCGATTGAACCGTATCACAGCGGTGTAAGTAACTCGGAGCGCAAATTGATTCGTTACCGCACTGATGCGGATCAGCGACGTTGAATCGGCGCTCACCAGGCGGTCTACTCGCATTTTTGCCTGGTCAACGCAGAATGAAGGAGTACTCAACGAAATTGAGTGGAGCTAAGGGGACTCGAACCCCTGACCCCCACACTGCCAGTGTGGTGCGCTACCAGCTGCGCCATAGCCCCGCGGTGTCGTGCTCATCGAAGCTACACCACCGCCATACCCAGGCTCAAAACACCTGGTCACTCCGCGACCCGCTCAGGCCGGATGCTGGGTCTGGTGTAGCCCGTAGGGCACCGCGTCGAGCAGGGTGACCGTCACGCTGGCACCGCTGGGGACCTGGTAACTGCGCTGCTCGCCGGGGCGCGCCCCGGTGATGGCCTTGCCCAGCGGCGACTGCGGCGAATAGACCTCCAGCCCGCTCTGGTCGTCGTCGCGCACCCCCAGCAGGAAGGTCTCGGTGTCCCCGTCGTCGTAGCGGACCGTGAGCACCATGCCGGGTTCGGCCACACCGTCATCCGGCGGGTCCTCACCGACGACCGCGACCGCCAGCAGGTCATGGATCTGGTGGATCCGGGCCTGGCGCGCCTGCTGCTCGGTGATGTCGCCGCTGCTCGAACCGATGTGCGGCTCGGACAGTTCGGCCAGCTCGGCCAGCAACCGGTCCTTGGTCTGCTGTGTCATCCAGACACCTTGCGAATCAGCCATCGACGATCTCCTTTACAAACTTCAACAGGATTGAGTATCAACCAGGTTCAGCGGAGCGGGTCGAGTTCGCGCAACACCGAGGACTGCTTGCCGGTGGTGATCTGCTCGGCCAGCAGCCGACCCGTCACGGGGCCGTGCGTCAGGCCCCACATTCCGTGCCCGCCGGCGACGTACACGGTGCGCGGACACACCTCCCCCACCAGGGGGCGCCCATCCGGGCTGACCGGGCGCGGGCCCACCCACACGTCGCTGCGCTCATCCCAGCGCACGCCGTCGAGCAGCGGCCGGGTCGCGGCGATGATGGCCTCGACACGGGCGGGAACGATCGGGGCGTTCGGATCGCCGAACTCCATGGTGCCGGCGACCCGCAGTTTGGCGTTCAGCGGCGTGCAGGCCACCCGGGCGTCGGGCAGGTAGATCGGGCCGGTGACCGGTCCGTCGACCGGAACCGTGAAAGAGTAGCCGCGCCCGGCCCGCACCGGCACCCGAACCCAGCGGGCCGTCAGCTGCGACAGCCAGGCGCCGCTGGCGATCACCGCCGCGGACGCCGTCAACGTCGTACCGTCACGGCCCGTCACCACCACACCGTCGTCGGCCGGCGCCACGTCGGCGACGTCCAGGGTGTGCAGTGCGGCGCCACGCTCGACCACCGCGCGTCCCAGCGCGGTCACGAACCGTCCGGGATCGAGGAACCGCTGGCCGGCGATCTGCACCGCGGCCGCGACCGCCGACGACGCCAACGGCACCCGCTCCCGCAGCGCCGCACCGGTCAGTTCAGTGCAGAACACCGGCCGGCCGGCCTCGGAGAACCGCCGCAGCTCGTCGAGCAGACGTTCGGCATCGGCCGAGGTGCGGAAAATCGCGGTGATCGGCGCATCGGTCACCGGAGCGTCCACCCCGTTGGCCACCAGCACGTCGTAGACCTCGATGCATTCGGCGCTCAGGGGCGCGTTGGCCCGCACCGCTCGGCGCCACGCCGACGGGCGACTGTTCGCGGCGAAGCGCGCCAAAAAACTCCACAGCGCCGGGCCCGCGTTGAGCGGGATCTGCAGCGGCGCCGCGCGGCTCAGCAGGGACCGCAGCCCGAAGCGCAGATTGGCCGGCTCATTGAGTGGAATGGCCAGTGCCGGGGAGATCCAGCCGGCGTTGCCCCACGAAGAACCGGCCGCGACACCCACGCGATCGACGACGGTGACCTCGACCCCGCGTTCTTGCAGGAACCAGGCGGTCGACAATCCGACGATGCCGGCGCCCACCACGATCACCGATCGTGGCGCGCCGTCGATCCGATTGTCCGCACCCATTACTCCATGATGCGGTGATCACCGGAAATCGGGTTTGACCGAATCACACAACGACAACGTCAGAGTTTGTCGAAAACCGACATGTCACCTGCCGCCAGCTCGATCATCGCCGCGAACCGGGTGCGCGCATCGTCGAGGCCCAGCGGCGTAACCTCCGCCATCTTGCGCAACCGGTAACGCATCGTGTTCTTGTGCACGCCCAGCCGCTCCGCCGCCCGCGCCAGATCGCCCCGGGCGTCCAGCCATGCACGCAGCGTGGCCACGTACGGGGTCCCATGTGCCGCGTCGTGGCGGCGCAGCTCGGCGACCGGCCCACGCACCGGTACCCGGCCGGCGCGGGCCGCGGTGTAGAGCCGTCGCAGCACGATCTCGTCCCAGGCCTCGTCGTAGGCGGGCGGCGCAGTGTCGGGCGGCGCGGCTTGGTGCAGCTCCAGGCACTCCTCGGCCTCCCGGCGCGCCGCCGCCAGCTCGACCACGTCGGCGACCGCACTGATTCCGGCGAGCACAGTGGCCTCCTGCGGCAGCGCGCAGCGCAGCCCGCTGACCCATTGCCGGGCCTGCGACGTGTCTTGAGCGGGCAGCACCGTGTAGACCGTGTTGGCGGCCAGTGCGCTGCGGCCGGGACGCGACCAGCCGAATCCGGTGGTGACGGCCTCGAACGCCAGCAACAGCCCGGCGTGCGGTTGGGTCGCGATCCGGGTGTGCACGACGATCACCCGCAGCGGCGCCCGCGGCAGACCCAACCGGGCGACCAGGGCCGCGGCGTCGGCCGGGTCGGTGCGGCCGTCCAGCAGCCGGGTCACCCACTCGGATTCGACCTGACGTTCCAGATCCGCACTGGCCCGCGATCGCAGTACGTGCAAGGCCACCGTGCGGGCGCCGTCGGCCAGTGCCGTCAGCCGTTGCCCTTTCAGCGGGGCCGGGCAGGCCACCCACACCGCTCCCAGCAGCTCGCGGCCGGCGCGTACCGCCACCACCATCCGGCCGGTCAGGCCGTGCTCGGGGTCGGCGGCGACGAACAGTGGTTCGTCGTGGTGTTCCAGATGCTCGAACACGCCGCGCTTTTCGAACAACCGCCACAGCGACTCGTCCTCCTGGCGGTTCAGGATCGTCGCCGAGCGCGCGGGATCGGCGTGCCGCTGGCCGCGCGAGTAGGCCAGCACCCGGCCGAGTTGGTCCTCGACGGTGACCGCCCCACCGACGGCATCTGCCAGGCTGTCGGCGACCGCGAACAGATCCGTTGGGCCGCGGCCCGATTCGGTCTCCCGGCCTTCGAGCACCAGCCCGTAGACCACAGCGGCCAGCTCGCTCCAGGACACCGCCGGCTCCACCACCAGCACCGCCAGCGACTCGCCCTCGCCGGCGAAGGCGCTCTTGTCCTCGCCGTCGCGCACCAGTACGACGACGGCCTTGGCGGCCACCGCCCAGCGCACCGCCTCTTTTACCGAGCGGGCGCCGACGGCCAGCAGGACGTCGCCGATGACGGAGCGCTCACCGTTCACCTCGTGCATCACGACGCTGCTCAGCTGCGTCGTCCGCGGGACGGAACAGAACCGCAGGTGAACCCCGTAGCTGCCCACCACGTTGACCAGCCGGTCCAGCGTCACCATCAACAGAGCCTAGCCAGGTCGCGCTTGTGATCCCGCCGATCGGGCTGCGTGCCCGGGTCTCCGGTGCCAGCACCCAGGCGACGGCCGCCACCAGCAGCACAGCGCCGCTGATCATGAACCCCCACTCGAACGACAGCCGTTGGGCGATCTGCCCGACCACCAGCGATCCGACGATCGACCCGAGGTCGGCCATCATCTGATAGGTCGCCACCGCAGTACCGGCCCGGGCCTGGTTGCCGACCAGGTCGGCGATGACGGCCTGCTGCGGCGCCCCGTACATGCCCGAGGCCAGCCCGGCCAGATACGCCGCGACCAGGAACATCGCCAGCGACGAGCTGGCACCGAGCAGGACCGTCGCGACCGCGGACATCGCGAGCCCGGCGATGAGCGGGCCCCGGCGGCCGATCCGGTCGGACATGTGGCCGCTGGGCAACACCGCGCACACGTTGCCGATCCCGATCGTGGCCAGCGCCAGACCCGCGACGGCCGGTCCGCGATCCAAGACTTCGGTGACGAACAGCGGCACCAACGCCACCCGCAGGCCGAACACCGACCAGCCGGTTGCGAAGTTCGACAACAGCGCCGACCGGTAGGCGCGATGGCCCAGCGCTGCGCGCACCGACACCGTCGGCCCGGTCGAGTCAGCCGGTTCGGCCAGATGCGAGTTGCGCAGGCTGACGAACACGCCGGTGGCCGCCACCAGCAGCACCGAACCGTAGAACAGGAACGGCGCGCTGAGACCGAAACCGGCGGTCAGGCTGCCCAGTACCGGACCACCGACGGTGCCCAGCAGGAACGCGGTGGCGAACATCCCGGCCACCCGCCCGCGGGCATCCGCCGGGCTGATCCGGATCATCAGGCCCACCGCGGCGATGAAGAACATCGTCGACCCGACGCCACCGAGCGCGCGGAACACGAGCAGCTGCCAGTAGGTCTGGACGAACGCACATGCGGTGGTCGACACCGACACGATCAACAGGCCGGTCACATAGACCCGGCGTTCCCCCAGCCGCTGAACCATCAGACCGCTCACCGGCGCGAAGCACAGGCGCATCAGCGCAAACGCAGTGATGAGGAAGGTGGTCGCGGAGATACTCACTCCGAAATGGCGGGCATAGACCGGCAATACCGGCGACACCACCCCGTAGCCGAGTGCAATCAAGAAATTTGCACCGAGCAACACGAAGACCTCCCGCGGCAACCGCATGCGGGCGGCCGGGGAATCAGAAGTCACCTGCCGATTTTAGGCAACGGGCGCTGTCGCCTCCGCCCGGACCTGCGCCGACCGGGCAGCGCAGCGCTGCACGCGACGCGGATCGCGGTGCGGCGGGTCGATGCCATGCCCCGGTAATCTCAAGCCCCGGAGGCTTGATCATGATGAATTGTCCAGGCGGCGACGAGGTCCGGCGATGAGCGACGTCGCCGCCCGGGTGGCCGGTCCGAACGAGCCGCCGCAGCGGCCGGTGGTGCTGGTGCTATGGGATCAGCGGGCCGCGTTCAAACCGTTTGTGGTGGCCGGCGCCACCGCGATCGTGACCGGCGGTGCGCTGGCGGCGGCCATCGCCGCGCCGTCACCGACCCGCCACGGTGTGTGGGCGGTCGCCTACCTGGTGCTGGTGCTCGGTGTCGGCCAGTTGGTGCTGGGTGCGGGTCAAGCATTGCTGGCGGCCGAGCCACTGACACCGGGCGCGGCGGCGCTCAACTCAGCGGCGTTCAACGTCTCCGGTGCGGCGATCGTGCTCGGCGTCGTCACCGACCGCATCGTGATGTTCGACGTCGGTGCCGCGGTGTTGTTGGTGGTGTTGGCGTGGTTGCTCTATGTCGTGCGGCGCACTGCACGACGCGGCTGGGCGCTGATCGCCTACCGGCTGTTCATCGCGGCGCTGATCGTGAGCATCCCGATCGGCATGCTGATCACCACCGCGGGCCGCGGCTAGATTTGCGGGCTCGACCCGGCTTCAGTGCCGGCCGAGCAGCCTGGCCAGCACGGCCGCCTGACTGCCGTCCAGATCCCGGGTCGCGGTCACCAGGGTGACGGTCTTCTTGCCCCGAGTCAGCTCACGCAGGCCGTCGAACGCGGCAGCGCCCTGCGGGGTACGCAGTTCGTCTTCGTAGCGGGTGACGAACTCGTCGAAGCGCTCCGGCCGGTGGTCGTACCAACCGCGGAGTTCCCGGGAAGGCGCCGCGTCCTTGAACCAGTGGCCCACCCGCGGATCGTCCTTGCGGAACCCTCGCGGCCATACCCGGTCGACGAGTATCCGATCCCCGTCCTCGGGACGCGGCTCGTCGTAAACGCGGGCCACCCGGATGTCGGCTTTCGCAGTCATACCCCAGGTTATCGCCGGCAATAGGGACCCGGCCACGGCCAAGGTGACCTGCGACGAAACCGGTCCGGGCGGGCTGAATGGGCTCGGTCACCCCGCCCGGTGACGCCTTCAAACTTAGCTTAGGCAATGCTATCTTTGCGTCATGTGCCAGTCCCGTTTCGCGGACTTCCGTGTCGTGATACGGACAGTGCACGAGATCTGCGGGCCGCGTCGGCCGCGTTCCTCGCCGGCGCCGATGACCGGGGGCTGTAGACGCTGATGGCTGCGATCTGGATCGCATCCCCACCCGAGGTGCATTCCGCCCTGCTGAGCAACGGACCCGGCCCGGCCGCGTTGCTCAGCGCCGCGGGAGCCTGGTCGGCGCTGAGTGCCGAATACTCCACGGTCGCCGCCGAACTTGTCACCGTGCTCGGCGCCACCCGGTCGACGGCGTGGAACGGCCCTAGCGCAGACCGCTATGACACAGCGCATGCGCCGTACCTGCAGTGGCTGACCCGGGCCAGTGCCGACAGTGCGCGTACCGCCGCGCAACACGAAATCGCGGCGGCCGCCTACAGCACCGCCATGGCGGCCATGCCCACCCTGGCGGAGTTGGCGCTGAACCACACTGTCCACGGGGTACTGACCGCCACCAATTTCTTCGGCATCAACACCATCCCGATCGCGCTCAACGAGGCCGACTACGCCCGCATGTGGGTTCAGGCCGCCACCGTGATGACGACCTATGAGGCGGTGTCCGGTGCGGCACTGGCGTCGCTGCCCGGAATCGAACCGGCCCCGCCGATAGTCGCCGCCGACACCAGCCCCGGCGGCGAAGACCCGACGGATCCGCTTGACGAGGCGAACTTCTGGTTCTGGTTCTGGTTCTGGAACATCGTCTTCTGGTTGAATGTCCTGCACCTCGTGACGATTGCGGTGCGCATCCCAATCTTCCTGCCGCTGTTCATCTCCGCCATCAACGACTTCATCGCCTCGATGCAGCCGCAGTCCGAGCCGGCGCTCGAGGCGCACGAGCCGCAGCCCACGCCCGGCGCAGTAGCGCACCGCGCGCCGGTATCCGCCGACCGGCCCGCCCTGACGGGCTACGGCCTCGCCAGCCCCATCGCGGGAGCCGCGGGGGCAGGGGCACCCGCGAGCCCGGCCACTCCGGCGACCACCGGGCCGGCACTGCCCGTGGGCGGCGCCGAGATATCGGGCTATCTGGTCTCCGGGGGCTATGCCGAAGACAGCGGGCCGACCCTGATCGACCGGGACCAGTCCACCGCACCGGCCGCCGGCATCGCGGCCGCCACCGCGGCCAAGACACCATCGGCCCGGGCGCCGGCGCGGATACGGCGGCGCCGGCGTGTGGCCATGGCGGAATACGCCGACGCCACCATGGCCCTGGACGCCGAGGCGACGGAGCCCCCCGTCGATCCGGGGTTGACCACCTCGGAGACCGGCGCCGGGCCACTGGGGTTCACCGGAGCAGCGCGCCGAGCCGAGGTGCGCTCGACGGGGCTGGTCCGGTTGCGCGACGACGCGTTCGGGGCCGGCCCGGTGATGCCGTTGCTGCCCGAGACCTGACCGTCCGGAAACGACGGTCCCCGACTGATACCGCCGCCGGATGCCATGACGCCGCAATGAGCGCGAATCCGACCGGGCGGCCAATAAGGAAAGCCGGCCAGAGCGGGTGGCTCTGGCCGGCGACCTTCTGTTGTGGAGCTGCCGGGAATCGAACCCGGGTCCTACGGCATTCCCTCAAGGCTTCTCCGTGCGCAGTTCGCTATGCCTCTACTCGGATCTCCCGGTCACGCGAACGAGCCGAGATGACGATCCCAGTCGCTGTTGGTGTCCCGATAAATCCCGCGACCGGACGTATCGGTGGATCCCTCTAGTCGATGCCAGGGTCCGGGCCGAGGGAGGTCCCGGTCTGACAGGCCCGCTATCGCTTAAGCAGCGAGAGCGAAGTCGCTCTGAAGAGCGACCTTAGCCGGAGTAAGTGCAACCTTGGCGCTTACTTGGTTACAGCGACGCTTAACGGTGGTCTCCTGCCTGCACCGGCACGCTTCCCTTGATTCGACACACGCAGTCGAAACCTTTCAGCCCCCTGTCCTTGTTCTCTCTACGCCCGCCGATTCGGCGAGACAACCCATGGTACCGGTCTGCAACGACAGGATGCGGCATCTTTATTTCCGGGGTCACGCCGGTCAGCCGCCTCAGATAACGAAGTTCAGGTGCTCGACGATGCGGGCGGCAACCTCCCGGTCCCCGTCGAGGTCGACCGCCCTGGGAGCCGCGCGCCCGCCGGCGGCCCGGGTGAACGCCACCCCGTCCATCCGGATCACCGCCGTAGGCGCCTGACCGCCGAAGTCGTCGACAACCTGGGCGCGGCCCTCGACCGCCACCCGGATGGTCCGCGCCAGTGGCCCGGTCAGCTCGAGGGCCACCCGGGAGCCCTGCGGCGCCCCGCCGAGCTTGCCCACCACCCGTCCCATCGCGGCGGCCATCTCATCGAGGGCATGCCGGGCCGCCGGTCCGGCCAGCTCCGCCCCGGAGGCGGGCAGTCCCAGCCCGTCACGGATGTCGAGCTCATGCATCCAGCAGTCGAAGACCCGCACCCTCATGAACCGGCCATAGCTGTCCGGCCCTACCGGTGTCACCGTCGGCGCGTTCCAGTCCTCGTCGGACAGCCCTGCCAGCACCGCGCGCCGCCGGTCGGTCACCGACCGGAACCGCGCCAGCAGATCCGTCCCGGATTCATCGCGCAGGTGACGCACCCAGCACTCGTTGTTCGCGCCGACGCCGTTGCGCACGTGCTCGAGCGCCGACACCTCGAGATCACTTTGCGGAGTGGGCATTCCGAGCAGCATCGATTCGGTCCCGACGATGTGCGCGACGACGTCATGCACCGACCAGCCCGGCAGCGGAACCGGCTGGGACCACTGCTGGTCGGTCAAACCGCCCAGCAACTTGTCGAGGCCATCCCAGCAGGCGAACAGGCCTGCCAGCACATCGGACTTGTCGAGCCGGGTCGGGGCGGGGCCGGTCATGGGATCCGATGCTAAACCCGCCGCTACCCCGCGGTGATCATCGCCACCGAAACGACTGCCGCAAGCATGCCGACCACCTGCCCCGGGTGCACCCGCTCGCGTAACACCACGATCGCCAACACCACTGTCACCGCCGGGAACAGCGAGATCAGGACACTGGCCAGCGAGAGTTGCGATCCCCGCAGGGCCAGCAGCATCGCGACGTTGGCACCCGTATCGGCCAGGCCGGCCAGCACCGCCAGCCTCAGCGTCCCGCCGGTGGGCGCCCGCAGATCCCCGGCGCCGGTCGCCGCGATGATCACCAGCACCGCAGCGGCCACCCGCGCGAACGCCAGCGGCCACAGCCCGGCGTCGGCCGGCGCCTCGTGGAGGAAGACGAAGTCGAATCCGAACGCCACACCGGCACCGACCGTCAGCCACGCCACCTTGCGGGTGAACCGGTGCGGCCGGATGTCCTCGTCGGTGACCTGCCGGCTCACCAGGGCGACGGCCACCAGCGCCAGCACGATCCCGGCCGCGGCCACCCGTCCCGGTCGCTCTCCCTGAAGCACCCCGACCACCACCGGTACCCCCGCCGCCAGCACCGCCGACACCGGGGACACCACCGAAATCGGACCGGAACCCAGGGCGGCGTAGAACCACCATCCGCCCAGGCCCAGCGCCACCCCCGACGCCAGACCCCAGCCGATCGCTCCCGGCGGGATCGGCCCGCCGACCCAGATCGCCAGCGCGCCCAGCAACACCAGTGCCACCGGGTAGGACACCAGCACCACCCGCAGCGCCGGTACCCGGCGGGCGGCGAGGCCACCGGCGAAGTCGCTGAACCCGAAGCAGGCTGCTGACAGCAGTGCCAGCGCTGCGCCGATCACATGCCCTTGGCTCGCCGTCCCAGCGCGCGGGTGACCTCGCGCTGAGCGTCGCGGCGGGCGAGATCCTGCCGCTTGTCGTGGGCCTGCTTGCCGCGGGCGAGCGCCAGTTCTACCTTCACCTTGCCTTCGG
This sequence comes from Mycolicibacter terrae, assembly GCF_010727125.1. NCBI lineage: Bacteria > Bacillati > Actinomycetota > Actinomycetes > Mycobacteriales > Mycobacteriaceae > Mycobacterium > Mycobacterium terrae. Next base: position 1,294,150 of record NZ_AP022564.1, on the reverse strand, counting down.
CGAAGTACACCGACAGCGGAACCAGGGTGAGGTTGCCGTCGCGGATCTTTCCGATCAGCATGTCGATCTGGCGTCGGTGCAACAGCAGCTTGCGGGCGCGTCGCGGATCGTGGTTGGTCCAGCTGCCGTGCTTGTACTCGGGGATGTGCATGTTTCGCAGCCACACCTCGCCGTCGTCGACGGTGGCGAACGCATCGACCAGCGAGGCTTGGCCGGCCCGCAGGCTCTTCACCTCGGTGCCCAGCAGCGCCACCCCGGCTTCGTACACATCCAGGACCGAATAGTTGTGCCGTGCCTTACGGTTCGACGCAACGATCTGCTTATCGGTGCGCTTGGCCGCCGCCTTCTTGGCCACCCCTACCGCCGGACGTACAGACGAAGCGTCACGTACGCCGTCGCCCCGGCCATCGCTGCACCCAGCAACAGCAGGATCGGTGAGATGTAGAGGATGTCGGCATAGTCGATACGCGCGATCAGCCGTGCTTGATAGAACTGGCTGAGCGCGTTGTCGAGGAACAGCGCCCGCACCACGATCAACCCAATGATCGCGATGATCACGCCCGCGGTCGCGGCCAGCACCGCTTCCACCAGAAACGGCAACTGGGTGTACCAGCGGCTCGCGCCCACCAGGCGCATGATCGACACCTCGGTGCGCCGGGTGTAGGCGGCGACCTGAACCATGTTGGCGATCAACAACACCGCCCCGACCGCCTGCACCAGGGCGACGGCGAACGCGGCACTGCTCAACCCGTCGAGAACGGCGAACAGCCGGTCGATCAGCTTCTTCTGGTTGAGCACGCTGAGCACACCCGGCTGGTCGGCCATCGCGGCGTCGAAATCCTTGCTCTGCTCCGGGTTTTCCAATTTCACGATGAACGACGCCGGGAAGGTGTCCTTGCTCGCCACGTCCTTGAACTCCGGGAACTTGCGAATGGCGTCAGCGTAGGCGTCGTCGGAGTTGAGATAGCGCACCGACTTCACGTCATCGCGTGCCTCGATCCGCTCGCGCAGCGCCTTGCAGGCCTGTGCTTCGCAGTTCGGGTCGTCGGCAGCCACCTCGGTGTTCAAGAACACCTGCGATTCGACCCGGTCCAGGTAGATGTTCCGGGACTGGTCGGCCAAGCGCACCACCAGCAGGCCGCCGCCGAACAGACCGATCGAGATCGCCGTGGTCAGGATCATCGCCACCGTCATGGTGACGTTGCGGCGCAACCCGGTCAGGACTTCATTGAAAAGGAACCCGAAGCGCACGTCAGCGATCCATCCCGTAGACACCGCGCTGTTCGTCGCGCACCAACCGCCCCAGCGACAGCTCCACGACCCGTTGGCGCATCGAGTCGACGATGTGGTGGTCGTGGGTCGCCATCAGCACCGTGGTTCCGGTGCGGTTGATCCGCTCCAGCAGGTCCATGATGTCCTCGCTGGTATCGGGATCGAGGTTGCCCGTGGGCTCGTCGGCCAGGAGCACCAGCGGCCGGTTGACGAAGGCCCGCGCGATCGCCACCCGCTGCTGCTCACCGCCGGACAGCTCGCCGGGCAGCCGGTTGGCTTTTCCGGACAAACCGACCATCTCCAGCACCTCCGGGACGACCCGGTTGATCATCTCCGGTTTCTTGCCGATGACCTCCAGTGCGAATGCGACGTTCTCGAACACCGTCTTCTGCTGCAGCAGCCGGAAGTCCTGGAACACGCATCCGAGCACCTGCCGCAGGCTGGGGATGTGGCGGCCGGGCAGCTTGTTGACGTGGAACTTCGACACCTGGATGTCGCCCTTGGTCGGTGTCTCCTCGGCCAGCAGCAGTCGCATGAACGTCGACTTGCCCGAACCGGACGGTCCGATCAGAAACACGAACTCGCCCTTGTCGATTTTGACGTTGATGTTGTCCAGCGCCGGACGGGCCGACGATTTGTACTGCTTGGTGACATGGTCGAGCGTGATCATCACGGCACGCAGTTTAGCCGTGCGACACACCGTGGCCGGTCAGGCCACGTCTACGGTGCCGCCGGATGCGCGGTCGTCGGCCCGGCTGGTACCGGGGCGGGCAGGCCGGGGGGCCGCGAAACTCCGGGCGCCGCCGGGGGTGGCGGCGCTCCCGGCGAAGCCGGTGGGACCGGCTCGACCGGAGCCACGGCGGGCGGCGGGCACAACGGTGGGCAGAACGGAAACGCGGGCTCCGGCGACGGTGTCGGCGCCTCGGGCGTCGGCGGCGGCTCGGCCGTGGTCGGGGTGGGGGTCACCGTCTCGGTGACGGTCACCGGTGGCTGCTGCAACCTGGTGCGCGGCACCCAGGTGTAGGCGGGGTCGGGGATGAACCCGGGCGGCACCACCTGCGGGGCGGCCGGCGGCGCCGGCTCGGTCCGGTAGGTGTCGTAGACCCACCACACCGCGACGAACGCGACGATCAACACCACGGTCGAGGTGCGCATCCGGCCATTGAACAGATGCACCGGCCAACGCCGCCTCGACCCCTCGCGGGCGACCTCGGGCTTTTTCGGGCTGATCTTCACGGCGTCTCCACCGGGTTGATCTCGCCGGCGGCGACAACGCCGGCCGACGCCAGGGCCCGCACCACCTGAATGCGCAGCCGGCGTCCGACCTCGAACTGCTTGCCGGGCAGGGTGCGGGCAACCATCCGCAAATTGACGACGCCGAGTTCGATGCTCTCCACCCCCATGATCGACGGCTGATCCAACAGCAGATCCCGCAGCGGGGCGTCGGCCTCGCGCGCGTTCTCACACACCTGATGCAGCACCTCGTTGACCCGGTTCAAGTCGGCGCTGGTGGGTACCGGGATGTCGACGACGGCGCGCGCCCAGTCCTTGGACAGGTTCAGTGAGCGGACGATGTTGCCGTTGGGGACGGTGAACACCTCGCCGTCGGCGGTGCGCAGTTTGGTCACCCGCAGCGTCACGTCCTCCACGGTGCCCAGTGCCTCCACCGACGCCCCGATCATGCTCAGCTGCACCAGATCGCCGAAGCCATACTGCTTTTCGGTGATGATGAAGAATCCGCTGAGCAGGTCCTGCACCAGCTTCTGCGCGCCGAACCCCAGCGCACCACCGATCACCGCGGCCGGTCCCACCAATGATCCGACCGGAACGTCGAGGATTCCGGTGATCTCGACGGCGACCACCACGGCGAGCATGGCCACCGACACCCAGGAAATCACCGAGGCGACGGCCTGCCGATGCTTGGAGGCCTCCGAACGCACCAGCGCATCACTGGCCTGAAAGCCGAGCTCCAGCCGGCGAGTGACGCGGCGTGCGGCCCAGGTGATGAACCGCGATGCCAACACCGCCCCGATCACCAGCAGGACGATCCGCAGTCCTTTGGTGATGACCCACTCGCCGAGCTCACCGCGCCACACGTCATGCCAGCGCTGTCCTGGCGAGAAGGCCGATAGCATCCCGTCAGTCGCCTTCCGGCCTGTTGCGCCACCGGATTCCGGCTTCCAGGAATCCGTCGATATCGCCGTCGAGCACCGCGGCAGGGTTGCCGACCTCGTACTCGGTGCGCAGGTCCTTGACCATCTGGTAGGGGTGCAGCACATAGGAGCGCATCTGGTTGCCCCAGGAGCTGCCGCCGTCGCCCTTCAGCGCGTCGAGCTCGGCGCGTTCCTCGGAACGCTTGCGTTCCAACAATTTTGCCTGCAGCACCCGCATCGCCGACACCTTGTTCTGCAGCTGAGATTTCTCGTTCTGGCAGGTTACGACGATCCCGGTCGGGATGTGGGTGAGGCGCACCGCCGAGTCGGTGGTGTTCACCGACTGTCCGCCCGGCCCGCTGGAGCGGTAGACGTCGACCCGGATGTCACCTTCGGGGATGTCGATGTGGTCGGTGGTCTCCACCACCGGCAGCACCTCGACCTCGGCGAACGACGTCTGCCGGCGGCTTTGGTTGTCGAACGGGCTGATCCGCACCAGCCGGTGGGTGCCCTGCTCCACCGAGAGCGTGCCGTAGGCGAACGGGGCGTGCACCGCGAACGTCGCGCTCTTGATCCCGGCCTCCTCGGCGTAGGAGGTGTCGAACACCTCGACGCCGTAGTTGTGCTGCTCGGCCCAGCGGATGTACATCCGCATCAGCATCTCCGCCCAGTCCGCGGCGTCCACGCCGCCGGCTCCGGAGCGGATCGTGACCAGCGCCTCGCGTTCGTCGTACTCGCCGGAGAGCAGCGTGCGGACTTCCATCGCCTCGATGTCGGCCCGCAATGACGCCAGCTCGGCGTCGGCTTCGACCACCGCGTCGGCGGCGTCCTGTCCCTCCTCCTCGGCCGCCAGCTCGTAGAGCACCGGCAGGTCATCCAGGCGACGGCGCAAGTCCTCCACCCGGCGCAGCTCGCCCTGGGCGTGCGACAACTCGCTGGTCACTCGCTGGGCGCGGGCCTGGTCGTCCCACAGGTTCGGATCGGACGCCTCGTGTTCGAGCTTGTCGATGCGGCTGCGCAGGCCGTCGACGTCTAGCACCCGCTCCACCGTGGTCAGGGTGGTGTCGAGGGCGGCGATGTCGGGCTGGCGGTCGGGTTCCACGTTTACCGAGGTTACCGGCGGCCATCGTGGGTCGACCTCTAGCATCGGGGATAGCCGGTGCAGGCACGACTTCCCCACAGGAAAGAAGGTTCGAGGATGCGGCCCTACCATGTCGCGATCGTCGGCTCCGGTCCGTCCGGGTACTTTGCCGCGGCTTCCCTGCTCAAGCTGGCCGCGGGCGACGAGGTCGACGTGCGCGTCGACATGCTGGAGATGCTGCCCACGCCATGGGGTCTGGTGCGCTCCGGCGTGGCGCCCGATCACCCCAAGATCAAGTCGATCAGCGCACAGTTCGAGAAGACCGCCGCCGATCTCCGATTCCGGTTCTTCGGCAACATCGCCGTCGGCGAACACGTCCAGCCCGCCGAACTCGCCGAACGCTACGACGCGGTGGTCTACGCCGTGGGCGCCCAGTCCGACCGGCACCTGGGCATCCCGGGCGAAGACCTGCCCGGCAGCCTCGCGGCCGTCGACTTCGTCGGCTGGTACAACTGCCACCCGCACTACACCGAGATGACCCCGGACCTGACCGGTAAGCGCGCGGTGGTGATCGGCAACGGCAACGTGGCCCTGGACGTGGCCCGCATCCTGGTCAGCGACCCCGAAGAACTGCGCAGCACCGACATCGCCGACCACGCGCTGGAACTGCTCGACCAGCGCGGTATTGAAGAGGTGGTGATCATCGGCCGGCGCGGGCTTCTGCAGGCCACCTTCACCAGCCCGGAACTACGGGAACTGGGCGAGATGAAAAGCCTCGAGGGCGTCGACGTGGTGATCACGCCCGAGGAGTTGGCCGGAATCACCGAGGCCGACGTCGAAGCCGCCGGCAAACACGCCAGGGCGAACTTCAAGGTGCTCAGCGGTTACGTCGGCCGCGAACAGCATCCGGGCAACCGCCGGATCGTGTTCCGGTTCCGCACCTCCCCGATCGAGATTCGCGGCGAGGGCCGGGTCCAGGAGATTGTGCTGGGCCGCAATGAGCTGGTCACCGACGAAGACGGCAGGGTCAGCGCCCGCGACACCGGGGAGCGCGAGGTTCTGCCGGTGGATCTGGTGGTGCGGGCGGTCGGCTACCGCGGGGTGCCGACGCCGGGTCTGCCGTTCGACGAGCGCAGCTGCACCATTCCGCACACCGACGGCCGTATCGAGGGCACCCGCAATCAGTACGTGGTCGGGTGGATCAAGCGCGGGCCCTCCGGGGTGATCGGTTCCAACAAGAGCGACTCGCAGGCCACCGTCGACAGGCTCGCCGCCGACCTGGCCACCCGGGCAGCAGCAGCCGAGCTGCCCGATGTCGACGCCGACCATGACGTACAGCTGCTCAAGTGGCTGCTGTCCCGCCAGCCCGAGCTGGTGACCAGCGAGCACTGGCAGCTGATCGACGCCCATGAGCGCTCAACCGGGGAGCCGCACGGCCGGCCCCGCATCAAGCTGGTCAGCGTCGCCGAGATGCTTCGGGTCGGGCGCGGCTGAATGAGGCGGCGCCGGCCGATTCACTCCCCTGTCGACGGCGGGGGCGCCAGATTCCAGTTGTCGGGATTGCGCGGCGAGTACACCACCGGCAGCAGGTCACCGATGCTGGGCCAGTTGGCCACGTCGACCGCCAGCCGCTGATAGACCTCGTGTTCCTCCACGCCCGGTCCGTGCAGTACGCCGGTGATCGTGACGTACTGCGCACCGTCGGCGTCGGGACGCGGGCTGACCCCGGTGATCAGCAGGGTGCCCGCCTGCGCTGCGCCGCCCGGCCCCGGCCGGAAGAACCGCGGCGCCAGGAACACCGCCAGAATCGCCACCAGCAACAGCAGCGCCCACATCTCCCACATCAGGCCATGGTAGGACTGCAGCCATGGCGCAGATCAACGACAATCTCGACTCCGAACTCCGCGAGGACCTGAGCCTGGCGTTGGCCCTGGCCGACCGGGCGGACTCGATCACCCTGGCCCGGTTCGGCGCACTGGACCTGCGGGTGGACACCAAGCCAGACCTCACCCCGGTCACCGACGCCGACCAGGCGGTCGAGACCGCGCTGCGCGAGATGCTGGCCGCCGACCGGGCCGCCGATGAGATCCTCGGCGAGGAGTTCGGCGGCACAACGTCTTTCAGCGGTCGTCAGTGGATCATCGATCCGATCGACGGCACCAAGAACTTTGTGCGCGGAGTTCCCGTCTGGGCCACCCTGATCGCGCTGCTCGTCGACGGCGTGCCGCGGATCGGCGTCATCAGCGCTCCGGCGCTGAGCCGGCGGTGGTGGGCCGCAGAAGGCCAGGGCGCGTTCGGGACTTTCGGTGACGGCCCGGCGCGACGACTGTCGGTGTCCGCGGTGGGCGACCTGGACTCGGCCAGCCTGTCGTTCGCCGGCCTGACGACGTGGGCGCTGCGCGGCCTGCGCGAGCAGTTCCTCGACCTGACCGAGGCGGTATGGCGGGTGCGTTCCTACGGTGACTTCTGGGCGTACTGCCTGCTGGCCGAGGGAGCGGTCGACGTGGTCATCGAACCGGCGGTGTCGGTGTGGGATCTGGCCGCCCTCGACGTGTTGGTACGCGAGGCGGGCGGAACGTTCACCGATCTGAGCGGCACCCCGGGCCCGCACGGCAACAGCGCCGTGGCCGCCAATGCGCTGTTACACCCGCCGGCATTGAGCCGCCTGACCGCGGGTTAAGGGCGCCGCGGCGGGGCCGTTGCCGACTTCGTCACACCTTACTACCGAGTCACCTTACTTCGGAGTAAGGTGGTCTCATCGATACTTTTCCTTTTCAGTGAGGCTCTGACATGACTGACACCGCATCCGCTGCCCGCGGCGCCAAGGACAAGCGGTCCGGCCGCTCGAGTGCCATCGGCCTGGAGAAGCCCAAGCGCTCCCCGATCGCGACCGCCCTGGCGCTGGTCACCCCCCTGGTCAGCCGGGAGTTCCTGGACCGGCACAACCTGCGCAACCCGCTGAACCGGACCCTGAACTACGGGGTGAAGACGGTCTTCTCGGTGGCCGGGGCGACCGGCCGCGAGTTCAAGCGGGTCCAGACCTTGGGCAAGGCACCCACCCGGCTGAAGGCGAGCGGCAAAGACTACTTCGACCTGACCCCCGACGACGACCAGCAGATGATCGTCGAGACGGTCCAGGAGTTCGCCGCGGAGATTCTGCGCCCGGCCGCCCACGACGCCGATGAGGCCGCTGATTACCCGCACGAATTGATCGGCAAGGCCGCCGAGCTGGGGATCACCGCGATCAACATCCCCGAGGACTTCGACGGGATCGCCGCACACCGTTCCGCGATCACCAATGTGCTGGTCGCCGAGGCGCTGGCCTACGGCGACATGGGCCTGGCGCTGCCGATCCTGGCGCCGGGCGGGGTGGCCGCCGCGTTGACCCACTGGGGCAGCGCCGACCAACAGGCCACCTACCTGCCGGAGTTCGCCGGTGAGAACGTCCCTCAGGCGTGCGTGGCCATCGCCGAGCCGCAGCCGCTGTTCGACCCCACCAACCTGAAGACCACTGCGGTGCGCACCCCCAGCGGCTACCGGCTGGACGGCGTCAAGTCCCTGGTGCCGGCGGCGGCGAACGCGGAACTGTTCATCGTGGCCGCCCAACTCAACGGCAAGCCGGCGCTGTTCATCGTGGAGTCCTCGGCCCAGGGCCTGACCGTCAAGGCCGACCCCAGCATGGGTATCCGCGCCGCGGCGCTGGGCCAGATCGAGCTGAACAAGGTGTCGGTGCCGCTGACCGCCCGCCTCGGCGAGGACGCTGCGGCCGATTCCGACTATTCCGAGGCGATCGCGTTGTCGCGCCTGGGCTGGGCCGGGCTGGCCGTCGGCACCAGCCACGCAGTGCTCGACTACGTGATGCCCTACATCAAGGAGCGCCACGCGTTCGGCGAGCCGATCGCCAACCGGCAGTCGGTAGCATTCATGTGCGCCAACATCGCCATCGAGCTCGACGGCCTGCGGCTGATGGCCTGGCGCGGGGCGGCTCGTGCCGAGCAGGGCCTGCCGTTCGTCCGCGAGGCCGCGCTGGCCAAGCGGATCGCCACCGACAAGGGCATGCAGATCGGGCTGGACGGCGTGCAACTGCTCGGTGGTCACGGCTATGTCAAGGAGCACCCGGTCGAACGCTGGTACCGCGACCTGCGGGCCATCGGCGTCGCCGAGGGCGTCCTGGTCATCTGAATTAGTCATTTCCTCCGATAACGAGCTGAAAGACCTGTCATGGCAATCAATCTGGAACTCCCCAAGAAGCTGCAGAACGTCATCGAGATGACGCACGCCGGCGCCGCGGAGATGCTGCGCCCGATCTCGCGCAAGTACGACCAGCGCGAGCACGCCTACCCGGTGGAACTCGACACGCTGGAGACCCTGTTCGAGGGGGTGTCGAAGGCCGGCGGCAACGCGCTGGCAGGAGCCGAGGCGTTCCGCGAGTCCGAGGGCAAAGAGGGCAACCGCAACGGCGCCAACATGGCCGCGCTGTTGCAGGTTCTCGAAATGAGCTGGGGCGACGTCGCTTTGATGCTGTCGGTGCCCTACCAGGGGCTGGGCAACGCGGCGATCTCGGGCGTGGCCACCGACGAGCAGCTCGAGCGGCTCGGCAAGGTGTGGGCGGCGATGGCGATCACCGAGCCGAGCTTCGGTTCCGACTCGGCCGCGGTGAGCACGACGGCCACCCTGGACGGCGACGAGTACGTGATCAACGGCGAGAAGATCTTCGTCACCGCGGGATCGCGGGCCACCCACATCGTGGTGTGGGCGACGCTGGACAAGTCGCTGGGGCGCGCGGCGATCAAGTCGTTCATCGTGCCGCGCGAGCACCCCGGCGTCATCGTCGAACGCCTCGAGCACAAGCTCGGCATCAAGGCCTCCGACACCGCGGTGATCCGGTTCGACAACGCCCGCATCCCCAAGGACAACCTGCTGGGCAGCCCGGAGATCAACACCGAGAAGAGCTTCTCCGGAGTCATGGAGACCTTCGACAACACCCGGCCGATCGTCGCGGCGATGGCCATCGGGGTGGCCCGGGCGGCCCTGGAGGAGCTGCGCAAGATCCTCACCGACGCCGGCGTGGAGATCTCCTACGACAAGCCGGCCCACGCCCAGAGCGCCCCGGCCGCCGAGTTCCTCCGGATGGAGGCCGACTGGGAATCGGCGTACCTGCTGACGCTGCGCTCGGCGTGGCAGGCCGACAACAACATCCCCAACTCCAAAGAGGCCTCGATGGGCAAGGCCAAGGCCGGCCGGATGGCCACCGATGTCACCCTCAAGACCGTCGAGCTGGCCGGCACCACCGGTTACTCGGAGCAGACACTGCTGGAGAAGTGGGGCCGCGACTCGAAGATCCTCGACATCTTCGAAGGCACCCAGCAGATTCAGCAGCTGGTGGTGGCCCGCCGGCTGCTGGGCCTGTCGTCCTCCGAGCTCAAGTAGCCCCCGCGAGCAGACAGAGAATCGCACCCGCGGATGCCGCGTGGTGCGATTCTCTGTCTGCTCGCGCCCCGGACGCACCCCTTGCCTCGGGCCGGAACAAAAAGTAATGTTGCTTTTACTTTCTGGACGACTATCCGGGGGCCACCGATGGAATCCTTCGTTCACCTGCGCAAAGGCACCACTCCCCAGCGTCTGCACGCCGATCTTGACGGCCTGAAAGACGACGAGCTGGGCCGCGGCGGATTCACCGGCCGCACCGCCAACTTGTATCGGCGCCACGACCCGACCGCCTACCGCGCCGAGGGCCCCCTACGGCCCGTCGACGTCCTGGCCACGCAGCTTCAACCCGCCGACGCCACCGACCCCGCCGGGCACCCGCTGCGACTGTTCGACAACGAGGACTGCTGCATCTCGTTGTCCCGGCGTTCGGCGGAGATGCCGTTTCACGTCCGATACGTCGACGGCGACCTGCTGTGCTTCGTCCACACCGGTTCCGGGCGGCTGGAAACCGAGTTCGGTCCGCTGGACTACCGGCAAGGCGACTGGGTGTATCTGCCCAAGGCGACCACCTGGCGTCAGTTGCCCGCCGCCGAGACGACTCTGCTGCTGATCCAGGCCACCGACGAATTCCGGGTCCCGCCGCCGGGCCCGCTGGGCCGGCACTTCCCGTTCGACCCGTCGCAGGCGGTGATCCCCGACCCGGCTCCCATCGACGACGACGGACGCGACAGCTACGAAGTCCGGTTGATCCATGCGGGCGGGCCGACAACGCTTCACTACCAACACAATCCGATCGACGTCGAGGGCTGGCGCGGCGACAATTTCGCGTTCACCTTCAACATCGCCGACTACAACGTCGTCACCTCCGATTCGGTGCACCTGCCCCCGACGGTGCACCTGTTCATGCAGGCCACCGGCGTGTACGTGATGAACTTCCTGCCCAAACCCGCCGAAGGAGTGCCGGGCACCGAGCGCACCCCCTGGTATCACCGCAATGTCGACTACGACGAGATCGCGTTCTTCCACGGCGGGTCGCTCTACGGGATTCCGATGCCGCCAGGCCTGATCAGCCATGCGCCGCAAGGCGTGCACCACGGCGCCCCGGAGAAGGCCCGCGAACGCGCCAGACGCAAGTTCGACGACTACCAGCGCGTCGACTGGCAGGTCGTCGCCATCGACACCCGCCGCCGGCTGACCCCGTCACCGGAAGTTCTCGCCAACGACCTAGGACAGCACGCATGACCGTCAAGCACGACTACGAACGTATCCCCTATCTGATTGCCTACCAGAACAATTCCGGTGTCCGTGACGTCTACGGCGGGGTCGCCGAGCTGGTGGTGCTGGAGAGTTACCTGCTGCGGCCCAAGGACGCACCGAGCGATACCGTCCTGGTGTTCATGCACCCGATCGGCGGCGGGGCCTACCTGCCGATGGTCAACGCGCTGGCCCGCGCCGGCCACCACGTCATCTACTGCAACAGCCGCTTCCGCGGCACCGACTCCGCACTGCTGATGGAGAAGGTGGTCGAAGACCTCGGCGAATGCCTCAAGGACGCCAAGAACCGGCTCGGCTATTCGAAGGTGGTGCTGGCCGGCTGGAGCGGCGGCGGCTCGCTGTCGCTGTTCTACCAGCAGCAGGCGCAGCATCCGACGGTGACGGCGAGCCCGTCCGGCGACGGGCCCGACCTGACCACACTGGGGCTGATCCCCGCCGACGGCGTCATGCTGCTGGCCGCGCACATCAGCCGGCACGGCACCATGACCGAATGGCTGGACGCCTCGATCGTCGACGAATCCGACCCCACCAAGCGGGACCCGGAGCTGGATCTGTACAACCCGGACAACCCCAACCAGCCGCCTTACACTCAAGAGTTCCTGGACCGCTACCGGCAGGCGCAGATCGACCGGAACCGCCGGATCACCGCCTGGGTCAAGGCGAAGCTGGCCGAACTCAAGGCCGCCGGGCGCTCCGAAGACGAATTCGCCTTCGTCGTGCACGGCACCATGGCCGACCCGCGCTGGCTGGACCCGACGGTGGACCCCAACGACCGCACCCCCGGCAGCTGCTATCTGGGCGATCCGCAGGTAGTGAACATGAGCCCGGTCGGCCTCGCACGGTTCTGCACGCTGCGCAGCTGGCTGTCGCAGTGGAGCTACGACGATGCGAACGGCGATGGGGTGGACTGCGGCAACGACCTCGCGGTTCCCGCCCTGGTGATCGGCAACATGGCCGACGACGCCTGCACCCCCAGCCATACCCGCCGGCTCTTCGAGGCGATCGGGCACCCGGACAAGGAGATGCACGAAATCCCCGGCGCCAACCACTATTACGCCGGCCCGGATCAGCGCGGTGCGCTGCGCCAGGCGGTGGACATCGTCACCGATTGGCTGGGCCGGCATGACTTCGTAGGCTCGTCGGTATGACTCCAACTCCCGCTGGTGCGCTGGATGGCATCTGTGTCATCGAGCTCGGCACGCTGATCTCCGGTCCCTTCGCCGGGCGACTGCTCGGCGACATGGGCGCCGAGGTGATCAAGGTCGAGCTGCCGGGCCGACCCGATCCGCTGCGCACCTGGGGCCAGGCCGAACAGAACGGGCACCACTTCTTCTGGACCGTGCATGCCCGCAACAAGAAGGCGGTCACCCTGGACCTGCGCACCGACCGCGGGCGGGAGCTCTTCCTGGAGCTGATCGAGAACGCCGACATCGTCGTGGAGAATTTCCGCCCCGGCACGCTGGAACGCTGGGGCCTGGGATTCGATCGACTGCGCCAACGCAACAACGGCATCATCCTGGTCCGGGTCTCCGGTTACGGACAGACCGGGCCCGACGCCCACAAGGCCGGGTACGCCTCGGTCGCCGAGGCGGCCAGCGGGCTGCGACACATGAACGGCTTCCCCGGTGGGCCACCACCACGGCTGGCGCTCTCCCTGGGCGACAGCCTGGCCGGAATGTTCGCCGCGCAGGGTGCGCTGGCCGCGCTGTACCGGCGCACCGTCACCGGCCAGGGCCAGGTGGTCGACGTCGCGCTGACCGAATCCTGCTTGGCCATCCAGGAATCCACGATTCCGGACTACGACGTCGGTGGCGTGGTACGCGGGCCGTCCGGAACCCGCCTGGACGGCATTGCGCCGTCGAACATCTACCAGGCGTGCGACGGCAGCTGGGTGGTGATCGCCGCCAACCAGGACAGTGTGTTCGCAAGGCTGTGTCAGGCGATGGGCTCGCCGGGGCTGGCGACCGACCCGCGGTTCGCCGACCACGTGGCGCGCGGCCGCAACCAGGACGAGCTGGACGCGATCATCGGCGCATGGGCCGCGCAGCGTAAGCCCGACGACATCATCACGACGCTGAGCGATGCCGGAGTGATCTCCGGTCCGATCAACACGGTCGCCGAAGTGGTCAACGATCCGCAGCTGCAGGCCCGCGGAATGCTCATCGAGCACTGGGACGAGGGCGCCGAACGCACGGTGTTGGGCCCCGGGATCATCCCGGTGCTCTCGGACTCCCCGGGCCGAATCCGCAACGCCGGGCCGGCGCGGCCCGGGCAACACAATGACGAGGTCTACGCCGGACTGCTCGGCAAGACCGAAGCAGAACTGGACGACCTCCGCGACGAGGGGGTGCTGTGATTCCCAGTCAGGTCTCGATCCGCGAGGTGGCGTTGCGCGACGGGCTGCAGATCGAACAGCCGATCCCGTTGCGCGCCAAACTCGAACTGCTGGACGCGATCGCCGCGACCGGGGTACGCGAGGTCGAGGTGACCTCGTTCGTCTCCCCCACCAAGGTCCCCGCGCTGGCCGATGCCGCCGAACTCGCCGCCGAGCTGTGGCGCTATCCGGGCCTGGAGTTCTCCGCGCTGGTCGCCAGCCCGGGTGGCGCCGCCCGGGCGGTGGCCGCGGGCCTGACCTCGATCGAGTACGTGGTGTGCGCCACCGATTCGTTCAGCTCGGCCAACGTCGGGCGGCCGACGGCGGAGGCAGTTGCCGCGATCCCCGATGTCGCCGGCATCGCGCATGACACCGGCGGGTCCATCGAGGTCATCATCGCCGCCGCGTGGGACTGCCCGTTCGACGGGCCGACAGCTCCCGAGCGCGTCACCGAGATCGCCGAATCAGCTAGTGCGTTCGGCGTGGACCGGCTGACGATCGCCGACACCATCGGCACCACCACTCCCCGGCGCGTCACCGATCTGATCGCGGCCGTGCGCCCGATCATCGGTGACATGCCACTGGGGGCGCACTTCCACAACACCCGCGGCGCCGGGCTGGCCTGCGCCTATACCGCGGTCAGCTGCGGCGTGACGCGCCTGGACGCCTCCGCCGGCGGCTTGGGGGGTTGCCCGTTCGCTCCCGGCGCCACCGGCAACATCGCCACCGAGGATCTCGTCTACCTGCTGGGCGACTGCGGCATCGACACCGGCATCGACCTGCAGGCCGCCATCGCCGCGGCCGGTGTGGCCAGTTCGGTCGTCGGCCACGCGTTGCCCAGCGCGCTGTTGGCCGCCGGTGACCGGAAGCGAGACTGAACGCCACGATGTCTAGCCAGCGTGAGCTCAGCTCGAAAGGCCGCCAAACACGCCAGGCGATCGAGCAGGCGGCTCGGAAACTGTTCGCAGAACGCGGTTTTCACGGCACCACGCTGGCCGACATCACCTCCGCGGCCGGCAAGTCCCCGGCGGTGCTGTACCGGTATTTCCACGACAAAGAAGATCTGCTCGCCGCGCTGGCGGAGTCGTTTCTGTCCGAGGTGGTCGAGCCCTCCGGGCTGAGAATGCGGCTGCCGGACTCCGCGCACGACATCGAGTTCTTCACCTCGGTGGTCAGCGCCTACTGGAGCATGTTCAAGCAGAACATCGGCGTCATGATCGCCGTTGCTCAACTCGCGGCCACCGAGCAACGGTTCGCCGCGCTGCAGAACGAGTTCCGCCGGTTCGGCATGGAGATCGTGGCCGCCTCGGTTCGGCGCGCCCAGCAGCAGGGCCACGGCCTCGACCTCGACCCCGACCACATCGCGGCGGCGATCGCGCTGCTGTTCGAGAACTTCACCGTCGTCTTCGTCGGCCCGTCCGGACCGGGCTGGCGAATCAGCGACAGCGACGCCATCGCTACGCTGTCGACCATCTGGAGGAAGACCCTGTACGGCTGCTGACCACCGACAAAGGACATGCCATGGACTTCACACTGCCCGAACACCTTCCTGCGCTGCTGGCCGAGATGGACGATTTCATCGAGCGCGAGATCGCCCCGCTGCAGGCCGACAACATGCAGTACTTCGATCACCGCCGGGAGTTCGCCCGCACCGACGTGGAGAACGGCGGTATCCCGAACCGGGACTGGGAGGAGTTGCTCGCCGAGATGCGCCGCCGGGCCGACGCCGCCGGCTGGTTGCGTTACGGGCTGCCGTCCTCGGTGGGCGGCCGCGACGGAACCAACCTCGACATGGCGGTGATCCGGGAGCATCTGGCGCACAAGGGACTCGGGCTGCACAACGACCTGCAGGACGAGTCGTCGATCGTCGGGAACTTCCCACAGGTGATCATGATGGAGCGGTTCGGCACCGACGACCAGCGCCGGGAGTGGTCGCAGGCCCTCATCACCGGCGAGCGGTCGATGGCCTTCGGACTGACCGAACCGGCCCACGGCTCGGATGCGACCTGGATGGAGACCCGCGCCGAGCGCGTCACCTCGGGAGGAGATGCCGGCTGGGTGATCAACGGCGCCAAGCGGTTCAACACCGGCGTGCATCGAGCCACCCACGACCTGGTCTTCGCGCGCACCTCCGGTGACGCGGGCTCGGCGCGCGGCATCACCGCGTTCCTGGTGCCCACCGACACACCGGGTTTCAGCGTGCCGTTCTACTGGTGGACGTTCAACATGCCCACCGACCACGGCGAGGTCGAGCTCACCGACGTCCGGGTACCCGACGCCGCCGTACTCGGCGAGGTGGATCGTGGCCTGGAGGTGGCCCAGACCTTCCTGCACGAGAACCGGATCCGCCAGGCGGCCTCCAGCCTGGGCGCCGCCCAGTACTGCATCGACCGGGCCGCCGAGTACGCCACGCAACGGGTGGTCTTCGGCAAGCCGCTGTCGGTCAACCAGGCCGTGCAGTGGCCGTTAGCCGAGCTGGCCACCGAGGCCCAGATGGTGCGGCTGCTGGTGTACTACGCGGCCTGGCATCTGGACCGTGACCACCACTTGGAGGTCTCCGACAAGGTGTCGATGGCCAACTATCGGGCCAACCGGCTGGTCTGCGACGCCGCCGACCGGGCCATCCAGACCTTCGGCGGGATCGGTTACACCCGCCACGAGCCGTTCGAGCACATCTACCGGCATCACCGCCGCTACCGGATCACCGAGGGCGCCGAGGAGATCCAGATCCGCCGGGTCGCGCAGCGGCTGTTCGGATTCGACCGGCGGCGATGACCGCCGATCAACTCGCCGACCGGCTCTCCCGGGTGCTGGCGCCGGCGTTGGGTCCGGTGGCCGTCGAGGGCCTGCGCGCCCTGACCGGCGGCGCCAGCAGGACCACCTGGGCATTCGACGCCGTCTCGGGTGCCGGGGAAGCCTGCGACCGGCGGGCGTTGATCCTGCGCACCGGGCCACCCGATGAGATCCACGCCAGCATGGAGCTCGAAGCACACGCGCAGCGCGCCGCTCGGGAGGCCGGCGCCCCGGTACCGACCGTTTTGATCGCCGACAATTCTGCTGCAGCACTGGGTAATCCGTTTTTGATCTGCGATGCGATAGCCGGCGAGACGGTGGTTCGGCGCATCGAGCGTCAGCTCGACGACACCGGACGCGAAACGCTGCTGCACCACTGCGCGCGGGCGCTGGCCGCGATCCACCGCGCCGACCCGGCGGGCATCGCCCTGACCGCCGAAGACCAGCTCACCGCCTGCCGCAACCAGCTCGATGCGATGCACGACACCACGGCCCCCTTCGAGTGGGCGTTTCGGTGGTTGGACGCCCACCGCCCGCCGACAGCGCAGCCGCAGCTGGTGCACGGCGACTTCCGGATGGGCAACCTGATCGTCGACGGCGCCGAGCTGGCGGCCGTGCTGGACTGGGAGCTGGTGCATCTCGGCGACGGCTGTGAGGACCTGGCCTGGTTCTGTCTTCGGGCCTGGCGGTTCGGGGCGCCGGCCGAGCGCGGCGCCGGCGGGCTGGGCGCAATCGAGGCGTTCCTGACCGCCTACGAGCAGGCCGCCGGCACGGCGGTCGACCGCCGGAGGTTCGACTGGTGGCTGCTGCTGGGCACGCTGCGGTGGGGAATCATCTGCCGCTACCAGGCCGAGCGGCACCTGAGCGGGCAGACCCGCTCGGTGGAGCTGGCGACCATCGGCCGGCGGGTCTCCGAAACCGAGTGGGACCTGCTGCAACTGCTCGCCGGCACGCTCGGCGATGACGCGCCAAGCGCAGCGACGGGCGAAGGAGTCGCGCCATCGGTGCCGCTCGTGACCGGCCGGCGCCCGACCGCCGCCGAGCTCGTCGCCGCGGCCGCCGAGTTCCTCGACACCGAGGTTCGGGCCGCCACCGACGGCCAGGTCAATTTCCACGCCCGGGTGGCCGCCAACGCGCTGCGCATCGTCGAACGGGAGTTATCCGACGCCTCGGGCGGCACCGCGAACCAGGCGCTGGCCGGGCTGGGTTTCGCCGACGAGGCCGCGTTGGCCGCCGCCATCCGGGCCGGTGATTTCGACGACCGGCCCGACGCGCTCACCGCCTGCCTGTACACGCTGGTGCGGCACCGGCTGGCGGTGGACCACCCCGGTTACGACCGCTGACGTTAGAGTCACTGCGCGACAGTCACTTCGACGGTCGTCGGCCAAACCCGCTCTATCGGTGCCATGCGGGCAGTAGCATCTGCACCGTGTCTGACTCCACGTCTTCCGCATCGTCCCTCCAGGAGCTGCGGATCCTGGTCTACAGTGACGACGCCGCGACCCGGGCTCGGGTCATGACCGCATTGGGCAAGCACCTGCACCCGGACCTGCCGGACCTGAGTTATGTCGAGGTCGCGACGGAACCGGTGGTGATCCGGCAGATGGATGCCGGGGGAATCGACCTCGCCATCCTGGACGGGGAGGCCACCCCGGCCGGCGGGATGGGCATCTGCAAACAGCTCAAGGACGAGATCGCGCCCTGCCCGCCGATCGTCGTTCTGACCGGCCGCGCCGACGACGTCTGGCTGGCGAAATGGTCGCACGCCGATGCCGCGCTGGCCCACCCGGTGGACCCCATGGCGCTGAGTCGCGCGGTACTGGGTCTGCTTCGCACTCCGACACCGAGCTAGGGCGGCGGGGTTAGGGCGACCTCAGAAGCGAATTACGCTGTGGCCGTTGACCGCTGCAGTAGGTGACTCCCGTCACAGTTGTCGGCAATTTCGGATTCTTCGCGACCACCCGGTTGCCGCACGTTAGGCTGTGCGTGAACTCACATCGACGCCCGGAAGGGAACTACGTCACCGCGTATGAACCTGTATATGCCGATCTTGGGGCTCGCCGCGCTCGCCGCCGGTTTCGCCGTATTCTCCGTGGTCATAGCGTCGCTGGTCGGCCCCTCGCGCTATAACCGGTCGAAGCTGGAAGCCTACGAGTGCGGGATCGAACCCACCGACCAGCCGGTCAGCGGGCCCCACGCCCCGCCCGGTCAGCGTTTCCCGGTGAAGTACTACCTGACCGCGATGTTGTTCATCGTCTTCGACATCGAGATCGTTTTTCTCTACCCCTGGGCGGTCGCCTTCGACGGGCTCGGGGTCTTCGCCCTCATCGAAATGGTGCTGTTCGCCGCCGTCGTCTTCGTCGCGTACGCCTATGTCTGGCGACGCGGCGGACTGAATTGGGATTGATCCGGAGTAGGCGGGGCTTAACACATGGGATTAGAAGAACAGCTGCCGAGCGGCCTCCTGCTGTCCACCGTGGAGGACCTGGCCGGCTATTTCCGCAAAGGCTCGCTGTGGCCCGCGACCTTCGGCCTGGCCTGTTGCGCGATCGAGATGATGTCGACGATGGCCCCCGACTACGACCTGTCCCGTTTCGGCATGGAGGTGTTCCGGGCCTCGCCGCGGCAGGCCGACCTGATGATCGTGGCCGGCCGGGTGAGCCAGAAGATGGCGCCGGTGCTGCGGCAGATCTACGACCAGATGGTGGAGCCCAAGTGGGTGCTGGCGATGGGGGTGTGCGCGTCGTCGGGCGGGATGTTCAACAACTACGCCATCGTGCAGGGGGTGGACCATGTTGTCCCGGTCGATATCTATCTGCCCGGTTGTCCGCCCCGGCCGGAGATGCTGATGTACGCAATCCTCAAGTTGCACGAGAAGATTCGCGATATGCCGTTGGGCGCCAACCGGGAGCAGGTGATCGCCGCGACCGAGGAGGCGGCCCTGTCCGCCCCGTCCACCTGGCAGATGAGGGGGTTGCTGCGGTGAGCCAGGGCACTGTCGACGATGACGGCCGGGACGACACCGGGGACGTGGTCAAGGTCCGCCGCGGCCTGTTCGGCGCAGCGGGCCCCGGCGACACCTCCGGGTACGGGCGGTTGGTGGCCGAGGCCGCGTTGCCCGGCGAAACCCCGCGGCCCTACGGCGGATACTTCGATGATCTCGTGGACACCCTCGCCGCGGCGTTGCAGCGCGAGGGCGTCGAATTCGCCGACGCCATAGAGAAAGTGGTGGTGTACCGCGGCGAGCTGACCCTGTATGTCCATCGCGCGCAGCTTCCGGTGGTCGCCCAGCTGCTGCGCGACGAACCGGCCCTGCGCTTCGAGCTGAGCCTGGGGGTCTCCGGCGTGCACTACCCCGCCGACACCGACCGTGAACTGCACGCGGTCTACCCGCTGCGGTCGATCACCCACAGCCGCCGGGTGCGGCTGGAAGTCGCTGCCCCGGACGCGGATCCGCACATTCCTTCGCTGTACGGGGTCTATCCCACCACCGACTGGCACGAACGGGAGACCTACGACTTCTTCGGGATCGTCTTCGACGGCCATCCCTCACTGACCCGGATCGAGATGCCCGACGACTGGCACGGCCACCCCCAGCGCAAGGACTACCCGTTGGGCGGTATCCCGGTCGAGTACAAGGGCGCGCAGATTCCGCCGCCGGACCAGCGGAGGGCCTACAAGTAATGAGCACCGAGACGCCCCGGACCGTGCTGAACGTCGGCGGGCAGGAATGGGACCAGGTGATCGAAGCGGCCAAGGCCGCCGACCCGGGTGAACGCATCGTCGTCAACATGGGGCCCCAGCACCCGTCGACGCACGGCGTGCTGCGGCTGATCCTCGAACTCGACGGCGAGACGGTGACCGAAGCCCGTTGCGGCATCGGCTATCTGCACACCGGCATCGAGAAGAACCTGGAAAGCCGCTACTGGACCCAGGGCGTCACGTTCGTGACCCGAATGGACTACCTGGCGCCGTTCTTCAACGAAGTCGCCTACTGCCTCGGCGTGGAGAAGCTGCTCGGCGTCACCGACGAGATCCCGGAGCGCGTCAACGTGATCCGGGTGCTGATGATGGAACTGAACCGGATCTCCTCGCACCTGGTGGCGCTGGCAACCGGTGGCATGGAACTCGGCGCGTTGTCGGTGATGCTGTTCGGCTTCCGCGAACGCGAGCTGGTGCTCGACATCTTCGAGGCGATCACCGGTCTGCGGATGAACCATCAGTACATCCGGCCCGGCGGGGTGTCGGTGGACCTGCCCGACGAGGTGATCCCCCAGATTCGCGACTTTCTCGAACTGATGCCCAAGCGGCTCAAGGACATCGAGGATCTGCTCACCGAGAACTACATCTGGAAGGCCCGCACCAAGGGTGTGGGTTACCTGGACCTGACCGGATGCATGGCGCTGGGCATCACCGGGCCCATATTGCGGTCCACCGGCCTGCCCTATGACGTCCGTCGTGAAGAACCCTATTGCGGCTACCAGGACTACGAATTCGATGTGATCACCGATGACGGCTGTGATGCCTACGGCCGCTATCTGATCCGCATCGCGGAGATCAAGGAGTCACTGAAAATCGTCGAGCAATGTCTAGAGAAATTGGCCAAGTTGCACGGCGATCCGGTCATGATCGAAGACCGCAAGATCGCCTGGCCGGGTGACCTGACGGTCGGGCCGGACGGGCAGGGCAACTCCAAGGAGCACATCGGCTGGATCATGGGCCACTCGATGGAGGGGCTGATCCATCACTTCAAGCGGGTCACCGAGGATCTGTGGGTGCCGCCCGGGCAGGTATTCGTCTCGGTCGAGTCGCCCCGCGGCGAGCTCGGCGTGCACATGGTCAGCGACGGCGGCACCCGCCCCTACCGGGTGCACTACCGGGATCCATCGTTCACCAACCTGCAGGCCGTCGCCGCCATGAGCGAGGGCGGCCTGATCGCGGACGTGATCGCCGCGGTCGCCAGCATCGACCCCGTGATGGGCGGGGTGGACCGGTGAGCCAGACGAACGGTCAGACCAACAAGACGGGCCGGGGCCGGCTGATGCCGGCCACCGGCGGCACCGACGGCAAGCGGGTCTTCCTGCAACTGGGCCGGCCGCCGGAGGAGCCCAACCAGTTCAACCACCCCGATGCGCCGCGCGCCTACTCCGACGAGGTACGGGCCGGGCTGGAGGCCGACGCCAAGGAGATCATCGCCCGCTACCCGCAGCCGCGTTCGGCGATCCTGCCGCTGCTGCATCTGGTGCAGGCGCAGGACTCCTACATCACCCCCGCCGGTCTGGCGTTCGTCTCCGAAGTGCTCGGCATGACCCTCGCCGACGTCGCCGGGGTCGCGTCGTTCTACTCGATGTACCGGCGTGACCCGACGGGCAAGTACTTGGTCGGCGTCTGCACCAACACGCTGTGCGCGGTGATGGGCGGCGACGCCATCTACGACGACCTCAAGCAGCACCTGGGTGTGGAGAACGACCAGACCACCGCGGACGGTGCGGTCACCCTGCAGCACATCGAATGCAACGCGGCATGCGACTACGCGCCGGTGGTGATGGTCAACTGGGAGTTCTTCGACAACCAGACCCCCGAATCGGCGCGCGACCTCGTCGACAGACTGCGCGACGGCCAGCAGGTGCGGCCCACCCGGGGAATGCCGCTGTGCAGCTTCTCCGAGACCGAGCGGGTTCTCGCCGGTTTCCCCGACGAGCGCTCCGACGACGGCCAGGGCGGTGCCGGCGCGGCGACGCTGGCGGGCCTGCAGATCGCCCGTGAACACGGGATGACCGCCCCGGAGCCGAGCACTGACGGGGGCGGGAAATGACGGTTCCGGGGGGCACACCGCTGACGCCGGTGCTCAGCAGCTACTGGGATGATCCCGAGTCGTGGACGCTTGCGACCTACCGCCGCCATGACGGCTACGTGGGCATGCGCAAAGCGCTGGCGATGACGCCCGACGAGGTCATCGAACTGGTCAAGGACTCCGGGCTGCGCGGGCGGGGCGGCGCCGGGTTCTCCACCGGGACCAAGTGGTCGTTCGTCCCGCAAGGCGATCAAGGCGCCGCAGCGAAGCCTCATTACCTGCTGGTCAACGCCGATGAGTCCGAACCCGGCACCTGTAAGGACATTCCGCTGCTGCTGGCGACGCCGCACGTGCTGATCGAGGGCATGATCGTCTGCTGCTACGCGATCCGGGCCCACCAGGCCTTCATCTACGTGCGCGGCGAGGTGCTGCCGGTGGTGCGCCGGTTGCAGGCCGCGGTCGCCGAGGCCTACGCGGCCGGGTTGCTGGGCACCGACATCGACGGCAGCGGCTTCGACCTGGACATCACCGTGCACGCCGGTGCGGGTGCGTATATCTGCGGCGAGGAGACGGCGCTGATCGATTCGCTGGAGGGCTACCGGGGCCAGCCGCGGCTGCGGCCGCCGTTCCCAGCGGTGGCCGGGCTGTACGCCTCGCCCACCGTGGTCAACAACGTCGAATCCATCGCCTCGGTGCCATCGATCCTGCGCAACGGGGCGGAGTGGTTCCGATCGATGGGTACCGAGAAGTCCCGTGGCTTCACCTTGTATTCGCTGTCCGGGCATGTGAACCGGCCGGGCCAGTACGAGGCCCCGCTGGGCATCACGCTGCGTGAACTGCTCGGTTACGCCGGCGGGATACGCGACGGGCACCGGCTGAAGTTCTGGACACCGGGCGGATCGTCGACCCCGCTGCTGACCGAAGAACACCTCGATATCCCGCTGGACTACGAGGGTATGGCCTCGGCGGGATCGATGCTGGGCACCAAGGCATTACAGATCTTCGACGAGACCACGTGCGTGGTGCGTGCGGCCCGGCGCTGGTCGGAGTTCTACAAGCATGAGTCCTGCGGGAAGTGCACGCCGTGCCGCGAGGGCACCTACTGGCTGGTCCCGATCTATGAACGACTGGAGACCGGTCGCGGCACCCCCGAAGACCTCGACACATTGCTCGACATCGCCGACGTCCTGTTCGGGAAATCGTTCTGCGCCTTGGGCGACGGTGCCGCGATGCCGGTGAAGTCGTCGATCGAGTACTTCCGTGACGAATACATCGCCCATCTTGACGGGGGCTGCCCGTTCGACCCGAAAGCGAGCATGTTCGTGGCAGGCGGATCAGCAGGCGGTGTGGCGTGACTCAAACTTCTCAGCCGGATGGCCAGGAGTCGGTGACGTTCACCATCGACGACCAACAGATCACGGTTCCCAAGGGCACCTTGATCATTCGGGCCGCCGAGCAGCTGGGCATCGAGATCCCGCGGTTCTGCGACCACCCGCTGCTGGACCCGGTCGCCTGGTGCCGACAGTGCATGGTCGAGGTGGAGGGGCAGCGCAAGCCGCAGCCGTCCTGCGCGGTCGCCGCCGCCGACGGCATGGTGGTGCGCACCCAGCACACCTCCGCCGAAGCCGACCGGGCCCAGCACCTGGTGATGGAACTGCTGCTGATCAACCACCCGCTGGACTGCCCGACCTGCGACAAGGGCGGTGAATGCCCGCTGCAAAACCAGGCAATGACCCACGGCCGCACCGAGACCCGCTTCGAAGAGACCAAGCGGACCTACCCCAAGCCGATCAACATCTCCTCGCAGGTACTGCTGGACCGGGACCGCTGCATCCTGTGTGCGCGCTGCACCCGGTTCTCCGACGAGATCGCCGGGGACAAGTTCATCGAGATGATGGATCGCGGCGCCCTGCAACAGGTCGGCATCTACACCGAGACGCCGTTCGACTCCTACTTCTCCGGCAACACCGTGCAGATCTGCCCGGTCGGGGCGCTCACCGGCGCGTCCTACCGATTCCGGGCCCGCCCGTTCGACCTGGTGTCCACGCCCAGCGTCTGCGAGCACTGCGCGGCCGGCTGCGCGCAGCGCACCGACCACCGCCGCGGCAAGGTGATGCGCCGGATGGCCGGCGAAGACGGGCAGGTCAACGAAGAGTGGAACTGCGACAAGGGGCGCTGGGCGTTCACCTACGCCACCCAGCCCGACCGGATCAGCACTCCGCTGGTGCGTGACGACGGTGGAAACCTGGTCCCCACGTCGTGGCCGCACGCACTGGCGGTCGCGGCGCGCGGCCTCGCCGCGGCCCGCGGACGCACCGGCGTGCTGGTCGGCGGTCGGGTGACCGCCGAAGACGCCTACGGCTACGCCAAGTTCACCCGGGTGGTGCTGCGCGGCGACGACATCGACTTCCGGGCTCGCACCCAGTCCGCCGAGGAAGCCGCGTTCCTGGCCGCGCGGGTGGCCGGGCGCGGCGTGTCAGGGGATTTCGGGGTCACCTACGCCGACCTGGAAGCCGCCCCGGCGGTGCTACTGGCCGGCTTCGAGCCCGAGGAGGAATCGCCGATCATCTTCCTGCGGCTGCGCAAAGCGGCCCGCAAGAAGGGCACCAAGGTGTTCAGCGTCGCGCCGTTCGCCGACCGTGCGCTGACCAAGATGTTCGGCACCCTGGTGCCGACCGTTCCCGGTGGCGAGGCGGCGGCGCTGGATGGTATCCACGAGGGCTCCGGTCACGCCGAGCTCACCGAGCTGCTGCGCCGGCCGGGCGCGGTGGTGCTGATCGGTGAGCGGTTGGCGGGCTCACCGGGCGCGCTGTCGGCGGCGGTCCGGCTGGCCGAGGCGACCGGCGCGCGGCTGGCCTGGGTGCCGCGTCGCGCCGGGGAGCGCGGCGCACTGGATTCCGGCGCCTTGGCGGGCCTGCTGCCCGGCGGGCGTCCGCTGGGCGACGCGTCCGCGCGCGCCGAGGTCGCACAGGCGTGGGGCCTCGACGGCCCCGACGAGCTGCCGGCGCAGGCCGGACGGGACACCGACGCCATCCTGGCGGCCGCCGCCGACGGGACGTTGGGCGCGCTGCTGGTCGGCGGGGTCGAACCGGCCGACCTGGCCGACCCGGCTGCAGCGCTGACCGCCCTGGACGAGGTCGGATTCCTGGTCAGCTTCGAGTTGCGGCACAGCGAGGTCACCGAACGCGCCGACGTGGTGCTGCCGGTCGCCGCGGCGGTCGAGAAGTCCGGCACCTATCTCAACTGGGAGGGCCGGCCCCGCCGGTTCGGTGTCGCGCTCGGTGAGCGCGGCACCCTGTCGGATCTGCGGGTGCTCGACGCGCTCGCCGAAGAGATGGACGTCGCGTTGGGGCTTTCGTCGGTGGAGGCCGCGCGCGAGGAGCTGGCCCGGCTGGGCGCCTGGGACGGCGAGCGGGTGGCCGCCCCCGATGTGGCGCCGGGCCGTCCGGGGCAGCCGGACTCCGGCGAGGCCGTACTGGCGGGCTGGCGCATGCTGCTGGACAACGGCCTGATGCAGGCCGGTGAGCCGAACCTGGCCGGCACCGCCCGCAAACCGGTGGCGCGGCTGTCGGCGGCGACCGCCGCCGAGATCGGTGCCGCGCCGGGCGATCCGGTCACGGTCAGCACCGAGCGCGGAGATATCACGCTGCCACTGGTCATCACCGAGATGCCGGACCGGGTGGTGTGGCTACCGATGAATTCTTCTGACTCAGCGGTGCACCGGAACCTCGGCGTCGGCCCGGGTGCGGTGGTACGGATTGGACGCAGACCATGAGCGATCCCTGGTGGCTGATACTGGCCAAGGTGCTGGGCATCTTCGTATTCCTGGTGTTGACGGTGTTGTTCGCGATCGTCATCGAACGAAAGGTGCTGGGCCGCATGCAGATGCGACCCGGGCCCAACCGGGTCGGGCCGAAGGGCTGGCTGCAGAGTCTGGCCGACGGCGTCAAACTGGCCCTCAAGGAGGACATCACCCCCGTCGGCGTCGACCGGGCGATCTACGTGATGGCACCGGTCATCTCGACGGTGCCGGCGATCACCGCGTTCGCGGTGATGCCGCTCGGGCCGGAAGTCAGCATCTTCGGCCACCGCACCGCGTTGCAGCTCGCCGACCTGCCGATCGCGGTGCTGTTCGTCCTGGCGATGTCGTCGATCGGCGTCTACGGGATCATCCTGGCCGGCTGGTCGTCCGGGTCGGCCTACCCGCTGCTGGGCGGCATCCGCTCCACCGCCCAGGTGATCTCCTACGAGGTCGCGATGGGACTGTCCTTCGCCTCGGTGTTCCTCTACGCCGGGACGATGTCCACCTCGGGCATCGTGGCCGCCCAGGACCGGGTGTGGTTCACCTTCCTGCTGCTGCCGTCGTTCATGGTCTATCTGACCGCGATGGTCGGTGAGACCAACCGGGCCCCGTTCGACTTGCCCGAAGCCGAAGGCGAACTCGTCGGCGGCTTCCACACCGAGTACTCGTCATTGAAGTTCGCGCTGTTCTTCCTCGCCGAATACATCAACATCACCACGGTTTCGGCGTTGGCCGTGACATTGTTCTTCGGCGGTTGGCATGCGCCGTTCCCGATCAACATGTGGGCCGGCGCCAACCAGGGGTGGTGGCCGCTGTTGTGGTTCACCGCCAAGGTGTGGGGTTTCATCTTCATCTACATCTGGCTGCGTGCCACCCTGCCCCGGCTGCGTTATGACCAGTTCATGGCACTGGGCTGGAAGATCCTGATCCCTTTGGCGCTGGCCTGGGTGCTGGTCGCGGCGGTGATGCGCAGTCTGCGCAACGACGGCTACCAGCACTGGCAGGTCGTGCTGATAGCCCTCAGCACGCTCACCACGCTGGTGGTGCTGGCGGCGTTGCATCGCCGCTTCAGCGCGGTGAACACCCGGCGCGCCGCACCCGCGCCACCGCCCGTCGTCGCATCGCAAGGTTCATTCCCGACACCACCGCTGCCGCAGGGCGATTCACCGCGGGTCAAGGAGGATGTCAATGGCTAAGCTCAGAGACGCTCTGGCCGGGTTCGGCGTCACCTGGAAGACGATGTTCAAACGGCCGATCAACGACGGCTACCCCGAGCGGAAGAAGCCGACGGCGCCGCGCTACCACGGCCGCCATCAGCTCAACCGGCACCCGGACGGGCTGGAGAAGTGCATCGGCTGCGAACTGTGCGCGTGGGCCTGTCCCGCCGACGCCATCTATGTCGAGGCCGCCGACAACACCGACGAGGAACGCTTCTCCCCCGGCGAACGCTACGGCCGCGTCTACCAGATCAACTACCTGCGCTGTATCGGCTGCGGCCTCTGCATCGAGGCCTGCCCCACCCGCGCCCTGACCATGACCAACGACTACGAGATGGCCGCCGACAACCGCGCCGATCTGATCTTGGAACGCCACCAGCTGCTGGCACCGCTGGAGCCCGGCATGACCGAACCGCCGCACCCGATGCCGCCCGGCGCCACCGACAAGGACTACTACCTGGGCAGGGTCAGCCCCGACGGGCTCGATGAGAACCCCGACCTGTTCGTCATGCTGGATCGCAAGAAACAGGGTAAGGCCTGATGGACACCGTTCTGCTCGCCGCCGACATCGTCGTCCGCACCTCCACCGGGGAGGCGGTGACGTTCTGGGTTCTGGGCGCGTGCGCACTGGTCGGTGCGGTCGGGGTCGTCACCGCCGCCAAGGCCGTGTATTCGGCACTGTTCCTGGCGATGACGATGCTCGTTCTGGCGGTGTTCTATTTCGTCCAGGACGCGATGTTCCTCGGGGTGGTGCAGATCGTCGTCTACACCGGCGCGGTGATGATGCTGTTCCTCTTCGTGATGATGCTGATCGGGGTCGACTCCGCCGAGTCACTGGTGGAGACCCTGCGCGGCCAGCGAGTCGCTTCGACGCTCGCCGGCATCGGCTTCGGGATACTGCTGATCGCGGGGATCGGCGGCGCCACCGTGCACCTGCACCGGGTCGGCACTCCGGCCACGGCAACCGGCGGCGCGGCCGAGTTGGGCCAGAGCAACGTCGAGGGCCTGGCGGCCCTGATCTTCACCCGCTACCTCTGGGCCTTCGAGCTCACCAGTGCATTGCTGATCACCGCGGTGGTCGCCGCCATGGTGCTGACACATCGGGAACGACTGCGGCCGCGGATGACGCAGCGGGAGCTGTCCATCCGGCGCTTCCAGGCCGGCCACCGCGCGACGCCGCTGCCGACGCCGGGTGTCTATGCCCGGCACAACGCCGTCGACATCGCCGCCCGGCTGCCCGACGGGTCCTACTCGGAGCTGTCGGTGTCGGACACGTTGCAGCACCGCTGGGTCGGCGCCACCGGCAACGCGGCGCACGCGGCCGCGAACGGGGAGGAGTCAGACCAGTGAATCCGGAGAACTACCTGTACCTGTCGGCGATGCTGTTCACCCTGGGCGCCACCGGAGTGATGTTGCGGCGTAACGCCTTGGTGATGTTCATGTGCGTCGAGCTGATGCTCAACGCCGCCAATCTGGCCTTCGTCACCTTCGCCCGGCTGCACACCCAGCTCGACGGCCAGATGGTGGCGTTCTTCACGATGGTCGTCGCCGCCTGCGAGGTGGTGATCGGCCTGGCCATCATCATGACGATCTTCCGGGCCCGGCGATCCGTCTCGGTCGACGACGCGAACCTACTGCGCGGCTAGGAGTTGGGGAGCTCTATGACGAATCTGAGCCAGCTGAGCTGGCTGCTGGTGGCCCTGCCGGCGGCCGGCGCGCTGATCCTGTTGCTCGGCGGGCGGCGGACCGACCGGTGGGGGCACCTGCTGGGCTGCGCCACCGTGCTCGCCTCGTTCGGGATCGGACTGGCGCTGCTGGCCGAGATGCTGGGCAGGCCGGGCGAGGACCGGGCGATGCACACTCACCTGTTCAGCTGGGTGCCGGTCGGCGCCCTGCACGTCGACTTCGGGGTGCTCATCGACCCGCTGTCGATCTGCTTCGTGCTGCTGATCAGTGGCGTGGGCGCGTTGATCCACATCTACTCGATCGGTTATATGGCCACCGACCCCGATCGCCGACGTTTCTTCGCCTACCTCAACCTGTTCGTCGCGGCGATGCTGCTGCTGGTCGTCGCCGACAACTACCTGGCCCTCTACGTGGGTTGGGAAGGTGTCGGCCTGGCGTCGTACCTGCTGATCGGGTTCTGGTACGCCCGACCGGTGGCGGCGGCTGCCGGCAAGAAGGCCTTCGTGTCCAACCGGGTCGGCGACATCGGGCTGTCACTGGCCATGTTCGCCATGTTCGCCGGCTTCGGCACGCTGTCCTTCGACGGCTTGTTCAGTGCGGTCGGCGAAGCCGGACCCAGTGGGCTCACCACCGCGATCGGCCTACTGCTGCTGCTGGGGGCGTGCGCCAAGTCCGCCCAGGTGCCGCTGCAGGCCTGGTTGTTCGACGCGATGGAGGGCCCCACCCCGGTGTCGGCGTTGATCCACGCCGCCACCATGGTGACCGCCGGGGTGTACCTGATCGTGCGCTCCGGCCCGGTGTATGACCTGTCGGCCGACGCGCGACTGGCGGTCGTGGTGGTCGGTGCGGTCACGCTGCTCTTCGGTGCGATCATCGGCTGCGCCAAGGACGACATCAAGCGGGCGCTGGCCGCCTCCACCGTCAGCCAGATCGGCTACATGGTGCTGGCCGCCGGGCTCGGCCCGGCGGGCTACGCCGTCGCGATCCTGCACCTGCTCACCCACGGCTTCTTCAAGGCCGGACTGTTCCTGGGCTCCGGTTCGGTGATGCACGGCATGAACGACGAGCAGGACATGCGCCGCTACGGTGCGCTGCGCGCCTTCATGCCGGTGACGTTCGTGACGTTCGGGCTGTGTTACCTGGCGATCATCGGGGTGCCGCCGTTCGCCGGGTACTGGTCCAAGGACGCCATCATCGAAGCCGCGCTGGCCACCGGCGGAACGCGAGGCTGGATCCTGGGCGCGGTCACCATCCTCGGCGCGGGGATCACCGCCTTCTACATGACCCGGGTGATGCTGATGACGTTCGCCGGCGAGCGCCGCTGGGCCGCCGACGAGAGCGAGGTCAGCGCCGAGCGGGCACTGCAGCATCCGCACGAGTCCCCGCGGGTGATGACCTGGCCGATGATCGTGCTGGCGGTCGGTGCGGTGATCTCCGGGGCCGCGCTGACCATCGGCGGGCGGCTGGAGCACTGGCTCGAACCGGTGGTGACCCCGGTGGCCCTGGAGCATTCAGGGGGCCATGCGACGGCACATGCCATCCCGGCCTGGCTCACCGGCGCCGTCACGCTGGGCATCGTCCTGCTCGGCGTTGCACTCGCCTACCGCATGTACGGCCGCAGACCGATACCGGTCATCGCACCTACCGACGTGTCGCCCCTGACGGTGGCGGCCCGCGAGTATCTCTACGGCGATGCCTTCAACGAGGAGGTGTTCATGCGTCCGGGTAACCGACTGGCGCAAGCCCTGGTCGACGTCGATGACCGGGCGGTGGACGGTTCGGTCAACGCCGGGGCCGGGCTGGTCGCGGTCGCATCGATCCTGGTGCGGCGCCTGCAGACCGGCTTCGTGCGCTCCTATGCGCTGACCATGCTGGCCGGCACGGTGCTGGTCGTCGCGGTAGTCCTGGCGGTGCAACTGTGAACACGAACCTGCCCTGGCTGAGCCTGCTGTGGCTGGCGCCGCTGGTCGGCGCCGGCCTGGTGATCATGCTCCCGGCCGGGGCCGCGCGGCTGGCGAAGTGGACCGGCCTGCTGGTGAGCCTGGCGACGCTGGCGGTGGCGATCGTGGTCACCGCCGGTTTCGACACGACACCTGTCGCCGCCCCCTACCAGTTCGTCGAATCCCATTCCTGGATACCGGCGTTCGGGGCGAGCTACACGCTCGGCGTGGACGGTATCGCGGTGGTGCTGGCATTGCTGACCGCCGGGCTGGTGCCGCTGCTGATGTTGGCCGGCTGGAACGACGGCGGTGCGCGAAGCCGCGGTCCGCACGCCTTCGCCGCGCTGACCCTGACCGTCGAGGCGATGGTGCTGATCTCGCTGGTCTCGCTGGATGTGCTGCTGTTCTACGTGTTCTTCGAGGCGATGCTGATCCCGATGTACTTCATGATCGGCGGCTTCGGCAACGGCGCCAAGCGTTCCCAAGCGGCGCTGAAGTTCCTGCTGTACAACCTGTTCGGCGGC
The DNA here is from genome assembly GCF_010727125.1 of Mycolicibacter terrae. Lineage (NCBI taxonomy): Bacteria > Bacillati > Actinomycetota > Actinomycetes > Mycobacteriales > Mycobacteriaceae > Mycobacterium > Mycobacterium terrae. The sequence goes on along the minus strand of NZ_AP022564.1, from coordinate 1,262,809 downwards.
CTGATCATGCTGGCCGCGGTGATCGGGGTGTATGTGGTGAGCGCCCGGGAGGGCGCTGAGAGCTCCTCGGGCGGCACCTTCGACTTCCGCGAACTGGTGTCGCTGTTCTCCTCGGCCACCACCACGGTCGATCCGGGCGTACTCAAGCTGCTGTTCGCCGGTTTCATGTTCGCGTTCGCGGTCAAGGCTCCGCTGTGGCCACTGCACCGCTGGTTGCCCGACGCCGCCGTGGAATCCACCCCCGCCACCGCGGTGCTGATGATGGCCGTCATGGACAAGGTGGGAACCTTCGGCATGCTGCGCTACTGCCTGCAGCTGTTCCCGGACGCCTCAACGTATTTCCGCCCGGCGATCATCGTGCTGGCGGTGATCGGGGTGGTCTACGGCGCGATGGTGGCGATCGGCCAGCGCGACATGATGCGGCTGATCGCCTACACGTCGATCTCGCACTTCGGTTTCATCATCCTGGGGATCTTCGTGATGACCAGCCAGGGCCAGAGCGGTTCGACGCTGTACATGCTCAACCACGGGCTGTCCACCGCGGCGCTGTTCCTGATCGCCGGTTTCCTGATCTCCCGGCGCGGCGGCACCCGCTCGATCGCCGACTACGGCGGCGTGCAGAAGGTGGCGCCGGTCATGGCCGGCACCTTCATGGTCGCGGCGATGGCCACCCTGTCACTGCCCGGGCTCGCACCGTTCATCAGCGAATTCCTGGTATTGGTGGGCACTTTCAACCGGTACTGGCTGGCAGCGACGGTCGGCTCGACCGCACTGGTGCTGTCGTCGATCTACATGCTGTGGCTCTACCAGCGGGTGATGACCGGCCCGGTCACCGCGGGCAACGAACGCATCCGCGATCTGGTTCCGCGCGAGCTCGTCGTCGTCGCACCGTTGATCGCGCTGCTGCTGTTCTTGGGCTTCTACCCGAAACCGGTGCTGGACATCATCAATCCGGGCGTCGAGCACACCTTGACCACCATCGGTCAAACCGACCCGGCACCGCTGACCGCTGAGGGGGCGCACTGACCATGTCGGGCATGCCAACACCCCACGTCGAATACGACCTACTGCTGCCGCTGCTGATCGTCTTCGGCACCGCGGTCACCGGCGTGCTCTTCGAGGCGTTCGTCGCACGGCGGGCGCGCTACCTGATGCAGGTCCTGCTGGCCATCGGCGGGCTGGCCGCCGCGTTCGCCGCCGTCGTCGCGGTGGGCCGCGACCTGCCGGCCGCCGGGCACCTCGCGGTGCTCGGCGCAGTGGCGGTCGACCGGCCGGTGCTGGTGCTGCAGGGCACTGTGCTGCTGGTCGGGATCATGGCCGTCGTCTTCATCGCCGAACGCAACGTCGGCGCCACCGAGGGCCCGGGGGCAGCGAGCGCGCCGACGGGGTCCGCGGTGTCCGTCGGCGCCGGCGGGCGCGCGGGCCTGGATTCGTTCACCCCGCAGGCATCCGCGGTCCCGGGCAGCGTCACCGAACTCGACGCCGCCCGCAGCGGGGTGACCCAGACCGAGGTGTTCCCGCTGACCGTGCTGGCGATCGGCGGCATGATGGTGTTCCCTGCCGCCAATGACCTGGTCACCATGTTCGTGGCGCTGGAAGTGCTCTCCCTGCCGCTGTATCTGCTGTGCGGGCTGGCCCGCTATCGCCGCCTGCTGTCTCAGGAAGCGGCGCTGAAATACTTTCTGCTGGGCGCGTTCTCCTCAGCGCTGTTCCTGTTCGGGGCGGCCCTGATCTATGGCGCGACGGCCACGCTGGCACTGCCGGACATCGGCGAGCAGCTGTTCACCCACAGCGGCGACCCCCTGGCGCTGATCGGCGCGGGGCTGCTGCTGGTGGGGCTGTTCTTCAAGGTGGGCGCCGTACCGTTCCACTCCTGGGTTCCCGACGTCTACGTCGGCGCACCGACCCCGATCACCGGTTTCATGGCGGCCGCCACCAAGGTCGCCGCATTCGGGGCGATGCTGCGGATCATCTACGTCGCGCTGCCGGCGCTGGAAGCACAGTGGCGCCCGCTGCTGTGGCTGATCTCGGTGCTGACCATGGTGGCCGCCACCATCGCCGCGATCACCCAGACCGACATCAAGCGAATGCTGGCCTACTCCTCGGTCGCCCATGTGGGCTTCGTGCTGACCGGCGTACTGGCCGCGAACCCAGCGGGCGTCTCCTCGACGCTGTTCTACCTGGTCGCCTACAGCTTCTCCACCGTGGGCGCGTTCGCGGTGGTGAACCTGATCCGTGGCCCGGGCGGCGAGGAAGAGCTCGACATGGCCCGGTGGGCCGGTCTGGGGCAGCGCTATCCCGTTGTGGGCCTGCTGTTTTCGATGTTCCTGCTGGCGTTCGCGGGCATCCCGCTGACCAGCGGCTTCGTCGCCAAGTTCGCCGTGTTCAAGGCCGCCGCCGAGGGCGGCGCCGTCCCGCTGGTGGTGATCGGCGTGATCACCAGCGGCGTCGCCGCCTACTTCTACGTCCGGGTGATCGTGCTGATGTTCTTCACCGACTCCCCCGACGACGCGCCGCGCCTGGTGCTACCCAGCGTGTGGAGCAAGGCGGCGATCGCGCTATGTGCCGCGGTCACCATCGCGCTGGGGGTGTTCCCACAGCCGCTGCTGGATCTGGTGGATGCCGCAACGCAATTTGCCCGGTAGACGCCGGGCGCCGGTCATCATGGACTGATGGACGACGAATCATTCGAACGCCTGGCCGCCAGGCTGGGCTACACCATGTTCGTGGTGACGACCGCGGCCGACGGCAACGCCTCGGGCTGCCTGGTCGGCTTCGCCACCCAGACCAGCCTGGAGCCGCAGAGGTTTCTGGTCGGGATATCCAAGCGCAATCACACCTTCGGGGTGGCAGCCCGGTCGCAGCACCTGGCCGTCCATGTGCTGGCGCGCCGCAGCCTCGGGCTCGCCCGGCTGTTCGGCGGCCAGACCGGCGACGACACCGACAAATTCCAGCACTGCTCCTGGCACACCGGGCCGGCCGGTATGCCGATCCTCGACGACGCTCCGGCGTGGTTCGTCGGCAAGACGCTGAACCGTATCGAGCTCGGCGACCACCTGGGCTACCTGTTGGAACCCATCGCCGGGCATGCGTCTCGACCGGTCGAGAAGCTGCTGGCGTTCTCCGACGTCGGCGACATCGAGCCCGGCCACGGCGCCTGACGCGGCGCTCAGCTCGGTCGGCGCACCGGCAGGCCGGCGGCCTGGTAGATCGCGTCGATGACCGCCATGTTCTCGATCGCGTCCTTCGGCGTGGTCCGTACCGGTGCGCCGCGCAGCACGGCGTCGGCGAACGCGTCGAGTTGGTAGGCGTAGGAGGCGCGGTGGCTGAAGCGCTCGACGCGCTTGCCCCGCTGCGAGTGAACCCGGAGCCGGTGCAGGTACTGGGGCATCAGCGGGTTGAGCGCCCGCAGTTCCCCACGATCGCCGACCACCCGGGCACTGACCTGCAGCAGGTTCGACGACCACAACGAGCAGCGGATCGACCCGGTGTGTCCGGCCGGGAACCGCAGCTGCGCGGTCATGGCCCGGTCGATGACCGGATCACGCAGTTTCGCCTGCGCGGCAATGACTTCCGGCGTCTCCCCGCCGAACGTGCGGGCCATGTGCACCGCATAGCAGCCGGCGTCCATCAACGCGCCGCCGGCCAGCGAGAAGTCGTAGCGGATATCGGAGAACCGGGGTAACGGGAAGCTCAGGGCGGTGTCCACCCGGCGCAGCGTGCCCAGCTCCCCCGAGGCGATGATCTCCTCGATACGCAATGTCATCGGGTGATACCGGTAGTGGAAGGCCTCCATCACCACCCGGTCGGTGTCTGCGGCCACCTCGGCGATCTCGCGGGCTTCATCGGCGTTGGCGGTGAACGGCTTTTCGCAGAGCACGTGCTTGCCGGCGGCCAGCGCTGCGCGCGTCCAACGTCCGTGCAGGTTGTTGGGCAGCGGGTTGTACACGGCATCGATGTCCGGGTCGGCGATCAGCTCGTCGTAGCCGTCGTGCACCCGGCCGATGCCGTGCTTGGCGGCGAACGCACGGGCGCGGCGGCCGTCGCGTGCCGCCACCGCGCTGACCACCACCTCGGGGTTTTCGGCGGCGGGTTTGAGCAGCGACACCGGGGTGATCCGCGCCGCACCGAGCACACCGATGCGCAGTCCGGGGCTGGAATGGGTCATCGGTCCGTGGTCCTTTCCAGGATGAAGCCGGCCACCCGCCGACCCGACAGCTCCGCGCAGGTCATGTCGATCACCGCGCGCGCCTGCTCGCGCACCGGCGTCGCCGGATCGAGCACCGACAGGTAGACCTCGTGCGCGGCCAGCGATTCCACCGCGGTGTCGAGGTAGCCGTCGACGGTCTCGACGTGGGTGGGCGCCGGCCCGTTCTGGAACAGCCGGCGCGGCGGATTCTCCATCGCGTCCCAGGCGTCGGTGACCGCGGCGGCGAACTCGATGTGGTCGCGCTGGTTGGGCGCGTCCGGCCCGAACTGCGCGCCACCGTAGATCGCCACCACCACGTCGGGACGGACCTCGGCGATCACCGCGGCGATCTTGTCCCGCAACGCCGGCGTGTTACGGATGTTGCTGTCCGGGAAGTCCCAGAAGTCGACCCCATCGACCGGGTGGACACCCACGATGGCCGCCGCCCGCCGTTGCTCGCCCTCGCGCAGTGGCCCGGCCTGCTGCGGGGCCATTCCCTCGATGCCCGCCTCGCCGCGACAGGCCAGGGCGTAGCGGACGGTCTTGCCCGCGGCGGTCCACTTGGCCACCGCGGCCGCCATCCCATACTCCGGGTCGTCGGGGTGCGGCACCAGCACCAGCAGCGACGACCAGTCGGCCGGAAAGGGCTGCGGCTCGGTCGGTGTGGTCATCGCGCTACGCCATCACGCCGTGGGCGATGATATCGGCCGTCCGCTGCGCCCAGTCACCGCCGAGGTCGTCGTCGGGGCGCAGCATCATGCCCAGCAGCGTGGCGCCGCCGATCAATTCGACCAGCCGGCCGGGATCCACGTCACGCGCGTCACCGCGGCTCACCGAATCGGCCACCCAGTGGCGCATCACCCCGAACAGGCCCTCGAATCGTTCGAGGATGCGGGCGGTCAGCTCGGCATTGCCGGCCATGTCGGCGATCAGGCCGGGCAGGGCGGCGCGCACCACCGGGCTGGTGAACGCATCGCGCGCGCCGGCCACCATCGCCCGCAGGTCGCCGGCCACATCGCCCGGGGGCGCGGTCACCGCGCTCGGCGGCACCGCGAACGCGGCCTCGTGCACCAGTTCGGCCTTGCTGGGCCACCGGCGGTACAGCGCGGTCTTGGTGGTGCCGGCCCGCTCCGCGACGGCCGCCAGGCTCAGATTCGAATATCCGACCTCGACAACCAGTTCCGCGGCGGCCTTCAATATGGCAGCGTCGATACGGGGATCACGGGGCCGCCCGGCACCGGGTCCCTTGTCAACCGGTGAAGGTTCTGCTTTCATAACGCTACCTGTCGTATCGTAATTAGTGTGACGGAGGATGCAACCGTGGTCGACCAACCGACTGTGGAAAGGGATGTCGGCCGGATCCAGCGTTCCAGCCGCGATGTCACCACCCTGCCCACGGTAATGTCTCGCTGGCTTTCGACGCAGTTGCCCGGCGGGGCCACGCCGGAGATCACCGTGGAAAGCGGCGTCGACACCAACGGCATGTCGTCGGAGACGATCATGCTCACCGGCCGTTGGCTCGCCGACGGCGACCCGGTCGAGCAGCGTTGGGTGATGCGGGTGGCGCCGGCGGACGAAGACGTCCCGGTATTCCCGTCCTACCGGTTGGACCATCAGTTCGAGGTGATGCGGCGGGTCGGTGAGCTCACCGACGTCCCGGTGCCGAAGGTCCGCTGGATCGAACCCACCGGCGAGGTCCTGGGCAGGCCGTTCTTCCTGATGGACCGCATCGACGGCCAGGTTCCGCCCGACGTCATGCCCTACACCTTCGGCAGCAACTGGTTCGCCGACGCCGCCGCCGAACAGCAGCGGACCCTGCAGGACACCACCGTCGAGGTACTGGCCAAGCTGCACGCGATCCCGAACGCGGCAACGACGTTCGACTTCCTCGACGAGGGCCGCAGCGGCGAATCCGCACTGCAACGGCACTTCGCCCATATCCGCGACTGGTATGAGTTCGCGGTGCCCGACATCGGTCGCTCACCGCTGCTGGACCGCACCATCGCCTGGCTGGAGGCGAACTGGCCGCCCGACGCGGCCGCCGGCGAGACGGTGTTGTGCTGGGGCGACTCGCGGGTGGGCAATGTGCTCTACCGCGACTTCCGCCCGGTCGCGGTGCTGGATTGGGAGATGGTGGCGCTGGGACCGCGCGAACTGGACGTGTCGTGGGTGATCTTCGCGCACCTGGTGTTCGAGGAACTCGCCGGGCTGGCCGGATTGCCCGGGCTGCCACAGGTGCTGCGCGAGGACGACGTCCGGGCCACCTACCAGGCGCTCACCGGTGTCGAACTCGGAGACCTGCACTGGTTCTACGCCTACGCGGGCCTGATGTGGGCGATCGTGTTCATGCGCACCGGGGCTCGGCGGGTGCACTTCGGGGAGATGGAGAAACCGGACGACCCCGAGTCTCTCTTCTACCATGCAGGATTGCTGAAAAAGCTGATCGGAGAACAGAACTGATGTTGGGACCACTCGACGAGTACCCGGTTCACCAACTGCCGCAACCGATCGCCTGGCCGGGCTCCTCGGACCGTAACTTCTACGACCGTTGCTACCTGAATGCCCATGACCGCACCGGCGACATCTTCTTGATCACCGGTTGCGGCTACTACCCCAATCTCGGCGTGAAAGACGCCTTCGTGCTGGTGCGCCGCGGTGACACCCAGACCGCGGTGCATCTTTCGGACGCCATCGACTCCGACCGGCTCAACCAGCACGTCGGGAACTACCGCATCGAGGTCACCGACCCGCTGCGCTCCCTGCGACTGATCTTGGAGGAGACCGCGGGCATCGCGGTCGACCTGCGCTGGCAGGGCCTGTTCGACGTGGTGCAGGAACAGCGGCACATCCTGCGCTCCGGCAACCGGGTCACCCTGGACGCGCAGCGCTTCGCCCAACTCGGCTCGTGGAGCGGTCAGATCGTCATCGACGGCGAGGAGATCCCCGTCGACCCCTCGGTCTGGATCGGATCGCGTGACCGGTCCTGGGGTATCCGCCCGGTCGGCGAACGTGAGCCGGCGGGCCGGCCTGCCGACCCGCCGTTCGACGGTATGTGGTGGCTGTATGTACCGATGGCGTTCGACGACTTCGGGGTGGTGCTGATCATCCAGGAGGAGCCCGACGGGTTCCGCTCACTCAACGACTGCACCCGGATCTGGCACGACGGCCGCGTCGAGCAGCTGGGCTGGCCGCGGGTCTCCACCCGTTACCGCTCCGGCACCCGCATCGCCACCGGTGCCACCATCGAAGCGACCCGGCCGGACGGCACCCCGGTGGTCTTGGAGGTGGAATCCAAACTGCCGGTGCCGATTCACGTCGGCGGCGGGTACGGCGGCGACACCGACTGGCTGCACGGTCAGTGGAAGGGCGAGAAATTCACCGAGCGGCTGACCTACGACATGACCGATCCGGGCGTCCTCGCGCGCACCAGCTTCGGGATGATCGACCACGTGGGGCGTGCGGTGTGCCGCGACGGCGACGCCGCCCCGGTGGAGGGCTGGGGGCTCTACGAGCACGGTGTGCTGGGCCGGCACACCCCGACGGGATTCCCCGACTGGGTCACCATGGCTCCCTGACCGGGCCGCCTTTTTCAGCGCAGTTCGCTGACGATCTCGCCGATCAGCGCCGGGGCGATGGGCGCCGCCTGGTAGATGCAGACGGTGTCGGAGATTCCGTCGACCCGATCACGGATGTGGGCGGCCACCTGCGCCGGAGTGCCGCACGCGGCGATGGTGTGCAACACCTCATCGTCGATCCGCGCGCCCATCTCCGGCCAGCGGCCCTGTTTGGACAACGCGTTGAGTTCGGGCTGCAGGTCCTGCCAGCCGTGTTCGGCCAGCACCGGCGCATACGCCGGGGTCGACGCGTAGAAGCCCAGTAGCATCCGGGTGGCGGCTTCGGCGGCCTCCCGCTCGGCATCGGTGGCGCCGGTGGCCACGATGACCTCGGGCACCACGGCGAACTCCGCTGCGTGCCGGCCGGCCCGTTGCAGCCCGGTGCGCACCGCGGCCATCGTGCGCTGGTGCAGAAACCGCTTGGTGGAGAACGGCATCACCAGCAGTCCGTCCGCGTGCTCGGCGGCCGCCCGGGTCAGCCGGGGTCCCAATGCGCCGAGGTAGATCGGCGGAGCGCCGTGTGGGTTCGGTCCGGGACTGAACGTCGGGGTCATCAGCGTGTGCCGGTAGTAGTCGCCGCGAAAGTCCAGCCGCCCACCGGTGTCCCAGGATTCGAAGATCGCCCGTAGCGCCGCGATCAGTTCGACCATCCGGTCCACCGGGTGGTCGAAGGCGGCGCCGAACCGCTTCTCGACCTGGGCGCGCACCTGGGTGCCCAAACCCAGGACGAACCGCCCACCGCTGAGCAGCTGATGGTCGTTGGCCTGGTGGGCCAGATGGATCGGGTTGCGCGGAAACGCGATCGCGACGTTGGTCATCAGATCCAGTCCGCCCACACCGGCCGCCACGGTCAACGGCGCAAACACGTCGTGGGGGCCCTCGAAGGTGAACACCCCGTGCACTCCGGCGTCGCGCAGTTCACGGGCCTGATCGGCGACCCCGATCAGTCCGCTCAGCGCGGTGAGGACTTTCAACAACGCTACGAGATGATTCCGCGATCGGCCGCCAGGCCGTCAACGGATCCGGTGGCCAGCCCCACGAGGTCGCGCAGCTCGCGGTTCACCGCATCGGGGTGCTCGAGGATCGAGCAGTGTCCCCCGCTCATTTCGACGAACCGGACCAGATTCGGTGCGGTCGCGGCGATCCGGTGCGATGCGACGATCGGCAGCAGCCGGTCGCGGGTGCTGCCGATGACCAGGGTCGGGACCGTCAGACCCTCCAGGCTGATGTGCGAAGGGCCGAGGGAATCGACGAGCACCCGCACCCAATGGCCGCGACTGGCCGGCGGGGTCTTGGCGAAAAGGTCGCAGATCACCTGTGCGACAGAGGCTTCGGCTTCGCCGCCGACCGCAAGCATGTGCACGAACTGCCGCACGGCCAGGTTCGCCGGCCCGATGATCGGGACGTTGCCGAACGTCAGCAGCACGCGCCGCGCCGTCTGCACCCGCACCTGCTGCAGCGGCGGCGGAACCCGGAACAAGTCGACGTGCGCAAGCAGGTCACCGGTGGTGGTGTTGATCAGCGCGACCGCGTCGGCACGCTGCGCGACCCGGTGCCGGTACCGATCCGACCAGGCGCTGATGGCGATGCCACCCATCGAGTGCCCGGCGATCACGGCGCGCTCCCCCGGCTCCAGGGTGGCTTCGAGCACCGAGTCGAGATCGGAGGCCAGGTGGGTCAGGCTGTAACCGCCGCGCTTGGGCACCTCGCTGCGCCCGTGGCCACGGTGGTCGTAGGCGATCACCCGGTAGTCCCGGGTCAGGTCGGCGATCTGATGGCGCCAGACCCGGATCGCGCAGGTGATGCCGTGCGCCAGCACGATCGGGTAACCGTCGGGTGGCCCGAAGACCTCGGCGTGCAGTCGGGTTCCGTCGGCTGCCCGGACCGCCACGGTTCGGCCGGACGGCAACGCCGCCGGGATCTTGCCGGCATGGACCTGCCGACGGGACCTGGGAGAACTCATGGCCACCTCATAGAAGATGCGGCCACACTGCCGCACCGAAAGTGTACCGCCCCGGTGGTCTAGGTTTTCGGTAGGCCACTGCTCTCCAGCTGACGAAGGGGGCGCCCATGCGCGCAGTACAGATATCCCAGCTCGACGGACCGGCAGCCGCCCGGCTGGTCGACCTCGACGAACCGGCGGGCTACGACGATGCCGTCGTCATCGACGTTCACGCCGCGGGGGTGGCCTTCCCCGACGTGCTGCAGTCCCGCGGGCTCTACCAACACAAACCCGACCTGCCGTTCATACCGGGCGGGGAGGCCGCCGGCGTGGTGCGCAGCGCCCCGCCCGGCGCTCATGTCCGCGCCGGTGACCGGGTGGCGGCACTGACCATGCTCAACGGCGCGATGGCGCAGGTGATCGCGCTGCCCGCCGCTCAGGTGTTCAAGCTGCCGGACACGGTCTCTTTCGAAGCCGGGGCGGGCCTGCTGTTCAACGACCTCACCGTGATGTTCGCGCTGACCACGCGGGGCAAGCTGTCCGCGGGCGCCAGCGTGCTGGTGCACGGCGCCGCCGGCGGCATCGGCACCTCGACGCTCCGACTGGCCGGCCCGCTGGGAGCCTCGCGGGTGATCGCCGTGGTCTCCACCCCCGCCAAGGCCGAGGTGGCCCGCGCCGCCGGTGCCACCGACACGGTGCTGGCCGACGGGTTCCGCGACGCGGTGGCCGAACTGACCGGCGGCAAGGGTGTGGATCTGGTGCTCGACCCGGTCGGCGGTGACCGGTTCACCGACTCGCTGCGCTCGTTGACCCCGGGCGGGAAGCTGCTGGTGGTGGGGTTCACCGGCGGTGAGATTCCGACGGTGAAGGTAAACCGGCTGCTGCTCAACAACATCGACGTGGTCGGAGTCGGCTGGGGCGCATGGGTGATGTCGCATCCGGGCGAGCTGGAGCGGCAGTGGTCGGCGCTGGAGCCGATGTTGGCCTCCGGGACGGTGCCGGCGCCCCAACCCGAAGTGTTCGCCCTGGAGCAGGCCGCCGATGCGCTGGCGGCGCTGGAGAACCGCACCGCGGCCGGCAAGGTCGTGCTGAGGATGCGGGACTAGCGCACCTCGGCGGCAGCTTCGGTGGGATCGCCACGTCCCCGGCCGATTTCGGCCTCAACCGGTCGTGTCGATGCCGATGACCTCAGTGCGGCATCGAACTAGTTGTCGGCATCGTTGATGCGTGCCTTGAACTCAGGGCACTCGACCAGCGGGGTGTGGGTGCACGTCACAGCGTGGGTGAGGCTGTCGCGCATCCGGACCAGGCGCGCGATTTCGGTGTCGAGTTGCCGCGCCTTCTCGGCCATTCGCGCCCGCAATTCGGTGTCACTGGGCGTGGCTCGCAGAAACCGCTCGATCTGGGCGAGGGTGAACCCGGCCGCCTTGGCGCAGCTGATCAGCGCGAGGCGGTCAAGCACCTCGGGTTCGTAGGTGCGGCGAAGGCCGTTGCGCTCGCCCGAGCTGATCAGCCCGCGGCGTTCATAGAACCTCAGTGCCGATGACGCCAGGCCGGATCGAGTGGCCACCTCGGCGATGTCCAGCATTGCTCTCCCCTTGACTTGAAGTGCGCTTCAAGTCCGACACTAACGATGAATCGACCGCAAGGAAAGGAAACCGAGCATCATGCCGCTACATCCCCAGGTCCGCGCACACCTGGAGCGTCTGGCCGACAGCAACTTCGCCAACCTGCACGCCTTCGCCCCCGACCAGGTCCGCCAGGGCATGCGTCTGATGACGCCTGCCCTGGGCGAGGGCCAAGCCGTCGCCAGCGTTCGCGATCGCGTCATCTCCACGCAATCCGGCGACCTGCCGATCCGGATCTATCACCCGCGGCCGGACGAGTCGCGCCCGGTGATCGTCTTCTTCCACGGCGGCGGTTTCGTGCTCGGCGACCTCGACACCCACGACGAGTTGGCCCGGTCGCTGGCCAACCGCTGCGGGCGGGTCGTCGTCTCCGTCGACTATCCGCTGGCCCCCGAGCACAAGTATCCGGCCGCGATCAACGCGGCCTTCGCTGCGACGACGTGGGTGGCCGACAATGCCACCACGTTCGGGGGCGACGGCGCCGACATCGCGGTCGCCGGGGACAGCGCCGGCGGGAACCTGGCCGCCGTTGTCGCCCTGATGGCACGCGACGCCGGCGGTCCGGTGATCGCACACCAGGTACTGATCTACCCCGACGTGGATTTCCGGCGATCGAACGTCTCGATCCGGGAGTTCGCGGGCAAGTACGGCAACATCAGCCGGGCGACCCAGCATTGGTTCATGGACCACTACCTCACCGGCGAGCACGAGAAGCTCGACCCGCATGTCTCGCCGCTGCTGGCCCCCAACCTGGAAGACCTCCCACCGGCATTCATCGTCACCGCCGAGTTCGACGCGCTACGCGACGAGGGCGAGCAGTACGGCGCGCGACTGCGGGAGGCCGGGGTTCGCACCACCGTCAATCGCTACGACGGCATGATCCACGAGTTCATCCGCGGGCCCTTCGACGACGCCGGACGTGCGCTGGACGACATCGCCGCCGCGCTCGCGCAGGCGCCGGTGTCTCCGCGGGATTGACGGGCGACGTCGTAGCTTCCCTCCAGCGCGAAGGCGGCGGCCCTCGCGGCGATGACCGGAGCCGCCCTGCACGCCACCATGTGCTGAAGCGATGACAGGATGAGCGCCTGCTCAACTGGCGCCGTGCGAGCGGTTCGAGGGAAGGGGCAACGCCATGACGACGCGCTCGGCGCACCAGGTCAAACGTCGGGGTGTCATCCAATCGCTCACCGGGCTGAGCGTCCGCTACGTCGAACGCCTGATGCCGGATCCCTATCTGTTCGCGGTGATCCTCACGATCATCGTCGCCGGCATGGTCGCTGTGCTGGTGCGCGGAGCATCGGCTTCGGGCATGTTGACCGCCTGGTACAGCGGGGTGTGGGGGCGGGAGAACATCTTCACGTTCGCCTTTCAGATGGTGCTGATCCTTGTGACGGGCTACACACTGGCCGAGGCGCCGGTGCTCAAGCGGGCCATCGTCCGCGTCGCGGGAACACCCCGAAATCAGGTGCAGGGGGCGCTGCTGTGTTTCACCGTGAGCGCCGTTCTGTCCCTGGTGAACTGGGGCCTCGGGCTGGTGGCCGGTGCACTGGTCGCCCGGCAGGTCGCACGCCGTTTCCCCGACTCGCATTTCGGCTACCTGATCGCCGCGGCGTTCATGGGCTTCATCGTCTGGACACAGGGACTGTCATCGTCGATAGCGCTGGCGAACACCGATGCCAGCAGCCCCATCAACGTGATCCACAAGATCGCCGGATTCACCGTGCCGTTGAGCCAGACCATCTTCCAGCCCTACAGCTGGCTGGCGGCGATCATCGTGCTGGCGGCGCTCGCGCTCGCGGTATGGCGGATGGAGCCATCCGCCGCCCTTGCGCCGGATACCGCCGTGTTCGAAGACGAAGAACAGCTGGTCGAGCCGCAGAGCGGCAAGACGTTCGCCGAATGGCTGGAAAACCAATGGATCCTCAACGTGCTCGTGTTCGTCGCGGGTGTCGGGTATTTCGTGATGAGTGGTATGGCGCTGAACATCTCCTCGATGATCATGCTGTTCACCATCACCAGTGCGCTGCTGCACCGCACACCGATCCGCTTCATCCGGGCGTTCACCGGCGCCGCGAAGGTGTCTGGCCCACTGCTGCTGCAATACCCGCTGTACGGCGGCCTGGTCGGTCTGCTGGCGTATCAGGGCGCCGAGGACTCCACGCCGCTGCAGACACTGCTGGCCCAGACGCTGGTGAACGGCGCGACGCAGTACACGCTGCCCTTCCTGACGTTCATCGGCTCGGTGATCATCAGCCTGTTCGTGCCATCCGGAGGAGGTCATTGGGCGGTGCAGGGCCCGATCGCCGTCGACTCGGCACTGGCGATCGGCCAGCACTCACCCGCCTACCTCGGGTTGATCTCCATGGCCGTCGCCGTCGGTGAGGGCGTGGCGAACATGATCCAGCCGTTCTGGCTGCTGCCGCTACTGGCCATCGCCAAACTCCATGTGCGCCAGGTGATGGGCTTTACGGTCGTGGCTTTTGTGATCGGCTTGGCGGTGCTGGGGACGATGACGTTGATTGCGCCGTGGGTGATGTGAGCGGGAACTGTCGCCCTCTCGCCTAGGAGTTCCCGCTCGCCGCGCCGAACTGCCGCGCACCGTAGGCGGCGATTCCGACGGCGAACACCGCGATCCCAGCCAGGATCGAGGAGAGCGGCAATGCGAACGCCACGATCACGCACCCGGCCAGCCCGATGATCGGGATCAGCCGTGGTGGACGGCCCTCCCCGGCCGACAACGTCCAGGCGGAGGCATTCGCCACCGCGTAGGAGACCAGGACGGCGAACGACGAGAATCCGATAGCGGCACGGATATCGGTGGTGGCAGCCAGGATCGCGACCACGACACCCACGCCCAGCTCGGCGCGATGAGGCACCCCGAACCGCGGATGCACCGCTGCCAGCACGGGTGGCAGATATCGGTCGCGGGCCATTGCCAGCGTCGTGCGCGACACCCCCAAGATCAGCGCCAGCAACGATCCCATGGCAGCGACCACCGCCCCGATCCGTACCACCGGGGTCAACCAATGCGCACCGGCCTCGGTGGCGATCTGCGCCAGAGGCGCAGAAGATTCGGCAAGGCCCTGCGGGCCAAGGATATTCAATGCCGCGACCGCTACCAGCGCGTAGACCGCCAACGTGATACCCAGAGCGATCGGGATCGCCCTGGGAATGGTGCGGGATGGGTCACGCACCTCTTCGCCCAACGTGGCGATACGTGCGTAGCCGGCGAAGGCGAAGAACAGCAATCCCGCCGCCTGGAGTACTCCGCCCGCCGATGGCGAGGACCCGCCGGCCCCCACCGGTGCGACGCTGTGGGCGCCGAGAGCGGTAACGATCACCGCGGCCAGCACCGCCAGCACGACAGCCACGATCACCCGCGTCAGCCACGCCGACTTCTGCACGCCCACCAGGTTCACCGCGGTCAACGCCGCCACGGCGGCCACCGCGACCGCGTGCGGATGCTCCGGCCACGCATAGAAGCCGACCGTCAACGCCATCGCCGCACACGACGCGGTCTTGCCGACCACGAACCCCCACCCGGCCAGGTGCCCCCACAAGGGCCCGAGGCGCTCACGCCCGTACACATACGTGCCCCCGGAGATCGGATACACCGCCGCCAAACGTGCCGAGGAGGTCGCATTGCAGTATGCGATGACCGCCGCGATCCCCAACCCCGCCAGCAGGGCCCCGCCAGCCGCTCGCGCCGCCGGGGCCAATGCCACGAAGATCCCGGCGCCGACCATGGACCCCAGCCCGATCGTCACCGCGTCGAAAACACCCAATTGGCGAGGCAATGCCGCGGGCGCGGGCCTGTCCGGTCTGTGCGGTTTGTCCGGCATCGAAGATCCTCACCCCGCAAACGCGTCGACATGGCACCGAGTGATCTGTTCACGATATTCGCTGGTGGATGGCGCAGGCATGTCCGCTGCATGACCGTGGCCTGATCCGGGCGACCCGCCAGCTCCAGACGGCCGAGACAGCTCCTGTCACCACGACCTGTCCCGCCCCAGTCAGCTCTGGTGCCCGTTTCCCGAAAACGCCTTCCAGCGGAGACGACAACGGCCCCCGGAGGAGTCTCCGGGGGCCGTTCTCACTAGTAGCGGGGACAGGATTCGAACCTGCGACCTCTGGGTTATGAGCCCAGCGAGCTACCGAGCTGCTCCACCCCGCGTCGGTAGCTCTGAGGTTACCGAACGGACGGCCGAGCCGCCAAATCGCCTGGCCCGAACGCTGCTGCCGCCTCGCGCCGACCCCCCATTGAGGACAGCGCCAACGCAGCGGGAGAATCGACAGATGCCTGAGATCGCAGACCAACGTCGACCGGCTGACCGGTGCGGCAAGGCACTGATCTGATCATGTCGTCACCCGTGGTGCAGGGCCTGGACCGGAACAGCATGCTGTGGCATGTGCTGGCCGACCGGCGTTTTCTTTTCGTGTTGCCCAGGGCGGTGTGTCTGCTGATGCTGCATCCGGGCATCGCCGCCGGCATCACCGAGCACGCGCTGATGCGCGATCGCATCTGGCTGCACAAGAAGCGGACCGTCACCCAGGCGGTCAACTACGTCTACACCGATGCCGACATGAGCCCTCAGATCCGGTTCTCCCACGAACACGTCAAGGGCGTGGACGGTTTCGGCCAGAAATATCATGCGCTCAGCCCCGAAACCTTTCATTTTCAGCATGCCGCATACGTCGAATCCCTGTTCGTCATGGTCAACACCTTCATCCGGCCGCTGGACGGGAGCGAACACGAGCAGCTCTACCAGGAGTGCTGCGCCTGGTACCGCCGCTACGGCATATCAAGCCGATCGATGCCGCCGAGCTGGCCGAAGTTCGTCGACTATTTCGAGAACTACTGTCAGACAGAGCTTGTCGCCGGGCCGCACTTCGAACCGTTCCGCGAGCAGATTTTCGCTCCGACCGACTGGTGGATGCGCGCGGTCCCGCATCGGGCCATCCGGGCGCTGCAGCACCCGCGGGCCCGGGAACTCACCGGGATCACCGTCACGGCCGCCGACCATTTAGCGCTGCGGCAGTTCGCCCAGCTGGCTCGACTGTCCACACTTGCGCCCCGACACCACTGGAATGCCCGGGCGCGCGCCGCACTTCGCACGGACATCAAGCGGGAATCCGCCTGACAGGCGCGGGCGCCTGAACACCTAACGGCCGCTACTTAGCGCTGTTGAACTTCGCCATCGCGTCATCGAGGCGCTGCAGCGCCGACCCGTAGGCCGCGAAATCGCCCCGGCGCTGGGTCTCGCGCACCGCGTTGATCGCCGCCTCGATCTCGTGCAGCGCAGCGACCTTCGCCGGAGACAGCCCAGCATTGCCCGCCGGGGGTGCCGGCACCGCCGCTGCGGGCGGAACGGCCGCCGGCGGGTGCTGCTGGGTCGCGGTGCCGCCCTCGGTGGGCGCGATGTCGGTCGCCGCCGCGCTGGCTCCGGGCCCGAACAGACCGGTGAGCGCATCGGAGACCGTCGGGCCGTAGCCGATCTTGTCGTTGTACATCATCGCCACCCGGATCAGCCGCGGGTAGGACGACGACGCGTCGCTGGCACCCGGAGACGCATAGACCGGTTCGACGTAGAGCAGCCCGCCCTGAGCCACCGGCAGGGTGAGCAGGTTGCCCCACCGGATGCGGTTCTGGTTGTCGCGCCCGATCACCCCGAGGTCCTGGCTGACGGCGGTGTCGGTGGTGATCGCGTTGTTGGCCAGCTTGGGGCCGTTGACCTGACCGGGAATGGTCAGCACGGTGATCTTGCCGTAGGTGTCCGGGTCCGAGCTGGCGGAGATGTAGGCGGCGAGATAGTCGCGTTTGAACCGGTTCATCGCGCTGGTCAGCTGATAGGACGCCGAACCGTCTTCTTTGACAAGGTTTTTCGCGACGATGTAGTACGGCGGCTGGAAGCTGCTGGCGGTCGGGTTGGGGTCCAACGGCACGTCCCAGAAGTCCGACGTGGAGAAGAACGTGATCGGGTCGTTGACGTGGTACTTGGCCAGCAGCATCCGCTGCACCTTGAACAGGTCCTCGGGGTACCGCAAGTGCTCGGCGAGCTCGGGCGAGATCTCCGACTTGGGCTTGACCGTCCCGGGGAACACCCTCATCCACGCCTTGAGCACCGGGTCGGCCTCGTCCTGGGCGTAGAGGCTCACGGTTCCGTCGTAGGCGTCGACGGTGGCCTTCACCGAGTTGCGGATGTAGGACACCCGCCGGTCGGGCAGCAGCCGGTTGAACTCCACCTCTTTGGAGTCCGCGGTCGCCGACGACAGCGAGGTCAGCTGCGAGTAGGGGTAATTGTCCAGCGTGGTGTAGCCGTCGATGATCCACACCAACCGCTTGTTGACGATCGCCGGGTACACCGTGGAATCGGTGGTCAGCCACGGCGCCACCGCCTGCACCCGGCCGGCGGGGTCGCGGTTGAACAGAATCTTGCTGTCCGAGCCGATCACATTGGAGAACAAGAAGTTGCGTTCGGCGAACTTCGCGGCGAACACGCTGCGGGCCAGCCAGTTTCCGATGTGTACACCGCCGGCACCGGTGTAGGTGTAGTTCTTCGTCTCGACGTTGGTCTCGTAGTCGTATTCGCGGTCCGGGCCGTTGCGTCCGACGATCGCGTAATCGGCGACGGTGTCGGCGATCACCGGACCGTAGTAGACGCGCGGCTGGTCCAGCCGGGCCGGCCCGTCGGAGACCACCGTGCCGTTGGCGCCGACCACGTTCGCCAGGAACTCTGGGTAGCCGCCGTTCTGGTTGGGGTCGTTGGCGATCCCGCGCACCGTGTTGGCCGGCGAGGCGATGAACCCGTTGCCGTGGGTGTAGACGGTGTGTCGGTTGATCCAGTCGCGCTGGTTGTCGATCAGCCGATCGGGGTTGAGCTCACGGGCGGCGACCACGTAGTCGCGCAGCTGGCCGTCGCTGTCGCGATAGCGGTCGATGGTGAGCTGGTCGGGGAAGAAGTAGAAGTTCTTGCCCTGCTGGAACTGGGTGAACGCGGGGCTGACGATCGTCGGGTCCAGCAACCGGATGTTGGACGTGGTGGCGACATCGGCGCCCACCTGTGCGGCCGTGGCCCGCGCGTCACCGCTGTAGTCGCGGTAGGTGACCACGTCCTCGGTCAGCCCGTAGGCCTGCCTGGTCGCGGCGATCGAACGCGAGATGTATTCGCTCTCCTTCTGCGCCGCGTTGGGTTTGACGCTGAACTGTTCCACGATCAGCGGCCAGCCCGCGCCGACGATCACCGACGACAGCAGCAACAGCACCAGGCCGATCGCCGGAATCTGCAAGTCACGCAGCACGATCGCGGAGAACACCGCGACCGCGCAGATCAGCGCGATCGCCAGCAGGATCATCTTGGCGGGCAACACCGCGTTGATGTCGGTGTAGCCGGCCCCGGTGAACGGCTTGCCGGTGCGGGTGTGGCTGAGCAGCTCGTAGCGGTCCAGCCAGTAGGCGGCGGCCTTGAGCAGCACCAGGGTGCCGATCAGGCTGACCACCTGGATGCGCGCCGGGCGGCTCAGGGCGCCGGCACGGCCGGACAACCGGATGCCGCCGAAAATGTAATGGGTCGTCAGGTTCGCCACGGTGGCCAAGAAGAACGTCACCAGCAGCAACCCCACCACCAGCCGGTAGAACGGCAGGTCGAAGGCGTAGAACCCGAGGTCCTTGCCGAACTGCGGATCGGCGATCCCGAAGTCACCGCCACGCAGGAACAGCTGGATGCGCACCCAGTAGCTCTGGGCAACGATTCCGGCCAGCAGGCCGATGCCGGCCGGGATCCCGAATCCGACCAGCCGCAGCCGCGACAACACCGCGGTGCGATAGCGCGCCACCGGATCGTTGGCGCCGCCCGAGGGCACGAACACCGGCCGGGCCCGGAAGGCCATTGCCAGCCCGGCGAACACGATTCCGCCGACGACCAGACCCGCCACCACGAAGGCGATCAGGCGGGTCAGCAGGGTCGTGACGAACACCGAGCGGTAGCCCAGCTCCCCGAACCACAACCAGTCGACGTAGCCGTCGATCAGCCGCGGTCCGACCAACAGCAACAGAATCACGGCGAGAGCGCTCCCGATCATGATCCGGCTGCGCGCGGTCAACTTCGGCATTCTCGCGGTGGGCCGCATCCCCACGTGCCACGCTCCCTAGCTCGGTTGTGCTGACGGCCCCACTGTAGCCAACTCCGGACTCAGCAAGAGGGCGGCTGACCTCCACCGGTGAGGGTTCGCAACGCATCCACCGCCTGGGCGAGGCTGTCGACCTTGATCAGTTGCAACCCGTTATTGTCCGATCGGGCCTCGTAGCAGTTCTCGGCCGGGACCAGAAATACCGTGGCGCCGGCCTCTTTGGCCGCGATCATCTTGTGCGTGATGCCGCCGATCGCGTCGACCTCACCGTTGGCCTTGATCACCCCGGTGCCGGCGATGAAGTTCTGGCCGGCCAGCCCGCCGGTGCTGAGTTTGTCGACGACGGCCAGGGAGAACATCAGGCCCGCCGAGGGGCCGCCGATGTTGGCGAGATTGAAGTCGATGCTGAACGGCGCCCACGGCGCGTCGAGCACCGACACGCCCAAAAATCCGTTGGGGCGGTCCTTGTTCTCTCCCAGCGTAATCCGCGCTGTGCCGGGTGCGGCGTTCTTGCGCCGGTAGTCGATGGCCACCGTGTCGCCGGGCTTGGTGTCGGCCAACCGGGCGGTGAACTGTGCGACGGTGTAGACGGGTTCGCCGTCGACCGCGTCCACGGCGTCACCGCGCTGCAGTGCGCCCGCCGACGGCCCGGGATCATGGACGTCGGCAAGGGTGACCGCGCTCGGGTAGCGCAGATAACCCAGCGCGGCGTATTCGGCGCTCTGCTCGGACGCCCGGAAGTCGGCGTCGTTGTCCTCATCGACTTCCTCCCGGGACTTGCCGGGCGGATAGACCAGGTCACGGGGCATGAGCTGTTCGCGTCCGGACAGCCACAGAGCCAGCGCCTCGCCCAGTGTCAGACCGTCACGCTGAGACACCGTGGTCATGTTCAGATGACCCGTGGTGGGGTGCGTCTTGGTGCCCTGGATGTCGACCACCTGCTTGCCCTCGACCATCCCCAGGGTGTCGAAGGTGGGACCCGGCCCCAGCGACACAAAGGGCACGGTCACCGCCGCCAGCAGCACGCCGAACACGAGCACCGGCAGCAGCGCCGCCAACAGCGTCAGAAATCGCCTGTTCACCCCGGGTATGGTAAACGGCCGCGGCCCGGGCCGGTCCGATCCGGGGCGGGCCGGGCCAACGGCGGCTGCGTATCGCACATCGCCGGATGCCGGGTGGGTACGGTTGTGTCTATGGCTGATCTGCCCTTCGGTTTCTCTTCCGGGGACGACCCCGACCGCGAGCGGCCCGAGGGGAGCGATCCCCGTTCGGGCCCCGGGCCGACCGATCCGTTCGGCATGGGGTTTGAAACGGGGGGCGCTTTCAACATCGGCGACCTGGGCCAGATCTTCACCCAGCTCGGCCAGATGTTCAGCGGGGCCGGCACGGTGGCCGCCGGCGGCCGGCCGGCCGGGCCGGTGAACTACGAGCTGGCCCGCCAGGTCGCGGCGAAGTCGATCGGTTCGGTCGCGCCCGTCACCGCCTCCACCAACACCGCCATCGGCGATGCGGTACACCTGGCCGAGACGTGGCTCAACGGTGTGACCTCGTTGCCGGCGGGCACCACCAGCACGGTCGCGTGGACCCCGGTGGACTGGGTGGAGCACACCATGGCCACCTGGCAACGGCTGTGCGACCCGATGGCCGAGCAGGTCTCGTCGGTGTGGGCCTCGGCGCTGCCGGAGGAGGCCAAGAGCATGGCCGGTCCGCTGATGTCGGTGATGGGCCAGATGGGCGGGCTGGCGTTCGGATCGCAGCTGGGCCAGGCCCTGGGCCGGTTGTCCGGGGAGGTACTGACCTCGACCGATATCGGATTACCGCTGGGCCCCAAAGGGATTGCCGCACTGTTGCCCGGCGCGATCGAGGAACTGGCCGCCGGTCTGGAGCAGCCACGCAGCGAGATCGTCACCTTCCTGGCCGCCCGCGAAGCCGCGCATCACCGGCTGTTCTCGCACGTGCCGTGGCTGGCCAACCAGCTGTTGAACACCGTGGAGGCCTACGCCCGGGGCATGAAGATCGACATCCGTGGCATCGAGGAGCTGGCCCAGGGCTTCGACCCGATGTCGATGGGCGACCCCTCGGCCATGGCGGACCTGCTCAATCAGGGCGTGTTCGAACCCAAATCGACTCCCGAACAGCTGGCCGCGCTGGAGCGGCTGGAGACCCTGCTGGCCCTGATCGAGGGCTGGGTGCGCACGGTGGTGACCGCGGCGCTGGGCGACCGGATCCCGGGCACCGCCGCACTGTCGGAGACACTGCGCCGCCGCCGGGCCACCGGCGGCCCGGCCGAGCAGACCTTCGCCACCCTGGTCGGCCTGGAACTGCGCCCCCGCAAGCTGGCCGAGGCCGCGGTGCTGTGGGAGCGGCTGACCGCGGCCGTCGGGGTCGACGCGCGCGACAGGGTGTGGCAGCACCCCGACCTGCTGCCCGAGGCTTCCGACCTCGACGACCCGGCCGCATTCATCGACCGGATCCTCGGCGGTGACACCAGCGGCATCGACTCCGCGATCGACCAGGCGATCGCGCAGTTCCAGCGCGACGCCGACGACGCCGGCGACACCGACGGCGCCCGCGACGACTGACGGCGCCGGGGTGTCAGGCCTTCCCGGCCCTCCGACCCCTGTGCATAACGGGAGTCGCCGGCACCGTCCGGCGTGACAGGGTCGGCCCGTGAGCAGGCTTGATTCCGAGATGCCCGCCTACGCGCTGGACCCGGCACGGCCGGTGTTGCTGCGCCCGGACGGGGCGGTGCAGATCGGTTGGGATCCTCGACGGGCCGTACTGGTGCAGCCACCCCGCGGCCTGAGCGCTCCCGGCCTGGCCGCCGTGCTGCGCTGCATGCAGACCCCGACCACCGCTGCCGAGCTGCGGACCGAGGCCGCCCGGCACGGCCCGGTGGACGGCGCGGAGCTGGACGGCCTGCTGGCCGAGCTGCTCGACGCGCGCGTCGTCGTCCGCCACGGCGGCCCGCGCCGGCCGCGCCACGCGGTGTCGCTGCGGGTGCACGGCCGCGGGCCGCTGTCGGATCTGCTGGTCGAGTCGCTGCGCTGCTCGGGCGCCGTGGTTCGGCACAGCAGCCACCGGCATGCCGAGGTGAGCACCGCCGGCTCGGATCTGGTGGTGCTGACGGACTATCTGGTCGCCGACCCGCGGCTGGTGCGCGAGTTACACGCCGAGCGGGTGCCGCACCTGCCGGTGCGGGTGCGCGACGGCACCGGCGTGGTCGGCCCGCTGGTCCTTCCCGGTAGGACCAGCTGTCTGGGCTGCGCCGACCTGCATCGCCGCGACCGGGACGCCTCCTGGCCGGCGGTGGCCGCCCAGCTGCGCGACACCGTCGCCCACACCGACCGCGCCACGGTGCTGGCGACGGTGGCCCTGGCATTGAGCCAGGTCGACCGGGTGATCGCGGCGGTGCGCGGGATCGCCGCCGACCGGGCCCTTGCTCCCCCTCCGACGCTCAACGCCACCCTGGAATTGGATCTGGCCACCGGGTCGATCATGACGCGGCGCTGGACCCGCCACCCGCTGTGCAATTGCTGACGTCGCGCCTCCTACCGGCAATTTCACCCGCGGTGACCGGCGCCACAGCGGCGTCATGGATGATGGACGCGTGTCAGAAATCAAGCGCGGGAGCGCGGCGCGCAATGCGAAGCTGGCCAGCCTGCCCGTCGGCTTCGCCGGCCGGGCCGCCCTCGGTCTCGGAAAGCGACTGACCGGCAAGTCGAAGGACGCGGTCACCGCCGAACTCATGGAGAAGGCGGCCAACCAGTTGTTCACCGTCCTGGGTGAGCTCAAGGGCGGCGCCATGAAGGTCGGTCAGGCACTGTCGGTGATGGAGGCGGCCATCCCCGAGGAATTCGGCGAGCCGTACCGGGAGGCGCTGACCAAACTGCAGAAGGACGCGCCGCCGCTGCCCGCGGATAAGGTGCATCGGGTGCTCGATGCCCAGTTGGGCACCAAGTGGCGCGAACGGTTCTCCTCCTTCGACGACACCCCGATCGCCTCGGCCAGCATCGGCCAGGTGCACAAGGCGGTATGGGGCGACGGCCGCCCGGTGGCGGTCAAGATCCAGTACCCCGGTGCCGATCAGGCGCTGCGCGCCGACCTGAAGACCATTCGGCGGCTGACCGGCGTCTTCAAGCAGCTGGCGCCCGGCGTGGACGTCCAGGGTGTCGTCGATGAGCTGATCGAGCGCACCGAGATGGAGCTGGACTACCGGTTGGAGGCCGACAACCAGCGCATCTTCGCCAAGGCCTACGCGGGCCACCCGCACTTCCTCATCCCGAACGTGGTGGCCAGTGCGCCCAAGGCGGTGATCCAGGAGTGGATCGAGGGCATCGGCATGGCCGAGATCATCCGCAACGGCACCGTCGAGCAGCGGGACCTGATGGGCACCCGGCTGGCCGAGTTCACCTGGGACGCAGCGCGCCGGCTGGAGATGATCCACGGCGACGCCCACCCGGGCAACTTCATGCTGCTACCCGACGGCCGGATGGGCATCATCGACTTCGGTGCGGTGGCGCCGATGCCCGGCGGCTTCCCCCCGGAGCTGGGCGCCGCGGTGCGCTACGCCCGGGACAAGGATTACGACCGGGTCATCGCGACGATGCGCAGGGGCGGCTTCATCCAGAAGGGCCAGGACGTCTCGGTGCGCGAGATCGACGAGATGCTGCGCCAGTACGTCGAGCCGGTGGAGGTCGAGACGTTCCACTACAGCCGCAAGTGGCTGATGAGAATGGCCGGCAAGCAGCTGGAACGCCCCGTCGAGCAGCTCAAGACCGCCCGGCAGCTGGACCTGCCGCCGAAGCTGGCGATGCCGATGCGGGTGCTTGCCTCGACCACCGCGATCATGTGTCAGCTCGATGCCCACGTGCCGATCAAGCGGCTCTCCGAGGAATTGGTGCCGGGCTTCACGGGTCCTGACGTCGAAGCGGTCGGGCCCTCGGCCTGACCCCTCACGCCGCCACCGGCTCCTTGCGGGGCCGACCGCGGGGGCGTTTGCGGCCGATGACGGCGCCGCGGTCGAGGATCTCGCCGCCCCACACCCCCCAGGGTTCGGCGCGCTGCAGCGCCAGCGCCAGACACTGCCGGCGGATCGGGCAGTCGCCGCACAACGCCTTGGCCCGCTCCAGGTCGGCCGGGTCGTCGGCGAACCACAGGTCGGGGTCGCGATTGCACGGCAACTCGGGGAGCCTTCGGCTGCGCACTTCGGTGGTGGACATCGGCTGATCACCTGCTTTCCGGTCTGGGGTGATCCGGGGCGGGCGGCGAATAGCCGGCGAAAAAACAATGGCCACGGATCCTGGTCGGGTCCGTGGCCTTCGGGTGGCTGGGGCTGGCGGTTAGGGCGAACCCCGATGCACGGACGCATCAACGGCGGCGGCTTGACGAGCCGCCGCCTCGGCAGCGGCATGGCGCGCGCCGACCGGGCGTACTCGCAAGCCGCTGATCGTGGTCATGGTCTCCGAGGTTAGCCGGTCAGAGCCGTGGCACACAACCGAATTACCTGCCGCGGCCGTTCACTCCCGGTTGCGGACCAGCTCGAGCACGTCGGAACCGAACTGTTCGAGCTTGCGCGCGCCGATGCCCGGAATGGCCACCAGCGCGGCCTCGTCGGCGGGCAGCATCTCGGCGATCGCGGTGAGCGTGTTATCCGAAAAGACTATGTAGGCAGGCACTTTCAGCTCCGTGGCGGTCCGCATTCGCCAGTCCTTGAGCGCAACCAGCAGCTCGGTGTCGACGTCGGCCGCACACGTCTCGCATCGGCTCAACATGATGGCTGCCGGTGTGCTCAGCGCCTTGTTGCAGACCCGGCAGTGCTTCGGGGCACCGCGGGCCCGGCGCCGGGCGGGGCTGCGCGAATCGGACTGCGGCACGGCGCCGTCGATACCGTTCAAGAACCGCGACGGCTTGCGGCCGGCCCGCCCGCCGGGAGCGCGCGCCAGCGCCCAGCTCAACGCCAGGTGCACCCGGGCGCGGGTGACGCCGACGTAGAGCAGTCGGCGTTCTTCCTCGACCGCCTCGCTGTCGGGGCCGTGCGCCAGGGCATGCGAGATGGGCAGGGTGCCGTCGGCCAGGCCCACCAGGAAGACCGCGTCCCACTCCAGGCCCTTGGCGGCATGCAGCGACGCCAGCGTGACGCCCTGCACCGTCGGCGGGTGGCGGGAGTCGGCGCGCATCCGCAGTTCGGTCAGCAGGCCGGGCAGGTCCAGGTCGGGGCGCTGCGCCACTTCGTCATCGGCCAGTTCGGCCAGCGCACCCAGGGCCTCCCAGCGTTCCCGCGCCTTGGCCCCGCTCGGCGGTTCGGCCGTCAGCCCCAGTGGTTCCAGCACGCCGCGCACCACCTCGGGCAGCGGTCCGTCGGCTCCGCGTTCTGCCGCCCGCTGCAATGCCAGCAGCGACTGCCGGATCTCCTGGCGGGTGAAGAATCCCTCTCCCCCGCGGACCTGGTAGGCGATCCCGGCCTCGGTGAGCGCCTCCTCGTAGACCTCCGACTGCGCGTTGATCCGGTACAGCACGGCTATCTCGGCCGGCGCGGTGCCGGCCTTGATCAGCCGGGCGATCGACTTGGCCACCGCAGCGGCCTCGGCGACCTCGTCGGGATACTCCCGAAACGTCGGCGGCGGGCCGGGGTCGCGCTGACCCACCAGTTTGAGCTTGCTGCCGGCCACCCGCCCGCGGGCCGCGGCGATCACCCGGTTGGCCAGCGACACCACCTCTGGCGTGGACCGGTAGTCGCGTTCCAGGCGCACCAGGGCGGCGTCGGGGAACCGACGGGTGAAGTCGAGCAGATAGCGCGGCGAGGCGCCGGTGAACGAGTAGATGGTCTGGTTGGCGTCGCCGACCACGGTCACGTCGTCGCGCTGGCCCAGCCAGGCCGACAACACCCGCTGCTGCAGCGGGGTGACGTCCTGGTATTCGTCGACGACGAAGCAGCGGTAGCGGTCCCGGAACTCAGCGGCCACCGCCGCGTCGTTCTCGATCGCGGCGGCGGTGTGCAGCAGCAGATCGTCGAAGTCGAGCATCGCCACTTCGCCGCGGGCCTTCAGCGCCTCATAGCCGGCGTAGACCTCGGCGAGCTTGGCGGCCTCCACCGGGGTGTCCCGGCCGGCAGCGGCCACCGCCTCCGGATACTGCTCCGGCCCGATCAGCGACGCCTTGGCCCACTCGATCTCCCCGGCCACGTCGCGGACGTCATCGTTGGAGAGCCGCAGCCCGGAATGGCCGGCGGCCCGGGCCACCACCCCGAACTTGCGGTCCAGCAGTTCCCACGCGGTGTCGCCGACCACCCGGGGCCAGAAGTAGCGCAGCTGCCGCCGCGCGGCGGCGTGAAACGTCAACGCCTGAACCGCGCCGACTCCGGCTCCGTCCCCCGCGGCCGAGCCCAGGGCCCGCAGCCGGGACCGCATCTCGCCGGCGGCACGCTGGGTGAACGTCACCGCCAGCACCTGTCCCGGTGCGACATGACCGGCCGCGACCAGGTGGGCGATCCGGTGGGTGATAGTGCGGGTCTTGCCCGTCCCGGCACCGGCCAGCACACACACCGGCCCCCGCGGCGCCAGCACGGCGGCGCGCTGCTCGTCGTCCAAGCCGGCGATCAGCCCGTCCACCGGGACTCCGTCGGGTCAGCCATGGCGTCCATCTTGACAGGGGCCTCCGACGCCGAGCCGCGAGCGGTCCGCATCCTCAGCGGCTAGCGTTAGGGGCTATGACCGTTAGCGACCCGCCGCTCATCATGTACACGACGCAATGGTGCGGTTACTGCCGCCAGCTCAAGAAGGCCCTGGAGAAGTTCGAGATCGGCTACGACGAGATCAACATCGAGCAGGATCCCACCGCCGCGAAGTTCGTCGAGACCGTCAATGGCGGCAACCGCACGGTGCCGACGCTGCGCTTCGCCGACGGTTCGACGATGACGAACCCGACCGGCCGTGAGGTCAAGGCGAAGCTCGACCAGCTCGGTGGTTAAGCCGACCAGCCGACCCAGGACTCGATGATCGTCCGGGCGATCGAGATCGACCCGGGCAGCAGCAGTTTGGCGTCCGCGGAACCGCCGTTCCAGGCCCCGGCACGCAGAGCGGCCCGCACCTCGTCGCGGGTGAACCAGGCCGCCTCGGTGATCTCACCGTCGCTGAACACGAAGTCCTGCCCCGGATCGGCGACGGCGTGGAAGCCGACCATCAGCGAGCGCGGGAACGGCCAGGGTTGGCTGCCCAGGTAGCTCACGTCGCGCACGGCCAGCCCGACCTCCTCGTGAACCTCGCGGACCACGCAGGCCTCGAACGACTCGCCGGCTTCGACGAACCCGGCCAGCAGCGAGAACATCCGGACCGGCCAGTTGTGCTGGCGGGCCAGCACCACGCGGTCGGCGCCGTCGTGCACCAGGCAGATCACCGCGGGGTCGATCCGCGGGAACTCCTCGGCGCCGGTGAGCGGGTTGACCCGCGCCCATCCGCCGCGCACCGCCTTGGTCGGGGTGCCGTCGACAGCGGAGAACCTCGCACTGTCATGCCAATTCAGCAAGGCGATGGCCGAGGACACCAACTGCGCGCTGGTGTCGTCGAAGACGTCTCCGATCGCCCGCAGGTCCAGCACCGAGACGTCGGCGTCGGGCGGCGCCTGCAGCGCAGCGCGAACCGCCCAGACATGCCGACCGTCCTCGAGGCGGCCCAGGAACACCGCGTCCGGCGGCGGCGCCTCGCCGAGTTCACCGGCATCGTGCAGCACCACCCGGCCGTCGGCGACCAGCACCTGGTTGCGGGGATCGACCCGCAGCACCGCCGCGGCAGACCAGCCGGCGACGGCCGCGTCGGTGTCGGTGCGCAACTGGTCGGCCCGGTCGGCCCCGACCCGCGACAGCAGGGGCACCTGGCGCAGCTGAAAGCTCAATTTTCCTCCTCGTGCCGATCCGCTTCGCCCGGCCTCGCCGCGCTTGCGACCGTCACTGGTTGCTGACCGTGCGCACGTAGAGCAGCCGGTCACCGGCCTCGATCGCATCCACTTCCGGTGCGTCCAGCCGCAGCAGCTGCCCGTCGCGGACCACCCCGAGCACGATCTCACTGAGATGCTTCGCCGATGCGCCGACCTCCTTCTGCTCGACCTCCCGCTCGGCGATGGAGTACCCGGCGTCCGGGGTGAGCAGATCCTCGATGATCTCGACCACGTTGGGCGTGGTGGTGGCGACGCCCAGCAGCCGCCCGGCGGTCTCCGAGGACACCACCACCGAGTTGGCGCCGGACTGCTCGAGCAGGTGCTGGTTCTCGGCTTCCCGGATGGCCGCCACGATGGTGGCGTTGGGGGCGATCTCGCGGGCGGTCAGGGTCACCAGCGCCGCGGTGGCATCGGAACCGGTGGCCACCACGATCGCCGAGGCGCGCTGCGCGCTGGCCAGCCGCAGCACGTCCGACCGGGTCGCATCGCCGTCCACCGTCACCAGCCCGGCGCTCTTCGCGCGTTCGAGCACAGCCCGGTCGTTGTCCACCACGACGATGTCACCCAGGGTGGTCTCGTCGTCGCCGAGCATCGCGGCGATCGCGGTCTTTCCCTTGGTCCCGTACCCGATGACGATGGTGTGGTCTCGCACTCTTTTCCTCCAACGCTGAATACGGAATGCCTGTTGGGAAGTCTCGGTGAAGGCCTCCACGGTCGTTCCGACCAACAGGATCAGGAACGCGATCCGCAGCGGGGTGATGATCGCGACGTTGATCATGCGGGAGAACTCGGTGACCGGCGTGATGTCGCCGTACCCGGTGGTCGACAGTGTCACGGCCGAGTAATACAGGCAGTCCAGGAAGGTCAGCCGGTCGCCCTGGACGTCCTGGTAGCCGTCCCGGTCGACGTAGACGAAGATCGTGGACACCAGCAGGGCCGCCACCGCGATCGCGGAGCGCCGGTAGACGGTGCGGCCGGGACTGGACTGCCCATGCGGGATACGCAGGACACCGACGAGCGCGTAACTGGGCTGGGCGGTCAGCGTCTCGTCGAGACGACGCAGCCGTCGCCAGCTAGCTCCTGCCACGACGGGCGGTCATCGGTCGCACCTGACGCACGGACCCACTGTAACCACACGTGTCGTCAACAGTTCAGCAGTGCGGCCAGCTCGGCGAAATCGGGCAGTTCATCGGGTACGACGGTGGTCCCGCTGCGCACGTAGTGGAAGGCGGCCGCGACCTCAGATGGCGGGCAGCCGGTCAGTGCCGCCCACGCCAGCCGGTACACCCCGAGCTGAACGGTGGCGTGGCGCAGTGCCTCCGGCCTGGCCGGCACCGCACCGGTCTTCCAGTCCACCACGGTGACGCCGCCGTCCGACTCGGCGAATACCGCGTCGATGCGGCCGCGCAGCATGGTCTGCCCGAAGGCCATCTCGAAGGGCACTTCGACGGCGATGGGTGAGCGGGCCGCCCACCGCGAATCCAGGAACGCCGCCTGCAGATCGGCCAGCTCCCGCGCATCGGCCCGGGCCATATCGGCGTCGGCCGCACCGGGCAGGTCGTCGAGCTCGAAGAGCCGTTCGGCGCCGTAGTGCCGCTGCACCCAATCGTGAAACGCCGTGCCCAGCAAAGCATGTGGATCGGGGCGGGCCGGGAGCCGGCGGACCAGCCGCTGCGCCGCGCCGGCCGGGTCGCGGCTCAACTCGACCAGGTTGCTGACCGAGACCTGGCTGGGCAGCGTCCGGGCCGGCGGCGCGGCGGCCAAGGCCCGCTCGGCCAGCAGCGCATCGACGTCGGCGGCCCACGGGCTGTCGCCCGGCGGGCCCTGCTGCGGATCCTCGGCCCGCAGCGCCGCGGTGACCAGCGCCGCGCCGCGTTCGACATCGCCCCGCCGTCCGGCCAGTGGATCAGCCGGCCAAGCCGCTTCCCTGGCCGTCTCGCACAGTGGGTTCCGCTCGCCGGTGGCCGGCGTTTCCGCCCAGTGCTCAACCACCCCGCAGGGTCGCCCGGCGGCAGCCGAGCCGTCCACGACCGCCTTGAGTTCGGTCAGGAATTCCGACGGCCCGCGCGGCTTGGCCTCCCCGGCA
Source organism: Mycolicibacter terrae (assembly GCF_010727125.1). Classification (NCBI taxonomy): domain Bacteria; kingdom Bacillati; phylum Actinomycetota; class Actinomycetes; order Mycobacteriales; family Mycobacteriaceae; genus Mycobacterium; species Mycobacterium terrae. Next base: position 1,232,292 of record NZ_AP022564.1, on the reverse strand, counting down.
CCCCAGTGGTGACCGGAGACCAACAGGGTTTCCTCGGCGCGGGTGACCGCAACGTAGAGCAACCGGCGCTCTTCGTCGACCCGGCGCTGATCCAGCCGGCGAAGATGCTCGGAGATGGTGTCTGACAGCTGCTTTCGATCGGTGACCGCGCCGGTGTCGAGCACCGGGACACCGTGTGCGCCGGGTTGACGCGGCGATCCCAGCTTCGGCTCTCCTACGTCGAGCCTCGCCGAACCGCTCGGCTGTTGCGGCGATCCCAGCTTCGGCTCTCCTCCGTCGAGCCTCGCTGAACCGCTCGGCTGTTGCGGCGATCCCAGCTTCGGCTCTCCTACGTCGAGCCTCGCTGAACCGCTCGGCTGTTGCGGCGATCCCAGCTTCGGCTCTCCTCCGTCGAGCCTCGCTGAACCGCCGGGCTCGGCGCGGTCGCCGCGCAGCAGCGGCGGCAGTTCGGCGGCATCCGACAGCCAACTGCGCCGCGACGCAGTCGATGGAAATACCCGCGCCACCAGGTGGGGTACCGCCACCACCTGCCATTCGAGTCCCTTGGCGGCGTGCACCGTGAGGATCTGGACCCGATCGGCGGCGACCGTCGGCGCCGCCGGCGCCAACCCGTTCTCCACCACGGCGGCCGCGTCCAGGTAGGCCAGCAGGCCTGGCAGCGAGGCCGTGCCCCGGGCTCCCTCCGCATAACCGGCGACCACGTCGGCGAACGCGTCGAGCTGCTCGGCACCGGACGCCGCGGCCGCGACCGGCTGCGCCGCGAGCACCTCACAATCCAGGTTCAGCACCCGGCGCACCTCGGCCACCAGATCGGGCAGCGGATGCCACAGGTGACCGCGCAGCGCGGTCAGTTCCTCGGCCAGTGCGACGATGCGCCGGTACCCGGTGGCCGAATAACGTTGCGCCGGTCCCGGATCGGCGAGCGCATCGGCCAGGCAGGCGGTGTCGGAATCGGGTCCGGCCTGCGCGGCGATCTCGGCAGCCGAGACCGGTCCGGGTGCATCCTCGGGGCGGGCCAGCTCGGTCGCACGCCGCCACAGTGCGGCCAGGTCCGCGGCGCCGAGCCGCCACCGCGCCCCGGTCAGGACCCGGATCGCCGCGGCGCCGGCGGTCGGCTCGGAGATCAGGTGCAGCATCGCCACCAGGTCGGCGACCTCGGGCACCGACAACAGCCCGGCCAGCCCGACCACCTCCACCGGGACGCCCCGGGCGCGGATCGCCTCGGCGAACGGCGCGGCGTCGGCGTTGCGCCGCACCAGCACCGCCGCGGTGGGCGGAGCGACACCCTCGGCATCGGCGTGGTGGTAGTGACGCTGCAGCGCCTCGGCGACCCATTCCTGTTCGGCCGTCACGTCGGGGAGCAGGGCGAGCCGCACACTGCCGGGTGCCGCGTCCGGGCGCGGGCGCAGCGTGTGCACCGTGACCGAGCGCCGCCGCGCCTCCGCGGAGACCTCGTTGGCGAGGTGCAACACCTCGGGCGGGTTGCGCCAGCTGGTCCGCAGCTCCAGGGTGGGGGCCGGGGTGCCGTCGGAGAGCGGGAAGTCGGTGGCGAATCGGGGCAGGTTGGTGGCCGACGCGCCGCGCCAGCCGTAGATCGACTGGATCGGATCGCCCACCGCGGTCAGCGCCAGGCCGTCGTCGGTGCCGCCGCCGAACAGTGCCGCCAACGCGATGCGCTGGGCGTGCCCGGTGTCCTGGTATTCGTCGAGCAATACCACCCGGTAGGTGGCGCGCAGCCGGGCGCCGACGGACTCGTCGGTCTGGGCCAGCCGAGCGGCGGTGGCCATCTGCGCACCGAAGTCCATCACCCGCTCCGCACGCATCCGCTGGTGCAGGGCGTCAATCAGCGGTACCAGCTGGGCCCGTTCGGTCTGGGTGTCGAGCATCTTGAGCAACGTCTGGGTGGGTTCGGCGCGCTGGCGCGGCCCCGGGGGCAGGGTGTGGACCAGCCGCTCCAGCTCCAGATGGGTGTCGCGCAGCGCGTCGGTGTCCACCAGGTGTTCGGCCAGCTGCCCGGCCAGGCGCAGCACCATCGAGGTGACCGCGGCCGGATCCCGGTCGGTGCGCAGCTCGTCGGGGTAACCGCTGACCACGTCGAACGCCAGCTGCCACAGCCCGGTTTCGGTGAGCAGCCGGGTGTCGGGTTCTATACCCAGCCGCAGCCCGTGTTCACGCAGCAGCGCGCCGGCGAACGCGTGGTAGGTGCTCACCACGGGAGCCGACGCCGCCGGGCCGAAGCCGTACGAACCCGGCGGTCCCAGCTCCGCCGCTCCTCCGTCGAGCCTCGCTGGACCGCCGCCGGGTTCGGCGATCAGCAGACCGGCACCGGCCAGCCGGGCCAACCGGGAGCGGACCCGGCGCAGCAGTTGGCCGGCGGCCTTGCGGGTGAACGTCAGCCCCAGCACCTGGCCCGGGTCGGCGTAGCCGTTGGCGACCAGCCACACCACCCGAGCCGCCATCGTCTCGGTCTTGCCGGCGCCGGCCCCGGCGATCACCACCAGCGGGCCCGGCGGCGCGGCGATGACCGCGGCCTGCTCCTCGGTGGGCTGGTGCAACCCCAGCGCGGCCGCCAGCTCGGCCGGGTCGTAGCGGGCTGTCATGCGCCGCTCCCGCCGGTGTGGGCCGGGCAGATCGGCCGGATCGGGCAGTGCCGGCAACCGTCGTTGACGCGGGCGGTGAAGACCGGTCCGGCGGTGGCCGCGGCCGCCTGCGCGATCCGCTCCCGCCACTGGCCCCCGGTTTCGGTGGTCAGCGGATCCTGTTCGCGCTCGGCTGCGCCGCCGGTTCCGGGTTTGGCCGGGTAGACCAACCGGGCGCCGCCGGGCTGTTCGTCGGGTCCGAGGAGACCGGCTTGCACCGCCAGCTGGTACACGGCCAGTTGCGCGTGCTGCTGCGCGTCGTCCTTGCTGACCGGGCTCTTCGCGGTCTTGACGTCGACGACCACCAGCCGCCCGGCGGCGTCACGTTCGATCCGGTCGATCCGGCCGCGTAGCCGCACCCCGTCCCCGGCCGGGATCACCCCGTCGAAGGCGACTTCGGTGCCGACCTCGGTGAGCTGGTCGCGGGTCTGCGCCCGCCACGCCAGGAACGCCTCGATCATGGCGCGGTGCCGGTCATGCTCGTTGGCCGAGTACCACGGCGACTCGAACGGCAGTTGCCGCCAGGCCCGGTCCAACTCGGCCAGCAGTTCTTCTGCGGTGCCGGCCGATTCGGCGACCAGGGCGTGCATCACCGACCCGATCGTCGAGCGCAGGTCCCGGCCGTCGGTTCCGCCATGCCGTTCGGCCAGCCAGCGCAGCGGGCAGTCCAGCAGGCTCTGCAGCGCCGAGGGCGACAGCGTGACGAGCTGCCCGTCATCGGCGGGCCGCAGCGGCTCCTCGGTGCTCACCGGAGCCGTGCCATGCCAGCCGGCCGGGTCGGCCCCGGGCACACCCGCACGTGCCAAGCGAGCCAATTGCGTTGCGGCATCGTCACGTTCGGAGTCGGTAACCGTTCCGGCCGGGGCGCACACCACGGCCCGCAGGCGCCCGACGAGCCCGGCTGCCGACAGTACCGGCGGGGCCACCACCGGTGGCGCCGGCGCCCGGTCGCCGTCGGATGTGGCGCAGGCCGCGAGTTCGGTGAAGAACTCCGACGGGATCTGCACCTCGGCGCCGCCGGCGTCCGCCTCCCCGTCGACAGCGGTGATCATCAACCGGCGACGGGCCCGGCCCATCGCGGCCACCAGCAGCCGCCGCTCCTCGGCCAGCACCGGCGCCCGGGCCGAGACATCGTCACCGAGGCCGTGCAGGGTGTCCAGCAGCCGCTGGGTTCCCAACACGCCGCCGCGCGGAACGGTGTTGGGCCACAGACCTTCCTGCACACCGGCGATGACGACCAGCTCCCACTCCCTTCCGAGGGCGGCATGCGCGCTGAGCACACCGACCGCCTCTACGCCCACGGCAGGCTCGGCGCGGGGCATCACCAGTTGCATGGCGCTGACATGTTCGACGAGCCCGGTCAGGGTGGCTCCGGCGGTGCGCGCCGCGTACTGCTCGGCGAGATCGAACAGCGCGGTCACCGCGTCCAGATCCCGACCGGCCTGGGCGCCGGCCGGACCGCCGCGCTCCGCCGCGGACAACCAGCGCTGCTGCAGACCGGACCGGTTCCAGGCCTGCCACAGCGTGTAGTGCGGGTCCCGGCCGTCGGCGTGGCTGCGGGCCGCGGCCTGCAGCACCGCGCGCACCCTGCGCAGCGGGCGGGCGTGTACGGCCGGCAGCTCGCCGGAGCCGCCGGACAGCAGCGCCGCCAGCCGGTCGCCGGCGTCGGTTTCCGGGCGGGCCGCGCCGCCGCGGCGCAGGATGCGCTGCAGCTGCCGCAGCGAGACCGGATCCATCCGCCCGATCGGGCCGGTGAGCAGCGCCAGCGCCCGAAGGCCGTCCACTCCCTCGACGGCGCAGTCCAACACGGTCAGCAGGGCGGCGACCGCCGGCTGCTCGGCCAGCAGGCCACCCGGGGCGGGCAGCGTCACCGGAATGCCGGCGGCGGCCAGGGTGCGGGGCAACCGAGCCGCCGCCCGTGGCACCGAGCGGACGATCACCGCCATCTGCGACCAGGGCACCCCATCGACCAGGTGGGCGCGCCGCAGCGTGTCGGCGATCGACGCCGCCTCGGCATGACCGGAGGCCGCGGCACGCACCGTGACCGAACCGTCGTCCGCCCCGCTGCCGGTGAGACGGCGGCCGGTGCCGGGCCCGGGCAGTCGTGCGGCGATGGCACTGATGGCATGGGCCACCGCCGGGGCGCACCGGTGTGATGCCGTCAAAGTCAGTGCCGGGGTGGCAGTGGCACCGGTCTCGTCGGCCAGCAGAGCGGCGGGCTCGGCTCCGCGGAACCCGAACACCGCCTGATCGGGGTCTCCGGCGATGACGGTGCGTTGCACGCCGGCGGCGAGCACCCGCACCAGCCGGGCCGCCTGCGGGTCGAGTTGCTGGGCGTCGTCGACCAGTAGCAGCCGGATCCGACTGCGTTCCTCGACCAGCAGGTCGCGGTCGGCCGCGAAGGCCTCCAACGCGGCCCCGACCAGTTCCGCAGCGCCCAGCGCCGGCGTGGTCGCCTGGGGTGCGGCGGTACCGACCGCAGCACGAAGCAGCATCACCTGTTCGTACTGCCGGGCGAAGCGGCCCGCGGCGGCCCACTCCGGGCGGCGGCACCGCTTACCCAGCCGGACCAGCTCGGCCGGGTCGACGCCGCGTTCGGCGCAGCGTGCCATCAGGTCCCGCAGTTCGGTGGCGAAGCCGTCGGTGGCCAGCGCCGCGTGCAACGACGGCGGCCAGGCCCGGGCGCCGTCGCCGGCGAGTAGTTCGCGGATGACGCTGTCCTGCTCGGCCCCGGTCACCAGCCGTGGCGGGGCGGCCTCGGCCCGCCGCGCCGCACGCTGGAGCACCCCGAAGGCGTAGCCGTGCACGGTGCGAACCAGCGGTTCCCTGACCGCCCGGGCCGAAGTGGGGCCGCCCGCCGCCAGCACCGTCGCGGTCAGCGACCCGCGGGCCGCCGCCGGCAGCCGGCCCGATCCGGTCAACAGCAGCAGCGAATTCGCATCGGCCCCGGCGGCGACGTGGGCCGCGGCCGCCTCGACCAGCAGGCTGGTCTTGCCGGTCCCCGGGCCGCCCCGCACCCGCAGCACCCCCCGCGCGCGCGGGTCCAGCGCCGCCGCGGCCTCGGCGGCGCTCGACCCCTGGTGCTGCGTCATGGCACCCATGACAGCACTGCCCTCTGACAATCCCGGCCGCGACTGGCACCATCGACGGGTGAATTCCGATCATCATCTGCATGTGCACCGCTACGGCCCGCACGGCCCGATCCGGCTGTTGGCGGTGCACGGCCTGACCGGCCACGGCGGGCGATGGCGGGACCTCGCCGGGCATCTGCCCGAGATCTCCCTCGCCGCACCGGATCTGATCGGTCACGGATACTCGTCGTGGGCGGCACCGTGGACCATCGATGCCAACGTGGCGGCGCTGGCCGCTCTGCTCGAGCGCTCCGCCGACGGCCCCGTCACGGTCGTCGGGCATTCCTTCGGCGGGGCGGTGGCGCTGCATCTGGCCGCGGCACGCCCCGACCTGGTCGACGCCCTGGTGCTGCTCGACCCGGCGATCGGGCTCGACGGTGAGTGGATGGCCGAGATCGCCGCGGCGATGCTGGCCTCACCGGACTACCCCGACCCGGCGGAAGCGCGCGCCGAGAAGGAGAACGGCGCCTGGTCCGACGTGGATCCCGCACTGCTCGACACTGAACTCGACGAGCACCTGGTGGCACTGCCCGACGGGCGCTTCGGCTGGCGAATCAGCGTGCCGGCGATGATGTCGTACTGGAGCGAGCTGGCGCGTCAGGCGGTGCTGCCCGGCGCCACGCCGACGACGCTGGTGCGGGCCACCCGCACCTCGCCCCCGTATGTCGGCGACGCCCTGATCGGCGCCCTGCGGGAACGGCTCGGCACCAATCTCCATCTGGTGGACCTGGATTGCAATCACATGGTCGGCCATGCCCGGCCCGCCGAGGTGGCGGCCGCGATCCGCGCCCAGCTGGCCCGGAGCTAGGAGCTCAACCGTGGCAACGGTCACCGACGAGCAGGTCGAGCGGGTACGCGCGCTGATCCTCGGGATCCCCGCCGGCCGGGTCGCCACCTACGGTGACATCGCCTCCGCGGCAGGGCTTTCCAGCCCCCGCATCGTCGGATGGATCTTGCGGATCGACGGCTCGGACCTGCCGTGGCACCGGGTGATCAGGGCGTCCGGGCGGCCGGCGGCGCACCTGCACACCGAACAACTGGAACGGCTTCGCGCCGAAGGGGTTCTGGCCGTCGACGGCCGGGTGGATCTGCGCACCGCACGTCACCGGTTCTGACGCTAGAGCACCAGGCGAACCAGGGCCGCGGTGCGCGCCAGCCCGGGGAACGCCTCGGCCGTCGACCGCGGGTGCAGGGCGTGCACCGCGAGCCGGAACATCAACGCGCGCAACAGCATCTGGGGCCATTCAGGCATCGACTCCCAGCGTTCGATGAGCCCGTCGTCGGCGTCACCCCACGACAGGGCGTCCACCACCACCACTCCGGCGGCCCAGGACGCCGGGCGCCAGTACGGCGTGATGTCGGTGATGCCGGGCGCCGCGGCGCCGGAGAACAGCACCGTGCCGTAGAGGTCGCCGTGCACCAACTGGCTGGAACTCTTGGTGGGTTTGCGCAAGGTGGCGAGCTGATTGATCAAGTCGATCGACCGCTGACCGTCCACCGATCCCGGGGCCAGCCGGGCACCGGCCTGCAGTGAGGCGAACGGTCTTTCCTCCCAGGCGGCCCGGTCTGCGGCGATGAACACATCGACGTCGGCCCACGGCGCCACCGGCGCCTGGGTGAGGAAACGGGGCCGTTCCAGCTTGGAGGTAGCCTCATGCAGCCGCACCGCCGCGGAGACCACCTCGTCGTGGCGGGGCTCCGGGCTGCCGGCCACGAAGGTGTCGGCCCGCCAGCCCGACACCACATAGCGTCCGTCGGTGGAGCGCACCGGCCGGGCCAGCCGAATGCCGTCGGCGAACAGCGTCTCGCGCACCTTCGCCGACCATGCCGCCCTGGCGTGGTCGGCGACCATCGACACCACCACTTCCCCGCACTTCCAGCCGTCCTCCCAGCCGGCATCCAGTGGGGTGGGTGCAACACCGCGAAGGCCGAACGTCGCCAGCACGTGTTCAGGCGGCGGCTCGACAGTCACACGGTCAGCCTAAGCGGTGATCACAAGCGTGCCTCGCTGAACCGCCGGTCAGTACATCACCATGTCGGGTTGCATCTGCTTGGCCCACGCCACAATTCCACCCTGCAGATGGACCGCATTGGCGAAACCGGCCTTCTTCAGCGTCGCCAGGGCCTCCGCCGAACGGATGCCGGTCTTGCAGTACAGCACCGACATCCGGTCCTGCGGCAGGGCCGCCAGCCCCTCGCCGGTGTTGATCGTCGACTGCGGTACCAGCCGGGCCCCCTCGATCCGGTTGATCTCCCATTCCGCCGGTTCGCGCACATCGATCAGCGCCAGCGGCCGCCCCGAGTCCAGCAGCTCGCGCAGCTCGGCCGGCGTGATGGTGGAGCCGTCGGCCGCCTCGGCCGCCTCGTCGGAGACCAGCCCGCAGAACGCCTCGTAGTCCATCAGCTCGGTGATCTTGGGCGTGGAGGGGTCCTTGCGGATCGCGATGGTGCGGTAGCTCATCTCCAGGGCGTCGTAGATCATCAGCCGGCCCAGCAGCGACTCGCCGATCCCGGTGATCAGCTTGATCGCCTCGGTGCCCATCACCGACCCGACGGATGCGCACAGCACCCCCAGCACACCGCCCTCCGCGCAGGACGGCACCGTCCCCGGCGGCGGCGGTTCGGGGTACAGGTCCCGATAGTTCAGGCCCCGGCCATTCGGCGCGTCCTCCCAGAACACCGAGATCTGGCCCTCGAAACGGAAGATCGACCCCCACACGTAGGGCCGGTGCGCCAGCACCGCGGCGTCGTTGACCAGGTAGCGGGTGGCGAAATTGTCGGTGCCGTCCAGGATCAGGTCGTAGGAGGAGAACAGCTCGACGGCATTGTCCGGCGCAAGTCGGAGCTGGTGCAGCTGCACCCGGACCAGCGGGTTGATCGCCTTGATCGAGTCGCGGGCGCTTTCGGCTTTGGACCGGCCGACATCGGCGACGCCGTGAATGACCTGGCGCTGCAGGTTGGATTCGTCGACGACGTCGAAGTCGACGATCCCGAGGGTGCCGACGCCGGCGGCCGCCAGGTACAGCAGCGTCGGCGCGCCCAGCCCGCCGGCCCCGATCACCAGCACTCGGGCGTTCTTGAGCCGCTGCTGTCCCTGCACGCCGACGTCCGGGATGATCAGGTGGCGGCTGTAGCGCGTTACTTCATCCTTGGTCAGCTCGCCGGCCGGCTCTACCAGCGGCGGCAGCGAATTCGACACCGACAGCTCTCCTCAAATCGCATCCACCATCATCACAGCAGCTGATGGGGTCAACGACAAACGGCCCGCGACGCTTCCCGAGCCGGATTTCAGGGAATCGGAGCGGGCCACGGGTTGAACCGGCAGGTCTTGCCGTCGGGCTTGACCCAGTCCGGGTCGAACTTCGCCGCGTCGTCGTTGGAGATGCCGAACGTCTGCTGCATCATCACCGGCGCCAGGGCGTCCTGCTTCTCGCACGGCTCGTGGTGCTGATAGCCGAGGGCGTGACCGACCTCGTGGTTGATCAGGTATTGCCGGTAGGAGCCGATGTCGCCCTGGAAGGGCACGGCGCCGCGAACCCAGCGGGCCTCGTTGATGAACACCCGCGGTTCCGACCTCGCCCCGTAGGACGGGTTGTAGCAGGACGCTTCGAGTGGGATCTCGTAGCCGCAGCCCTCCCGGACCGTCATCGGCGAGGTCAACGAGATCCGAAAATCAGGGGTTATCGGGCCGCTGGTCGCGTCCACCCGGACGAACCCGATCTGCGGTGTGTGCGTCCACCCCTTGGGGTTGCGCAGGGTCTGGTCGACCATCCGGGCGAAGGCGTCGTCGCCGCCGAAGGCGGTGGTGTCGATGCCGTTCTCCACCTCGATGGTGTAGGCGAACACCTTCTCGGTGCCCCGGCCGAACACCGGTTGGGTGCCCGGCACGATGTGCCAGGCCATGTGACCGGCCTCGGTGAACGGCCCACCGTCGGGCAACACGCCGGTCGGCAGGTTGACGTCGAATTCGGTGAGGCCGCGCGGTGGCGCGCCGATGATCGACGTACCGGCCGATCCGATCGTCGGCGGGCCCTGGACCGGCTCGTTGGAGTCCGGGGCGCGCACCCCGGTGCCGGTCACGGTCTGATACACCACCACCACGGTGAGCACCATCAGCACCGGCAGCGCGTAGGCGCGCCAGCCGTAGGTGGACACGAACCTGCCCAGCCAGCTCTGCCTACGCCACTGTCGATGGACGTCGCGGTCGGACCGCAACCGCCCGGCGCCGGCGGCCAGCGGGTCACGTTGCGCGCGCAGGGGTTCGCGGAAACGATCCCGAAGCACCGGGGCTCGACCGCCGCCGTGTTGCCCCGGGTCGTAGGTCACCGTCCCAGAATGACACAACCACTGCGAGCTGCGACTCTTCGCCGCGCCCTGACGGGCCGGTCCGGGCCGTGGCGAATCCGATCGACACCGCGTTGGTGGATGTCGCTGGCGGAAGTGACGGCTGCAGCGCGTAGTCTCGCTGTCACGCACCGGCCGTCGGGTACCCATCCCGCCGGCCGGCCGGACCCGGATTGAGGAGTCGATGAGCAAACCGATCGACACGGCCGAGCGGGGCGGCGCCAAGCCGGCCGGCCGCGGCTCGGGCAGTGCCAAGGCGCCGGCGGCCAGCGGCCGTCGGGGCAGCCGCCTGCCCCGCGACGAGCGGCGCGGTCAGCTGCTGATCGCGGCCAGCGAGGTGTTCGTCGACCGCGGCTACCACGCGGCCGGGATGGACGAGATCGCCGACCGCGCCGGTGTCAGCAAACCGATTCTCTACCAGCACTTCGCGTCGAAACTGGAGCTGTACCTGGCCGTCCTGGCCCGGCACGTGGAGAACCTCGTCTCCGGCGTACGGCAGGCGTTGCGGACCACCACCGACAACCGCCAGCGGCTGCGCTCGGCGGTGCAGGCGTTCTTCGACTTCATCGAGCACGACGGCCAGGGCTATCGGCTGATCTTCGAGAACGACAACGTCGCCGAGCCGCAGGTCGCGGTCCAGGTGCGGGTCGCAACCGAATCCTGCATCGACGCGATCTTCGATCTGGTCAGCCATGACTCCGGCCTGGACCCGCACCGCGCCCGGATGGTCGCGGTGGGACTGGTCGCGATCAGCGTGGACTGCGCCCGGTACTGGCTCGACAGTGATCGCCCGATCACCAAGGAAGACGCCGTCGACGGCACGGTGGCGTTCGCCTGGGGCGGACTGTCACACGTGCCGCTTACCCGGTAGCGGCGGCGGAACCGATTCCGAACCCGACCCGCCGGCTGTCGGCGATGCCGATCTCCACATAGGCGATCTTGGCGGCCTGCACCAGGAATCGACGGCCCTTCTCGTCGGTGAGGGACAACAGCCCCGGGTTGTCCTTCCCCTGGCCCAGCGCGGCGGCCACCAGCTCCTCGACTTCATCTGGCGTCTGCGCAGAGCTGATGACCAGTTCGCGCGAACTGTCGGTGACCCCGATCTTGACCTCCACGCCGGCCCCTTTCATTTCGCGTTGGGCGATGTAAGCAGGCTAGTGGACGGTCAGAGGATTGGGACGCACCGGCCGTTCGCCCTCGGCGATAACTCGAGTGCAGCGGGGTACTTCAATGCCGGCCATGCCGCCGGTGGGAACGCGGAATGCGCAGTCCCGCACGCCCCTATGGAGATTTCGGATGGCCGGCACAAGGGTGCCGCTGCGGCGATGGGCGGGCGGGCTGTTCACCCGCTAGGCCAGGCCGAGCTCGCGCATGCGCTCGTCATGGGTGCGCTGGATCCTGTCGAAGAACCCGGCCAGATGGGTCAGCCCGGCCGCGCCGGAGACCACCAGGTCGACCAGTTCGTCGTGGTCGGCCAGCACGTACTGCGCCTGGGTGATCGCCTCGCCGAGCAACCGCCGCGACCACAGCGCCAGCCGGCTGCGTTGTTTGGCACTGGAGGTGACCGCGCTGCGCACCTCGCCGACGACGAACTGGGAGTGCTTGGTCTCTGCGAGCACCGCGCGCACTACGTCGGCCGCCTCGTCGGGCAGACCGTCGGCGATCGCCAGGTAGAAGTCGGCGGCCATCGCGTCACCGACGTAGGTCTTGACCAGCGCCTCCAGCCAGGTGCTGGGCATCGTCAGCCGGTGATAGTTGTCCAGAGCGGTGGCATACTTCGACATCTCCGCCACCACGTCGACGCCGCGGCTCTCCAGGGCCTCGCGCAACAACTCGAAGTGGCCCATCTCGGCGGCGGCCATGGCCGCCATCGAGATCCGCCCGCGCAGGTCGGGCGCCATGCGCGCCTCGTCGGTGAGCCGGTAGAACGCCGCCACCTCGCCGTAGGCGAGCAGAGCGAAAAGCTCGTTGACACCGGGATGATCGGCGGACAGCCGCGGCTGCGAAGCCTCCGTCACCGGGTCGGCCGAGGGAACCGAATTCATCACCACACTGTAGGCGTTGCGCCGCATTGGACCGATCTCCGGCCCGACCAGGTACTGTGAGCACCAGGCAGTGCCGATTCGGTGCTGCCGAGCAATGCGCGTACACGCGGTTGGCCCGCCTCCACGGCGAGTGCAGGGCCCCCGAATCGGCAAGTCAGGTATCGACCGTCACAGCGTGTGCGCCCCGACCACACCGCGATCGACATACATACCGCGCCGACTTCGAAAGGCACCTGCCAGCGCATGACCCCGCTTATCTCCACTACCCGTCCCACCTCCCCCCCGAGCTTCACCGAACTGGGCGTCCGCGACGAGATCGTCCGCGCACTCGCCGAGGACGGCATCGAGCACGCATTCGCGATCCAGGAGCTGACCCTGCCGCTGGCCCTGGCCGGCGACGACCTGATCGGCCAGGCCCGCACCGGCATGGGCAAGACCTTCGGCTTCGGCATCCCGTTGCTGCAGCGGGTCGCCGGCAGCACCGACCGGCCGCTGACCGGCATTCCGCGGGCGTTAGTCGTGGTGCCCACCCGTGAGTTGTGCATCCAGGTCTCCGGCGACCTGGCCGACGCGGCAAAGTACCTCACGGCCGGGGACCGGCCGCTGTCGGTGCAGGCCATCTACGGCGGCCGGCCCTACGAGCCGCAGATCGAGGCGCTGCAGGCCGGCGCCGACGTGGTGGTCGGCACCCCGGGCCGGCTGCTCGACCTGGCCCAGCAGGGCCATCTGCAGCTGGGCGGGCTCACGGTGCTGGTGCTCGACGAGGCCGACGAAATGCTGGACCTGGGCTTTCTGCCCGACATCGAGCGCATCCTGGCCCGTATCCCCGACGACCGGCAGTCGATGCTGTTCTCGGCGACCATGCCGGGCCCGATCATCACGCTGGCCCGCAGCTTCATGAACCAGCCCACCCACATCCGCGCCGAGGCGCCGCACTCCTCGGCGGTGCACGACGCCACCGAGCAGTTCGTCTACCGGGCCCATGCGCTGGACAAGGCCGAGCTGGTCGCCCGGATCCTGCAGGCCCGCGGACGCGGCGCCACGATGATCTTCACCCGCACCAAGCGCACCGCGCAGAAGGTCGCCGACGACCTCGGCGAACGCGGGTTCAAGGTGGGTGCGGTGCACGGCGACCTCAACCAGGTGGCCCGCGAGAAAGCCCTCAAATCGTTCCGCACCGGCGACATCGATGTGCTGGTCGCCACCGACGTCGCGGCCCGAGGCATCGACATCGACGACGTCACGCACGTCATCAACTACCAGTGCCCCGACGATGAGAAGACCTATGTCCACCGCATCGGCCGCACCGGGCGCGCCGGCAAGACCGGCGTCGCGGTCACCCTGGTCGACTGGGACGAGCTGGCCCGCTGGACGCTGATCGACAAGGCCCTGAACCTGTGCTGCCCGGACCCGTCGGAGACCTATTCGAGCTCCCCGCACCTCTACACCGAGCTGAACATCCCCACCGAAGCCGGCGGGACCATCGGCAAGCCGACCCGGGCGCCGGCCAAGCGGACCGAGGGTGGGGACCGCGAGCTCCGCGAGACGTCGGGCGATCGGCAGCGGGCGCCGCGCAACGCCAACCGGTCCCGACGCCGTACCCGCGGCGGCCAGGCCGGCTCGGCCGACGCCTCACCGCCGGCCGCCCGGCCCGGCGATGCCGGCGAGGTTCGGAGCGCCGGGGCATCCGAGGACACCGGGCAGAGCGCGCCGCGTCGCCGCCGTCGCCGGCGGCCGAGCAAGGCCGCGGCCGCGGTGAACGGCAGCTGAGCCGGGCCTTCGACATGGTGCGACCGGAGCGCCGCACCACCGGCGATCTGGTGGCCGCGGCGGTGATCGCGGTCGCGGTCGTCGTCACCGGGGTGATCGTTTGGTGGACCAGCGACGCCCGCGCCACGGTCAGCCGGCCGGCGGCGGACTCGGCGACCAATCCCCCGTCGGCCGCTATGGTGCCGGCGGCGCTGGCCCAGCTGTGGACCGCAGCCAGCCCGGTCACCCGGGCTCCGGTGCTGGTCTCCGGCACAGTGATCACCGGTAACGGGCCGCAGATGACCGGGCGCGACCCGCTCACCGGCGAGGAACGCTGGAGCTATGCCCGCGGAGTCGACCTGTGCGCGGTGTCCTGGATCTACCGCTATGCCGTCGCGGTGTACCCCGACTCCCGCGGCTGCGGTCAGGTCAGCACGGTCGTCGCCGCGACCGGTTGGCGCGGACCGGCCCGAACCAGCTACGCCGACCCGAGCGTGACCGTCGCGTCCGAGGGCAGTGCGGTGCTCTCGGCCGGAAACACCCGCCTGGAACTGTGGCGCTCGGACATGGTCCGGGTGCTGTCCTACGGGGAGATCGACGCGCGGGTGAAACCATCGGCTCGCGGCCGCGGCCAGGGCTGCACCCTGGTGTCGGCCGCCGCGGCCTCGTCGGCGGTCTCGGTGCTCGAATCCTGCCCGGGACAGGACGATCTGCAACTGACCCTGCTGCGCCCCG